>NZ_JAVESS010000002.1:0-300000 GCF_034006445.1 Desulfovibrio sp. | reverse complement strand
GTCCTGTCCTCTTGCCGCGAACTTCTGCCAGCGTTCCTCAAGCCTGGCCTGGGCTTCAGGCGTCATTTCCAGGGAGGGCTGCTTGGCGCAGGCGGTCAGCAGAACAAGGCTGCAAAGGCAGCAAAGAGCAAGAAATTTTTTCATAACTGTGAAAGCCTCTGCCGTAATGCATCCGCATTGGCGGGTTTGAGATCCAGCGCCTTCTGATAGGCGGTGCGGGCCTCGTCTTTGAGCCCCATTTTAAGGGCTATGTCGCCATAGTGCTCCCAGATGGAAGCGTCTACGTGCTCATCGAGTTTGACGGCACGGCGTATGGCCGTGAGGGCCTCTTCATTTCTGCCCAGCCTGTAAAGAGCCCAGGCCAGGGAATCCACAATATAGGACTGATCGGGGGAAAGCTCGTCAGCCCTGATGAGCAGACTCAGGGCTTTTTCAAGATCGCGGTTTTCTTGCGCCAGCGTATAGCCCACGTAGTTGAGGGCCTGATAATTTTCCGGATGCAGGGTGATTATGTGTTCCATAACCTTGAAGGCTTCATTCTTGTCGCCGGTTTCGTCCAGCAGGGAGCCCAGAAGAAAGGCCATCTCCGCACTGTCAGGCCACTTTTTGGCGGCCTTGCGCGCCACCTCAAGGGCCTGGGGCAGTTGCTTCTGACGCGCCAACAGGCGGATTTCCAGTTCCCAGAACTGGGGCGCGTCCTCAAACTGTTTTTGGGCCTGCCGTGTCACGGTCAGGGCTTCCTGCTCCTTGCCCGCTTCGCCAAGCAGTTCTATGCGCAGCGCCGCCGCTCTGGGCGCGGCCTTGCTGTTGGGCGGGATTTTGTCCAGCCATGAAAGGGCCATGGGCAGATCGCGGCGCTGTTCATAGTTCAGATCAGCCAGCAAAAGATATACGTCATCAGGGGCGTTGTCCTTGGCGGCAATCTGCTTGAGCAGCGTTTCGCCCTGAAGGTAGTGGCGCGAGCCGATGAACAGGCCCGCCACAGTAGACTTGAAGGGTATGGTGTCCGGCCCCTGGCGCATGTATTTCAGGGCTTTTTCGGGCTGGTTCATGCGCAGCGAAAGGCTGATGAGCCGCAGCAGCACGTCCTGGGGAGAAAAATTGAGCTTGAGCAGTTTTTCGTACAGGGCGCGCGCGGGCTTGAATTCTGAGCGCTGTTCGTGGATGAAGGCCAGTTCGGCCATGGCCTCCACAAAGTCCGGCATTTCTTTGATGGCCTTCTGGAGGAAGGGTATGGCGTCAGCCTGACGGCCCATGCCGATGAGGGCGCGGGCGTGGTAGTAGTCCACCAGCGGCGTGCGCTCTTTGGAACCCACACTGTTGAGCAGGGTTTCGGCTTCGGGGTATTCCTTGCTTTTCACCAGCAGCAGGGCCAGTTCCAGGCGGGCGTCCAGAGAGCCCGGATGCTTTTTCAGATAGGCCCGCATGAGTTCCACGCCGCGCTCCGGCGTGCCCTGTTCCATAAGCGCTTCGGCGTGGAGCAGGTTGAGGGACATGTCGTCGGGCGCAACGGAAAGCCCCTGCTCCAGATAGGGAATGGCCCCTTCGGACTTGCGGCTTACCAGCCAGACGCCGCCCTCAAGCCAGATGGTGGGCGGCAGTTTTGCGGCAGCCATGAGTGGCGCGGCCTGCAAAAGGGCGGCTTCGTCCTCGGCGTTGAGCGCCTGTGAATAGAGCAGAAAAGCATAGGTGCTTCTGGCATCAGGCGAAAGGTGCTCTTCTGGCTGGCGCACTTCGACATTGCGCAGTGCTGTTGGGCAGGCGTCGCCCACGGCAGCGTTTTTTTCGGCGGCAGCCTTGGTGCCAGCACAGCCCCCGCAGCCAAGAAGGGAAAAGGAGGTAGCGGCGGCCAGAGTCAAGGCGCAAAAGAGCGCTAGGTGCTTACGTTTCATTGCGGACTGTATCCGTGATGCTTAGGATTGAATCCAGTGATCGGAGAAGTCTTCTATATCATTCTTCATGTGCTGGCCGATTTTTTCCACCAGTCGTGCCTCAAGCTGGCGCACTCTCTCTCTTGTTATATTATACCGTTCGCCTATCTCGCGCAAGGTAATCGGCTCATCTGTCAGCAACCTGTTGTGCAGGATGTACAGCTCTTTTTCATTGAGCTTGGGTATGATGGTTTTGAGTTTTGACCGCACAAGCCCCGCGATTTCGTCAGAGGCCAGGCTGTCTTCAATGCCAGGGCCGAGAGCAGGCAGAAAGTCCATGCGGGTGGCCCCGCCAGACTCCTCACCCACTTGCGCGTTCAGCGACATGTCGGATGAAGCCAGCCGCTGATCCATCTCGTTGATCTGGTCTTCGGTCACGCCAAGGCGCTCCGACAGCATGGCCGCGTCAGGGTCAAAACCCTGCATGACAAGCTTCTGGCGTTCGCGGTTCAGATTGTAGAACAGTTTGCGCTGCACCTGGGTGGTGCCGATTTTGACCATGCGCCAGTTGTCCATGATGAACTTGAGAATGTAGGCCTTGATCCAGAACGAGGCGTAGTAGGAAAACTTGATGCCCTTGTCCGGGTCAAACTTGTTGACCGCGCGCATGAGGCCCACGTTGCCTTCCTGCACAAGATCAAGCACGTTCTGCATCCAGCGGCGCTGAAAATCCATGGCAATGCGCACCACCAGCCGCAGATGTGACGACACAAGGCGAAAGGCCGCGTCCGCGTCGTTATGGTCGCGCACGCGCAAGGCAAGCTCGTGCTCTTCATCGGGCTTGAGCATGGGAAATTTGCTCATTTCCCGCAGGTACAGGTGCAGACTGTCGCGTGTGCCTACCGCAGGCAGACGGGTGGACGCGGGCGCAGGGACGCCGCCTTCCGGGCCTTCTTCAAGGGGCAGGGGGGGCTCGTCCATGTCCACGTCCAGAGCGGTATCAAGGATATCATCCTGATCGTCGTGGGACTCAAGTTCAAGTTCATCGTCGTCGTCGTGTTCGTCGGCGGGTTCCAGTTCGTCCACGTCAAGCACCGGGCCGTCATGGAGGCTTTCGTCATCAGGCGCAATGGGCGCGAGCTTTTTTTTCCTGTTGCCTTGATGGGGGGCGGCGTCCGGGCTGGAAGCCGTTTTTTCCGAAGCCCTGGCGGAGGGCCGGGCGCTGGAACCGCTCCGGGCCGAACCTTTGGAAGCCTTGGGTTTTTTGGGCACATCAAGAATTTCTACAACCCCAACCTGGGGCGTATTTTTTTCGCCCTTCACCGTCTTTGGGGCGGCCTTGGCCGTGTTGAAGGCTATCTTGCTATTTTTTTTCATTTTATCCATACTCAGTCATTGGCGCTCTAAAAAGGCGCTGCAATGTCTGTATGCTATAGTTTTGGTTTGTTCTTTTCAATATTATTCAGTACTGAAAGGCCAACCATATCCCCTCTGGGTGTGCGACCATGTCAAGGGATCTGTCCGGCACGCCGTCTCAGATCCTTCTGGATGTTGTGCGGTTTCCGGAGGTCACGAAGGCTTTTGTCTGTCCGGAACGGTCTGGAGCCTTGGGGACATGTTTACAGCATACAGGCATTATGTCCGGAAAGCAAAGACGGGCTTTGCACGGAAACAGGGGCTGACGCCCCTCAAGTTTTTTTACATATGACGGCCAAGGTGGCGGCATCCATGACATTCAGACAAGCGCTCTGCGCGAAACGTCCTCTTTTTCTGGACGGGGCCATGGGCACCATGCTCCAGGCTTCGGGTCTTCCCGCAGGCACAAGCCCCGAAGAATTCTGTATGGAAAACCCAGATATCCTGCGGGGGATCCATGCTTCCTACCTCAAGGCCGGGGTTGATATTCTGACCTCCTGCACCTTTGGCGGGAATTCCTACAAGCTTCCGAAAGGAATGGATGTTTTTGCATTCAACAAGCGCATGGCCACTGTTGCGCGGGCTGCCGCCGCAGACGTGCCCCGTCCGGGGGATCGCCCGGTTTTTGTGGCTGGCAATGTGGGCCCCACCGGGCACTTCATAAAGCCCCTCGGCCCTGTGGAACCCCGTGAGCTTATTGAGGCATTTGCCCAACAGATCCGGGGCCTTGTGGCAGGCGGGGTGGATCTCATCTTTATTGAAACCCAGTTCGATCTGGCCGAGGCCAGAGCGGCGGTGGTGGCCGCCCGGCAGGAATGCGACTTGCCGGTAATGGTTTCAATGACGTTTGAGCAGGGCGTCAGCCTTACAGGCTCCACGCCCACCATCTTCGCCGAGACCATGCAGAATATGGGTGTGGATGTGGTGGGAACCAACTGCAGCCTCGGGCCGGTACAGATGGAACCCGTGGTGGCGGAACTTCTGGGCGTCTGCGCCTGCCCCGTCATGGCCGAACCCAATGCCGGGCTGCCCGAACTGCGCGGCGCGCAAACGGTATTTCCTCTGGGGCCGGATGGCTTTGCCCAAAAAACAGCCCCCTTTGCCCACATGGGCGCGCAGGTGCTCGGCGGCTGCTGCGGCACCACCCCCGACCATCTGGCGGCGCTGACGCAAGCCCTGCAGGGCCTGGGCGAAATCCGCGCGCCCAAGGTCGAGCGCAAGGGCATCAGCCTCACGAGCCGCTCGCAACTGGTGCGCATCGGCACGGGGCAGCCTCTGGCCATCATTGGCGAGCGCATCAACCCCACTGGCAAAAAGCAGCTTACCTTGGAATTGCAGGAAGGCCGCTTTGACACGGCCATGCAGTTTGCCGATGCCCAGCTTGAGGCTGGCGCAAGCGTGCTGGACGTCAACGTGGGCGCGCCCCTGGTGGATGAAACAACCCTGCTGCCGGAACTGGTTCAAAGGCTCGTGGGGCGGCTTACCGTGCCGCTTTCTGTGGACTCGCCCAATGCGCAGGCCATTGCCAATGCCCTTCCGTACTGTCCCGGTTCCTTTCTGGTGAACTCCATCAGCGGCGAAGCCGACCGTATGGAACGGCTGGGGCCGCTGTGCCGCGACTATGGCGCGCCCTTCATCCTGTTGCCCATTGAAGGGGCGACCCTGCCCGAAAAGGCCGCCGACCGCATTCGCACTGTGGAAAGCCTGATCCGGCGCGCCGAACTGCTGGGCATACCGCGTCGCCTCATGATGGTAGACATTCTTGCCCTGGCGGTTTCATCCAGCCCGGACGGCGCGCGCCAGTGCCTTGAAATGACGCGCTGGTGCTCCAGTGAGGGGCTGCCCACCACCCTGGGCCTTTCCAACCTTTCTTTCGGCCTGCCCGCGCGCGATCTGCTCAATGCCACATTTCTGGCGTATGCGGCCGGGGCCGGGCTTTCCTCCTGCATTGCCAATCCTTCGGCGCAGCGCCTGCGTGAGGCGGCTGACGCGCTCAAGGTTCTGGGTGAGCATGACCCGCACGCGGCTTCCTTTATTTCAGGATATGCCGGTTGGAAACCGGGCGAGGGCAGTGTGCTGCAACGCCAGGGCGGCGGGGGAGCGGCCAAAAGCCTGGGGGAGGCCGTACTTAACGGCGACAGGGAAAATGTGCTGCCCCTGCTTGAGGCCGAACTCAAGAGCGGTGCGGAACCTTTCAGCCTTGTGCAGAATGTGCTTATCCCGGCCATCACAGAGGTGGGCGCGCGCTATGAAAGGCGCGAATATTTTTTGCCCCAGCTTATCCGCGCAGCGGAGACCATGCAGACGGCCTTCGCCCACCTGAAACCCCTGCTCGAAGCCGGGCGCGGGCCGGAAGAAAGGCCTGTTGTCGTTATGGCCACGGTGGAGGGCGACATTCATGATATTGGCAAAAATATTGTGTCCCTGCTGCTGGGCAACCACGGTTTTGACGTCGTCGACGCGGGCAAGGACGTGCCTGCGGAGACCATCGTTGCTTGCGCCCTGGAGCATAAGGCGAGTATTATCGGGTTGTCGGCCTTGATGACCACCACCATGGTACGTATGGAAGACACCATACAGATCGTGAAGGAAAAAGGACTGCCGATCAAGGTCATGGTGGGCGGCGCGGCCGTTACCCAGGCTTTTGCCGATTCCATCGGGGCGGACGCATACTGCGCCGACGCGGTTGGGGCTGTGCGGGCTGCCAAAAATTTTATGTAGACTGACTTGATGCGTGGGCGTAGTCATGCCGGGCGTCCGCAGGCAGTCATGGGCGGCATGTAACTGTTGACGGTATATATGGGTTCAAAACTCATCAAGGTATCATATGAAAAAAATTATCCTTCCCCTCTTGCTTTGCCTGATGTTGCCCTGCGCAGCCTTTGCGGCGGCGCAGGTCACTTCATCTGCTCCTTCTTCATCTGTGCCTTCCCTTAACCTTGCCGGATTGATGGATCTTCTGGCCAAGAACAAGGGCAAGGTCGTTATGCTCAACTTTTTTGCCACATGGTGCCCCCCCTGCCGGGTGGAAGTGCCCGATCTTGTGGCCGTGAACAAAAAATACGCAGACAAGGGCGTGGTCATCATCAGTCTTTCAGTGGACGAAGACTCCAAGGTGGTTGCTCCCTTCATGAAAACAATGAATATGGATTATCCTGTGTATATGGCTGGGCGCGACATCACCAAGGCATTCCAGGTCAGCAGCATCCCGCACAATGTTTTTTACGCCAAAAGCGGCCAGAGGGTCATATCCGAACCCGGCATAGCCGATACCGAGATGCTGGAAATGGTATTTAATAAGCTGCTTGAGCAAAAATAGGAAAATTCGGGAACGGTTTTCATGTTCACGATGGTGAAGGGTTGCGCCGTCTGCGTTGCCCATTTTGAGGCCAGGGCGTAATGGCACTTTTACAAGGAATGGCAGAAGCGCATTGCGTCTGCTGTTCCGGCCGCGCGAAACGACGCGGATATTTTGCACTGGAGCCGGCAAACGCCACGGCCCCTGAAAACGGGGTCGCCAGCGCGGCCCGTGCCGGAGGATCAGATGTCGAAGGGTGGGCATGAGATCAAAGTCAAAGAATTGAAAATCGTATACAGCGCGGAACTGATAGCCCAAAGAGTAAAAGAACTGGCAGCTGAAATTGACGCCCATTATGGCCAGGAACCCTTGGTGGCCGTATGTGTTCTCAAGGGCGGCTTTGTCTTCTTCAGCGATCTGGTACGCGCTTTGCACAATAAGAATCTGGAGCTGGATTTTGTGCGCCTGTCCAGCTACGGCAAGTCAGCGTCCTCCACCAAGCATGTCATTTTCAACAAGGATGTAGAGATTGACATTTGCGACAAGCATGTGCTGATAGTGGAAGACATAGTGGACAGCGGGTACAGCATGCGCTTTCTGCTCGGGCAGTTTGCCGCCCGCAAGGCCCGCAGCCTGCGTTTGGCTGCCCTGGTCGACAAGAATGAAAGGCGCGAAATTGACGTACACGTTGACTTTGCCGGCTTCAAGCTGACAGAGGGTTTCATTGTTGGTTATGGCCTCGATTATGCAGAACACTATCGTAATCTGCCCGGTATTTTCGAGATCATACCTGAATAAAATCCTGTTGTTATGACTGCCGGATACGGTTTTGGGGAGTAACGGCATGGAAGTAAGATGTCCCAATTGCTCAAGCCGCTTTAACCTGCCGGAGCAGTTTGCCAAAGCGGGTACAAAGCTGCGCTGCACGGTGTGCAAAACTGTTTTTGCTTTTGACCCGGCGGAACAGCTTGCGACTCAGGGCCCGTTGCCGGACATGCCGGTCAAGGGGCGGGGTCGGCTTGGAAAAATCTTGGGAGCGCTGCTGCTGGTTCTGGTATGCGCTGGCGGCGGCTATGGGTATTTCAAGTATTTTGCCGCCGCCCCGGCTAGCCCGCCCACAGAGCAGGAACTGGCCAAAAAGGTGGAATTGCTCACCATGCGCAATGTGCGCCAGTACTATGTGGATAATGAAAAAGTCGGCAAGGTCTTTGTCATTGAAGGCAAGGTCGTTAACGAATTTCCTGATCCCAAGGAACTGGTGTCTGTTGAGGCGGCCATTTACGACAAGGATAAAAAACCGCTGGCCACCAAGAAGCAGCTGGGCGGCGTACAGCTTTCACTTTTCCAGTTGCAGGTGTTGAGCGAAAAGGAAATGGAATCCTTCCTCAACAACAAGGTGGAGATTCTGACCAACAATACCAATGTGCCGCGTGGCGGCGAGGTTCCCTTTATGGTGCTGTTTTATGCGCCGCCGGAGGGCATCGCCGAGTTTGGCGTGCGGATTGTTGACGTCAAGGATGTGCCTGCGCAGGATAAGGAGGCGGCGAAAGCCCAGTAGACGTCTGACAAGCCCGGCAGCTTGAGGGCTGCGGGTGGCTTGCAGGCCGTATTCTTTTTGCGCGGCCCGGATGTAGCATCCGGGCCGCGCTTTTTTTACGCTTTAGCCATTTTGAGCGGGCCCGTGCGCGAAACAGGAAGCTACCCGCTATGTGGGTGGGGATAAAGGGTATGTGGCGGCATGCCGCCAGCTTGCGCCACCTGGACTTTTTCCGTAGTCTTGAATCATGGCGAAACTACGTGAAATATATGTATGCTCCTCATGCGGAGCACAGACCATGCAATGGCGGGGGCAGTGCCCCGGCTGCCATGAGTGGAACACTTTGCAAGCGTCCGTACAGGCGCGCTCCGTAGGCAAGGCGCGCGCGTCTGTATCTGCAGGTGGCGAGCCCGCTGCCGGGCGCCCCGTATCCCTGCGCGACGTGGAGGATTCCGGCTACGAACCCTACGGCAGCGGCCTGCAGGCACTGGACAGGGTGCTTGGCAACGGGCTTGTGCCCGGAGCGGCCATCCTTGTGGGCGGCGAACCCGGCATAGGAAAATCCACGCTCTTATTGCAGGTGGCAGGGCTTGTGGCCGCAGAGATGGCCGGCAGAGACCGTCCCGTGCTCTACGCCAGTGGCGAAGAGTCCTTGCCGCAGATCAAGGGCCGGGCGGAGCGCCTTGGCATGCTTGACGCAAACCTGCTGGCGCTGGCCACGTCCCGTGTGGAAGACGTGGTGGAGGCCGCCAACGCGCAGAATCCGGCCCTGCTTGTGGTGGACTCGGTGCAGACCCTCACCAGCCTTGAGGCCGAGGGCCTGCCGGGCAACGTCAGTCAGGTGCGCGCTGTGGCTACCTCCCTGCTGGAAGTCTGCCGACGCCTCGGCTGCACACTCATTCTGGTGGGGCACGTGACCAAGGACGGCGTGCTCGCCGGGCCGCGCCTGCTGGAACATATGGTGGACACGGTCATTTCGCTTGAAGGCGACCGCCGTCAGATGTTCCGTCTGCTGCGCGTGTTCAAGAACCGCTTTGGCCCCAACGAGGAACTGCTGGTTTTCCGCATGGGGCAGCAGGGCATGCAGATCGTTGACGATCCTTCCACATTCTTTCTGGGCCAGCGCGACGCCTCGCTTTCCGGCACAGCCGTGGTCATGGCCGTGGATGGCCAGCGCCCGCTTGCCGTCGAAGTGCAGGCCCTTGTATCCCGAACCTTTTTGAGCATTCCGCGCCGGGCGGCCCTCGGTTTTGACGTGGGACGGCTGCACCTGCTGCTGGCTGTTCTGGAAAAACGTCTTAAACTCAATTTCGGGCAGGTGGATATTTATGCCAAGGTGGGCGGCGGCATGAAACTCAACGAGCCAGGGCTGGACCTTGCGCTGGTGGCCGCCGTGCTTTCGTCATATTATGACGTGCCCCTGCCGGAAAAGTGCGTGTTGTGGGGCGAGGTGGACCTCAACGGTCAGATACGCCCTGTGGCCGCGCAGGAATTGCGCCTCACCCAGGCCCGGCGGCTGGGGTTTGACCCAATTGTGCACCCTGGCGACGACAAGGGCGGCATTGCCACCATTGCAGCCCTGCAGCAGCGTCTTTTTCACCGACGCCAGAGGCCGGAGGAATAGTCATGGCTCTGGAAGTGGAACGTAAATTTCTGGATGTTGATCTGGACGATCTGCGCAATCGGCTTCGGGAACAGGGCGCGCGCTGTCTTGGCGCGCATTTTGAGAGCAATACGGTTTTCGACACGCCGGAGGGCGATCTTTTTTCCAGCGGGCGGCTGCTGCGCCTGCGCAGCCAGGAGTGGCCCGACAAGACCTGCTGCGTACTGACCCTCAAGCTGCCCGTTGCGGCCCCCACCGGGGCGGAACACTGCAAGGTGCGCGATGAGCGCGAGGTTGGGGTGGCCGATGCCACAGTCATGCGCCATATCCTTGAAGGCCTTGGCTACAGCCCTGCCGCGCGTTATGAGAAGGTCCGCGAGCCCTGGCGGTTGCAGGGCGTGGAAGTGGAACTGGATATTCTGTCCTTCATGCAGGGGGCGGAACTGGAAGGCCCGGCAGAGGCCATCAATGCCGTTCAAAAAAGCCTGGGCCTTGACAAGGTGGCGATCAGTACCAAGAATTATCATCAGCTGCATCAGGATTGGCTGCACCGCAACAACCTGCCATCCAGTCGATCCTTTGTGTTTGACGAAACGCAAAGGCGGGCATGGCGGCGGCAGCTGGGGCTGCCGGATGGAGACTGCCCCTTGATCCCTGAACAGTGCTGAATACTTGTGCCGTGGAGCAATTGCATGCCCGTTTCTAACGAGAACCAGAATGGCGGCGAAAGCCAGGTCATTGTGGAAAAAAAATTGAAGGAGCCCGACCGCTATCGGGTGCTCCTGCACAACGATGATTACACCAGTATGGACTTTGTGGTGGCTGTGTTATGCAGCATCTTTTGTAAGTCCACGGAAGAGGCCACCGTCATCATGCTGAAGATACACCAGCAAGGCGTGGGACAGTGTGGTGTATACACCCATGAAGTAGCTGAGACCAAGGTGAAAAGGGTTCATCAGGCAGCCAAAGCTGCGGGATTCCCCCTCAAATGCACCATGGAAAAAATTTATTGAGATGCCTATGTTGAGCAAGAGTGTTCAAAGCGTCATTCGTGACGCCCTTATGGAAGCGCACCGGCGTCGCCACGACCTGCTGACCGTGGAGCATGTTCTTTTTGCTCTCACCAACAGCATGCGCGGGCGTATTCTGCTTGAGGGCAGCGGGGCCAGTGTGGCCGTGCTGCGCGAGCAGCTTGAAGAATTTTTTAACCGCGAAATGGAAGTCGTGCCTCTGGCCGGCAACTACGAGGTGGCCCAGACAGAAGGCGTACAGCGCGTGCTTGAACGCGCCTTGAACCATATCCGTTCCGCCGGTCGCGACACCGTGGAACTGGGCGATCTGCTCATTTCCATCATGGACGAAGAAGAAAGCTATGCCCACTACTATCTGCGCAAGCAGGGTGTGGAGCGCCTGGATGTGCTGACGTTCGTGTCGCACGGCATGGACGAAGGCGGCGGCTCCACGGGCGCTGGCCAGGGCGGCGACGCTGATGACAAGGAAGGCAAGGCCGATCCTTTGGCCCAGTATGCCGTTGACCTTACCGCCCGCGCCCGCGAGGGCAAGATAGACCCCCTGGTGGGCCGCGTGAACGAGCTTGACCGCGCGGTGGAAGTGCTGTGCCGTCGCCGCAAAAACAATCCGCTTTTTGTGGGCGATCCCGGCGTGGGCAAGACTGCCCTGGCCGAGGGGCTCGCTTTGCGCATTGTTGAGGGCAACGTGCCGGAAATGTTCGCCAAGGCCCAGCTGTTCGCCCTGGACATGGGGCTTTTGCTGGCGGGCACCCGCTACAGGGGCGACTTTGAAAGCCGCCTCAAGGCTGTGGTGCAGCGTTTGATGGAAATCCCGGACGCCATTTTGTTTATTGACGAAATTCACACCATTGTGGGGGCAGGCTCCACATCAGGCGGCTCCATGGACGCCTCCAACCTGCTCAAGCCCATGCTGGCCAACGGCGATCTGCGCTGCATCGGCTCCACGACCTATGAAGAGTTTCGCAACCATTTTGAAAAAGACCGTGCCCTGGCCCGGCGGTTCCAGCGCATAGACCTTACGGAACCGAACATTGAGGAATGCCTCGCCATCCTTCAGGGGCTTGAAAAGCGCTATGCCGACTTCCATAAGGTCAAGTACAGTCCGACGGCCATCAAGGCCATGGTAGATCTGACGGCCCGGCATGTGCGCGATCGCCTGCTGCCTGACAAGGCCATTGACGTGCTGGACGAATCCGGCGCTGCCGTCCGTCTTGGGCGTGGCGTACAGACCGGCGCTCGCAAACAGCCTGCGAGCGGCAAATCCGCTGCGGGCGGCAAAACGGCGCGCCCCACGGTGGGCGTGGCCGACGTGGAACGCATTGTGGCGCGTATGGCGGGCATTCCCGTGCGTACCGTATCCGGCACGGAACGCAACCGTCTTGCGTCGCTTGAAAAAGACCTCAAGGAGCTTGTGTTCGGTCAGGATCCGGCCATCGAGCTTACGGTGCGGGCCATTCTGCGCGCCCGTGCAGGTCTTGGGCAGGAGCAGCGCCCGGCAGGAGCCTTTTTGTTCTACGGCCCCACTGGCGTGGGCAAGACGGAAGTGGCCCGCAGCCTTGCCAAGCTCATGGGCGTGGAATTTTTGCGCTATGACATGAGCGAATATATGGAAAAGCATTCGGTGTCGCGTCTTATCGGCGCGCCTCCAGGCTATGTGGGCTTTGACCAGGGCGGCCTGCTCACCGAGGCCGTGCGCAAGGCTCCGTATTCCGTAGTGTTGCTGGACGAAGTGGAAAAGGCGCACCCCGACATCTTCAACGTGCTGCTGCAGGTGATGGATTACGCCACCCTGACCGACAATACGGGCAGAAAAACGGATTTCTCGCACGTGATCCTGATCATGACCTCCAATGCCGGGGCCTTCGACATGTCGCGTCCGGCCATGGGGTTCGGCGGCGCGTCGCGGCAGGATGCGGCCCACAAGGGCCTCAAGGCTGTGGAAAATACCTTCAGCCCCGAATTCCGCAACAGGCTCGACGCCCTCGTGCCTTTTGGCAGCCTGACCGAGGACATGATGCTGCGCATCGTGGACAAGTTTGTTGGGGAGATCACCCACAGCCTTGAACAGCGGAACGTGCAGCTTGATCTGAGCACGAGCGCCCGGCAATGGCTGGCCCGCAAGGGCTTTGACCCCACCATGGGCGCAAGGCCGCTGCGGCGTCTGCTGCGCACGGAGCTGGAAGACAAACTGGCTCACGAACTGCTGTTCGGTTCGCTCGCCAAGGGGGGCAGCGCGCGGCTTGATGTTGTGAATGACGCGCTTGTGCTCGAAGCGATTGGTGCGGCAGCAAAGACGCCCGCCAGGGCGGCCACTGCCAAAAAGGCCAAAAGCGCCAAATCCGCCGCTGCCGGCACGACTGAAAAGTCCGTCAGCGCCAAGGGCACGACTGGCACATCCGGTAAATCAGGTTTGTCGGCCAAATCGGGACAGTCCGGTAAGCCCGGCAACGCCAAGGGCAAGGCTGGCAAGCCCGGTAAATCCGGCGGCAAGTCCCGCGCCAGGAGTAAAGCAGGCTCTTCGACCACGACGGAAACCCAGGGCAAGACTGAAACCCAGGGCAAGGCTGGCGCTGCAAAAAGTGAAAAAGCAGCCAAAAAGCCGCCCAAGAGCAAGGTTTGATAAGGGGGCGGCCGGCTGTGGAGACCATCTTCGCGGCACTGGCCGCCCAGTTTCCTCCGCTTGAAGCGGCCCGTGAAGACGGCCTGCTCTGCTTTGGGGGCGATCTGCGGCCTGAGCGCTTGCTGGCGGCCTACAGCCGGGGGATTTTTCCCTGGTACGAGACCGGGCAGCCCATACTCTGGTGGTCGCCAAATCCGCGATGCGTGCTGCCGCTGGAGGATTTTCGCCTTCCTGCCCGCAGTGCCCGCGCCTTACGGCAAAAGCCCTTTGAACTCACCCTTGACGCGGCCTTTGGCAGGGTCATACGGGCCTGCGCCCAGGCGCGCACGCCCCACGGCGGCACATGGCTCACGCCTGCCATGATTGAGGCCTATGACCGCCTGCACGCCTTGGGTTTTGCCCACAGCGTGGAGGCCTGGCGCGATGGAGAACTGGCCGGTGGCCTGTACGGCGTGGGCTTTGGCAGGGTGTTTTTTGGCGAATCCATGTTTCATGTTGTTTCCGAGGCCTCGCGCGCGGCCCTGGGCGGTCTTGTGGGCCTGCTGCGCCTGCGCGGCGTGACCTTGCTGGATTGCCAGCAGGAAACCCCGCACATCATGAAGATGGGCGGGGTTCTTCTGCCTCGAGAGGTCTTTATGCAAAGGCTGCGGCAAGCTCTGGCGCCCCCTGCGGATGCGGAACCCGGCGTCGGACTGCCCTCAACGGAGCATGTCATCTGCGGGGATGCACTCCACAAGGTGACTGACGAGCAGGTCTGGCAGCCCTGGCGTGAACGCTATGACTATTCGCTGTCCAGCGGAGCGTGGGCTTCCAGATCGTAATACCCGTGCGCCACGAAGGGCAGAGGGTAGTCGCGCACGGTTTCAAAACGGATGAAGCCCGTGCTCTTGCCTTCGGTAATGCCCGCCAGGGGCGCTACGCCCATGGGAACGGGTATGTCCATCGGACAGACGGTGATTTTTTCGATATGATCGGCGTAGCGCTGCTCAAGGTAGTCCGCCAGGGCGCGGCTTTCTTCGGCAGTGAAGGCTTCGAGAATACAGCGCAGGGCGGCTTCTTCCGTAGCGCCCTGAAGCACTTCGGCCGGAATGGACGGGTCGGGGGGAGCCACCAGGCCAAGGCCGCGCAGGGCTTCCATCTCTTCATCACTGCCGTTGGGCCGAAAAACCTGCACGTCCACATGACGGCGGCCCTTGAAGGTATTAAGCGTAACAGCCACAATGTAGAATCTGTCCAGCGGCAGGTCATACTGCGTGGGCACGATGATCTTTTCCATAGCACTTCCCGTGGTTAGCGTATTATTTCACACCCTCTTACCCCAAAACAGAACATGATGGAAGACAAGTCCTCAACCCCTTTCAGCCTGGAAACATCCTATGTTCCCACAGGCGACCAGCCCACGGCCATTGACGAACTGGTGAGCAATATTCAGGCAGGGGTGCCCGCGCAGGTGCTTCTGGGCGTCACGGGCTCCGGCAAGACCTTTACCATGGCCAATGTCATTGCCCGCTGCAATCGTCCGGCCCTGGTGCTTGCGCCCAACAAGACCCTGGCCGCCCAGCTGTACGGCGAATTCCGCGCGCTTTTTCCGCGCAATGCCGTGGAGTACTTTGTCAGCTATTACGACTATTACCAGCCAGAAGCCTATGTGCCTGCCTCTGACACCTATATTGAAAAAGACTCTGCCATCAACGACAACATCGACAAGCTGCGCCACGCCGCCACCCACGCCCTGCTCACGCGGCGCGACGTCATCATCGTGGCCTCTGTCTCGTGCATCTACGGCCTTGGCTCGCCCGAATACTACGCCAAGATGGTCATTCCCGTTGAGGTGGGCCAGCATTTTCCCATGGACAAACTCATCTCGCGCCTTGTGGAAGTGCATTACGAGCGCAATGACTACGACTTCCACCGCGGCACCTTCCGCGTGCGCGGCGACGCCCTTGAAATCATCCCGGCCTACCATCACGAACGCGCCCTGCGGCTGGATTTTTTTGGTGACGATATCGACGCCATGCGCGAAATTGACCCGCTCACTGGCGAAGTGCTGGCGGATGTGTCCAAAACGGTGCTGTACCCGGCCAGCCACTTTGTGTCCGCGCAGGACAACCTCAAGCGCGCCGCCAGCGACATCCGCGACGAACTGGCGGAGCGGCTTATTCTGTTCAAAGAGCAGGGCAAGCTTGTGGAGGCCCAGCGCCTTGAACAGCGCACCCAGCTTGACCTTGAAATGATTGAAGAGCTTGGCTACTGCAACGGCATCGAAAACTATACACGCCACCTTGACGGCCGTGTGGCGGGCGAACCGCCCTCATGCCTGCTCAACTACTTTCCCAAGGATTTTCTTCTGTTCGTGGACGAGTCGCACATTACCGTCCCGCAGGTGGGGGCCATGTACAAGGGCGACCGCTCGCGCAAGACCACCCTTGTGGACTACGGCTTTCGCCTGCCATCGGCCCTGGACAACAGACCATTGCAGTTCAACGAGTTCACGGCCCTGCTCAATCAGGTGGTCTATGTGTCGGCCACGCCGAGCAAGTACGAACGCGATCAGGCGCAGGGCATTGTGGCCGAGCAGATCATCCGGCCCACAGGGCTTGTTGACCCCGTGGTGGAGGTGCGTCCCACCAAGGGCCAGATGGAAAACCTGCTGGGAGAGTGCCGTGGCTGCGTCAGCCGGGGCGAGCGGGTGCTAGTGACCACCCTGACCAAACGCATGGCCGAAGACCTGACGGAATACTGCTGCAATATGGGGGTGCGCGCGCGCTATCTCCACTCCGACATCGACACCCTCGAGCGCATGCAGATTATCCGCGCCCTGCGCATGGGCGAGTTTGACGTGCTGGTGGGCATCAACCTTTTGCGCGAGGGCCTGGACATCCCCGAAGTGTCTCTGGTCTGCATTCTGGATGCCGACAAGGAAGGCTTTTTGCGTTCCACAGGTTCGCTTATCCAGACATTTGGCCGCGCCGCGCGTAATGCTCAGGGCCGGGTCATTCTGTACGCCGACAAGATGACGGATTCCATGAAGGCCGCCATGGACGAAACAGCGCGCCGCCGCGCCAGACAGACGGCGCATAACGAAGAACACGGCATCACGCCGACCAGCACACGGAAAAGCCTTGAATCTCCGCTGGATAGTTTGTATGTGGAAGATGGCGCTTCACGCGGGCGCGGCAAGGGCCGTGGCAAGGGCAAAGGGCAGGAACCGGACGCCGTTCCTCTTACCGCCGAGGATACGGCCCTGCTGGTGGCCAGGCTTGAAAAAGAAATGCGCCAGGCCGCACGTGACCTGGAGTTTGAGCAGGCCGCCCAGCTGCGTGACCGCATCCGGGTGTTGCGGGCGCGCTTGATTGCTTTGCCCGATTAGAGCATTTAAGAAAACACTAATTAAAGAGCCTTTTGGAAACGCGCAGTTGTTTCGTTTGGCAAGGCGCGAACTTTTTTTGAAGCAGGAGTGGACTCTTCCGTCCTCGACTGTTTTAAAAAAAGTGAAGCAACACAGCCAAACGGAATAAATCAGCGTTTCCTTTGAAATGCTTTGTGGGGGAGGGCCCCTTTTGAAAAAGGGTCTCCTCCCCCACGCCCCCACCCCCTAAAACTTTTACTGGTTTTGGGTTTTAGGCGGTTGGACAGGGCATACGCGTCAGTCAGGCCGTAAATCGCCTGTAATAACGGCGGGGCGCGATGCCCACCGCTTTTCCCCCGTTTATTATGGAACCGCGCGAGCGCTGACGGCGCGGACAAAAAGGCTCTCGCAGCATCAGGCTTGCCAGCAGCCGCACAGGGTTTTTCATGTCGCAGCATACCAACGATCAGGGCGGGCAGTCCCAATACAGCCTCTTTTCCACCGGCCCCACAGCCGAAGAGCGCCGCCGCGTCCAATGGCTCACGGCGGAGCTTGAACGGCACAACTATCTCTATCATACTAAGGACAAACCCGAAATCAGCGACGATCAGTTCGACGCCCTGTTTCGCGAACTGCAGGCCCTGGAAGACCGCTGGCCCGAACTGCGCTCGCCCCATTCGCCCACCTTGCGCGTGGGCGGCAAGCTCATCGACGGGCTTGCCAAAAAGGCGCACAGCCGCCAGATGTACGGTCTGGACAACGTGTTCTCCCTGGAGCAGTGGCAGGATTTTGCCGAGCGCATGCGCCGCGCCTGGGATGCAGATAGTAACGGCCCCCTGCCGTCAGGCTTCTGGTGCGACCCCAAGCTTGATGGGCTGGCTCTGGAAATCATCTACGTTGACGGCACCATGCAGGAGGCCCTCACCCGAGGTGACGGCGAGATAGGCGAAGTGGTCACCGAGGCCGTGCGCACCATCCGCACCGTGCCCCTGCGCCTTGCGGGGCCTGGGCCTTTTCCTTCCCGGCTGGAGGTGCGTGGCGAAGTTGTCATGTACAAAAAGGATTTTGCCGCTCTCAACGAAAAGCAGGAGGCCCTGGGACTGAAAACCTTTGCCAACCCCCGCAATGCCGCCGCCGGAACCCTGCGCCAGCTTGACATTTCCATCACCGCTTCACGGCCCCTGCGCTTTCTGGCGTACAGCCTTGGCGAGGCGAGGTGGCAGCCTGCCCCGGCCTGTACGCTGCAATCTGAAGCCATGGCTCGGCTCAGGGAATACGGGTTTCTTACACCGCCCGACGGCAAATTGTGCGAGAGCGTCCAGGCTGTGGAAGACTATGCCCAATGGGTCAGGGAGCACAGGCCGCAGTTCAGGATGGAGATTGACGGCGCAGTGGCAAAGCTGGACAATCTTGAGGCCCAGCAGGCTCTTGGCTTCACGGCGCGCGCGCCGCGTTTTGCCGTTGCCTTCAAGTTTCCCGCCGAGCAGGCGCAGACCCTTTTGAAGGATATTGAAATCCAGGTGGGCCGCACAGGCGTGCTGACGCCTGTGGCTGTGCTTGAGCCCATAGCCGTGGGCGGCGTTATGGTCTCCCGTGCGACCCTGCACAATGAGGACGAAATACGCAGCCGTGATGTGCGCGTGGGCGATACAGTCATGGTGCGCCGCGCTGGCGACGTGATCCCCGAAGTGGTGGGCCCTGTGCTTGATAAACGCCCGCAAGGCACGGAAGAATATGCCTTCCCGCACAGTTGCCCTGCCTGCGGGCAGCCCGCCTACCGTGAGGAAGGCGAAGCCGCCTGGCGTTGCGAAAATATGGCCTGTCCCGCCATCCGCCTGCGGGCCATCAGCCATTTTGTCTCCAAGGCAGGGCTTGATATTTCCGGCGTCGGGCAAAAGTGGATAGAACAGCTGGTCACCAGCGGTCGCGTAAAATCCCCGGCGGATCTTTTCACCCTGACGGTTGAAGAACTGCTGGGTTTTGAGCGCATGGGCGAGGTGCTGGCGCAAAAATTTGTGGGCGCGCTAGAGGAGGCCAGGCATACCGCCACCTTGCCGCGTCTGATCAGCGCCCTGGGCATCCGCCATGTGGGAGAACAGACCGCCCGCACGCTGGCTGTGCATTTTCACAGTCTGGACGAACTGGAAAAGGCCAATGCCGAGGCATTGCAGGGCCTGCCTGATGTGGGGCCGGAGGTGGCGTCCTCCATCCGCAATTTCTTCGACAGTCCCGCCAACAGGGAGCAACTCGCCCGCTTCAAGGCCCTCGGCCTGTGGCCGCTGGGCGCCCGCGCGGGAATAAACGGCGGGCACGAGGCAGAGGGCGGGGCAGCCGGAGAGGGAGCATCCGTATCTGGCCCGCTGGCCGGAAAAACCGTACTTTTTACCGGGAGCCTGAGCGTGCCGCGCAGCCAGGCCGAAAAGCTCGCCGAGGCTGCCGGGGCCACGCCCCTTGGCGGGGTCAGCAAAAAGCTCAACTATCTTGTGGCTGGCGAAAAAGCTGGCAGTAAACTTGAAAAAGCGCAAACATTGGGCGTAACCGTACTCGATGAAACGGAGTTTATGGGCATGTTGCGTGAAGCCGGTGTGATTTTTGAATAATTTGAATGCAAAGTGAGTGAAGCATGAGCACATCCATCATCGTGGTAGGGGCTAACGGACGCATGGGCAGAACCATCAGCCAACTCGTAGACGCAGAACCGGCGTTCAACCTTGCCGGTATGGTGGACAGCAAAGAGCATGTGGGAAAGCTCGCTGGATCGCCGTGCCCCGTGGGGGACAGCCTGGCGGCCGTGCTGCCTCAGGCTCCGGGGGCGGTAACCATCGACTTTACCGCGCCAGCCGTGAGCCTGCAGTCGGCGCGCACCGTGGCTGAAAGCGGCCGCGCCCTCGTTATCGGCACCACGGGCTTTACGGATGCAGAAAAGGACGAACTGCGGGAACTGGCAAAGCGCGCGCCCATTTTCTGGTCGTCCAACATGAGCATCGGCATTAACGTGCTCTACAAGATTCTGCCGGAACTGACCCGCGCCCTGGGCGATACGTACGACATTGAAATGGTGGAACTGCACCACAACCACAAAAAGGACAGCCCCAGCGGCACGGCTCTGACTCTGGGCGAATGCCTGGCCGACGCGCGCGGCTGGAAGCTTAACGATGTGCGCTGCTCATCCCGCGACGGCATCATCGGCGAAAGGCCCAAGGCGCAGATAGGTATTCAGGCCATTCGCGGCGGTGATGTGGTGGGCGTGCACACAGTGTATTTTATGGGGCCTGGCGAACGCATTGAAGTCACCCATCAGGCCCATTCGCGTGAAAATTTCGCGCAGGGCGCGCTGCGTGCCGCCGCATGGCTGGCCGGGCAAAAGCCGGGGAAACTGTACAGCATGCAGGACACGTTTTAGGGAAACGCTGATGTATTCCGTTTGGCAGCGTTGCTTCATTTTTTTGAAACAGTCGGGGGCGGAAGAGCTTACTTCTGCTTCAAAAAAAGATCCCGCCTTGCCAAGCGAAATACCAGCGCGTTTTCCGGAGGCTCTTTACTCCGCGCTTACCTGGAATTGATCTGTCTGGCGGCCATTGGCGGTTTTTGCAATACGGTTTTGCCAAATGAAAAAGCCCGGCGGGAATATCCGCCGGGCTTTTGTGCGTTGCATGCCGCTGAATCCTGGCTGTCAGCGCCTGTTCAGCACCAGAACCGAGCCAAGAATAAGCACGCCACCCACGATGATGCGCGGGCCGGGCACGTCGCCAAGCACAATCCATGCGGCCACAATGGCGTACACAGGTTCCAGGGTAATGATGAGCGCTGCCTGCCGCGCCTTGAGCACCGTGAGGCTGCCGATAAAAAGAACATAGGCCAATGCGGAACACAAAAGGCCCAGGCAGGCGATCCACAACCAGTCCAGGGCCCGTACCTCGGCGAACTGCCACCATGTGAAAGGCAAAAGAAAAACAACAGTGACCACATTTTGCCACCATGTGGTTTGCAGGCTGGGCAAATGCGCGGCAAAACGGCGGTTGGCAATGGTCACAAGCGCGTAGGCAAGCCCGGACATCACCCCCAGCAAGAGGCCAGCCGTGCCGTCATGGGCCAGGGAAAAAGAGGGCGCGGTACACACAAGCCCCAGTGTAACAAGGGCCAGACATTGCAGTTCCCTTCTGCTCGGGCGCTCCCTGAACGCCATGGACTCAAAAAGCATGGTAAATGCGGGAAAGCAGGCGAAGCCCAAGGTGCCCACCGCGACCCCGCCGACCTGAATGCCCATAAAAAACGTCACATAATGGGCGGCAAGCAGCACACCGGTTATCATGAGGCCCAGCAGTTCGCTTGTATTGAGACCGTGCCAGGGTATCTGCCCTTTTTTCACGCCCACCAGGGCAAGGGCAGCCACGGCAAAACCAGCTCTGCCGCACACGAGCACTGATGCCGAACATTGGCATAACCTGCCAAACAGGCCGGATACGCCAAAAAGCAGCGTGGCCGCATGGGCGCGGAACAGCGCGCGGTGCAAGGCATTGCCGGGCTCTGCTGTTGGTTGTGAAACTGCTGGTAGTGCCTCGGGCGCGGCAGCCTTCTGCGATGTACGTTCTTGAACAGGGGGAGGTGCCATTATTTGTCCTTGCGGATGGGTGTACTCAGGTTGCCTTTACGCCAGTGCAGGCAGATGCGCAAGTTGACTGTCAATAAAGGAAATTGCCTACTCAGGAATACGAATCGGGGGATCGTATTGAACTGCTTGAAAATATTTTTGAAAAATAAGTCTAGATTTTATCTTGAAACTTTGCTGTAACTAGTGTAGCGCAGTAGAGAAGATGGCGTAACACGATGTCCGGCAGCCTGTAGCCGGGCGCATTGCAACAGCACAGCTATTTTCCCGGGGGCATCATGCCGCAGGTCGCAGCACGAATTAATGACGAACAAGAACGTTGGCTCAAAGACTATTTTCGCACAAAAAGTGCCGGAGCGGAGTTTATTCTGCCCTGGGCTGTAGATACGTTTTTTCGGGCTATTACAAGCATTAAGCACATGTTCAGCGGTCCGGAACTCAAGACCATTGTTGAAGCCCACAAGGACATGAAGCTCATGCCCGATCACACGCGGCTTTCCTATCTTATGTTGCGGGTTTCTGACGCCTGCGACGTGGGCGGCGTGCATCTGCGCCATGGGGCCAGCAAGTCGAGCCTTGAGTCCAAGATAAAAAGTCTGGACGATACGCAGGCAACGGCCCTTATGGTTTGGGCTTCGGCCTTTTGGGTCAGCCGCAATTGCTCGGCGGAAAACCTGGATGAGTACATCAAGGCATATTGATCTTTTGGTGTGAAGTTCGTAATTTTCAGGCCGCTTGTGCGGCCTTTTTTATTGGGATAATGCCGACCGCCGCCAAGGCTTCTGTAAGCAGCCCGGCCTGTTTGCGGCCTGCTCACCTTGGCTTGCAGGCAAAAGATCATTGGCGCAGTTTACGAATGGAGTGAGTTGACTGCGCTGCAAGATTTTCCTGAAAATCCTTGCCACGAAATGCGCGCAGGCAGGCTTTTGCCAGCCGCACACGAGCATTTCAGGTGGTAAATGCTCCAGTCGCCGTCGTTGAACGGGGGAAAGAAACATGCTCAAGATTCTACGCGCCAAGCTGCACGGCATTCGGGTTACCCAATGCGCGCTCGACTATCACGGCTCCATTACCCTTGATCCCGAGGTGTGCAAGCTGGCGGGCATCATGCCGCTTGAATTTGTGTACATATGGAACAAAAACAGCGGGCAGCGCATATCCACCTATGTTATTTACGGCGAGGCCGGGTCGCGCTGCTGCATCCTCAACGGCGCCGCAGCCCGCACCTGCCAGATAGGGGATGAGGTCATCATCGGCGCATTCGAGTACGTGGCCGGCCCGCAGGACATCTGCCAGCGCGAACCCATTGTGCTGACCTTTGATGCCCAGAACAATATTGAAGAGCGGCTGCGCTATGTGGTTGCGCAGGATGGCGATGATATGGCCTTCAGCATTGTGCCTGACCCCTTGTAATGGTTTACGACAATTTTATTTTGCAATGCTTTGTGGGGGAAGGACCTTTTTGTAAAAGGATCCTTCCCCACACCCCCTCCCCCTAAAACGTTTATTGTGTTGTGCTAATCGGGGATGGGCAGAGACGGTTTTTTGCGGGCATCACACTTTCTCAGTTTTATCTTTTCCAGCCCGTGCTGAACAAAAGACCCGGCAATGCCGGGTCTTTTGTTTTATGGTTGTGCAACAGGGGTTACTTTATGCCATTACCGCTTGCTGACGTGGTTCTTGTGGCTCATGAAGTAGCCAATGCCAAGAATAATGAACCAAATGGGCGTGGTGAACATGGCCATGCGGGTGTCGGCCTCAAATGTCAGCAGCACGAGCACCACAGCAAAGAATATCCAGCATATCCAGCAGGAGAAGACTCCGCCGGGGAGCTTGAACTTTGAGGTCTCATGACGTTCGGGGTGACGCTTGCGGTACACCACGTAGGAATACAGAATCATGGACCACACGAATATGAAGCAGACCGACGAGATGGTCGTCATGACGGTAAAGGCCGCCATGATGGTGGGCATGATAATGAGCATGGACGCGCCGATCAGCAGGCAGAGGCAGGAGAACAGCAGGCCGTTGGCCGGCACCCTGCTTGAAGAGAGCCGCCCGAAGGCCTTGGGAGCAACGCCCACCAGCGAGAGGCCGTAGAGCATGCGGCTTGTGGAGTAAATGCCGCTGTTGGCCGAGGACGCCGCCGATGTCAGCACCACAAAGTTGACGATGCTCGCCGCAGCAGGAATGCCCACTGCCACAAAGGTGTGCACAAAGGGGCTGGTTTCGGGGTTAATGTCCGACCACGGCGTGATGCACATGATGGCCACCAGGGCGAACACGTAAAAGAACACGATACGGAAGGGGATGGTGTTGATGGCCTTGGGCAGGTTGACTTCGGGGTCTTTGGCCTCGGCGGCCGTGGTACCGATAAGCTCAATGCCCACAAAGGCGAACATTGCTATCTGGAAGCCCGCAAAGAAGCCGAAAGCCCCCTTGGGGAACCATCCTCCATATTCCCAAAGGTTGGACACAGAAGCCGCGTGTCCCGACACCGAGGATGTGAAGCCCGTCATCACCATTGCGATTCCGGCAAGAATGATGGCTACGATGGCCACAATCTTGATGGAAGCGAACCAGAACTCCATTTCGCCGAACAGATTCACCGAAACAAGGTTAAGAATCATGATCAGCAATACAAAGAGGATGGAAGGAATCCATACGGATAGGGTCGGGAACCAGAAATGAAAGTACGAGGCAATGGCGATAACGTCCGCCGTACCTGTGACAATCCAGCAGAACCAGTATGTCCAGCCGACAAAAAATCCTGCCCAGGGGCCTACGATATCCTCCGCCATGTCGGTAAAGGATTTGTATTTAAGGTTGGAGAGTAGCAGTTCGCCCATGGCCCGCATAACGAGATACAGGAATGCCCCGATAATGGCATAGACGAAAATGATTGATGGGCCGGCAAGGTTGATGGTTTTGCCGGAGCCCATGAACAGACCCGTACCAATGGCGCCGCCAATGGCTATGAGCTGAATGTGCCTTTGACTTAGTCCACGCTTGAGAGTGTGCGATTCTTCTTGTCCCACGGGGGGTGTGGGGATCTCGCTCATGATACGTCTCCCTGTTTTGGTTTTAGAGCAATTTCAAGGTGAAATTGCTCTGGCGACTGTGTGAGCAGAAGCCCGCCGTGAAGGTGTAAGCGCAATTTACTTGCGCTGTTAAGCACCGAAGCGAGCGTATCTTTAACTTTGAGAATGTACATTCTCAAAGTTAATCTGCCCTAGTGCGCCGATTTTCGTGACATCAGGCAAGGTTGCTTCACAGGCAGAAGCTTGCCGCTTCAGGCAGAGGTTTCTGCAGTGTCATTGCAAAAGTTCTCCTCCTTGTGCTTCAATGTGTTAATAAACGGCGCTGACAGCCTCATTACGGCCAGTACTGACACAGTAAAGAACAGACTGCTGGCTGTCCGTTTGAGGTGGAACGGCCAGAAAGTCTGTTGCGGCAGGTGAATTATAAAAGATCTTCAACGCGTGACCCACCCGTGCAAAGGGTGGAATGCGCACCAGGGACGTCTCATGCTGCAATGTCGGTGCAGGGGCGAAGCTGGTTCGCCTTGCGGACATTTCACGACGCGTATTTTTATAAAATAACGCGCAGAGCGGATGCCCCTTTATAAGGATAATCCGCGTCAGAAGATGGCGTCCAAGGCCACAAAGCCAATGGCTGAAGCAGGCTGGGCAAGAAGAGAGGTGATGCCAGATTTTGTCGGTACGGCTGGCCGCCCGCAGAACCTGCGGGCGCGATCCGACTTGTGGTCAGTGATGGGTATTGTACCTTAGAGAAGCCACGCACCGAGGCGGAGCCATAGAATAGAACAACGCCATGACAAGTCATCCCGTCAAGAGAGTTAACTTCTGTCATTAGCGTTCGCCAACTTCAGAGTGCGTCCGACCATGATCCTTTTGCCTGAGAGTTTCGATTGCTCTTGCCCCTTCGGCGTGCTGTCAAGCAGCAAGCTCTCTCATGGTCGTCATTCGCGTTGGGCTGGATATTTGCAACATTGTTGCAAACTCTTGTGAATATAATTTCATGCTAATACAAACATGTCAACCAGGTTTTATGATTGACAATGATTATAGCCAAGCCGTTTGGGGCAAAAGAGCGGCGCACTGCATGTAGGATGCGGAATTGTAGAAGAGGGGCGAAAGTTGCCTTGCGGCAAGAGCAAAATAAAAGATAAAAAGCCGGGCAGCGTGAAATCTCACGGCCTGACTGCGTATGACGCTATTCAGTATACAGCGTCAGGTAAAGGTCGCCTTGCCATGGCCCCACGCGCTTGCCCAGACCGCGCAGGCGAACGGGCCTGCCCACAGAAAAATCCGGCGGCAGGGTTATTTCAACAGTTTTGAGCTCTGCCTGGAGCCCCTGGCGGATCTGCAGGCGCACACGGCAACCCGGCGCAAGATTGCTTGCGGGCAGGGTAAGGCTTTGTTCCTCGTCAATCTGGCGGCGCAGCCAGTCCTTGACCATGCCGGTGACGCCACGGGCCATTTCAGAAGACCATGTGGCGGTGCTCCCGGCCAGATTCTCTTTATGCAGCGCGGCGTTTTTCTTTACTTTTGCCGCCTTGGGCTTTGCGCGATTTTGCGGGGCGGATTCCGCCTCCTGCTGTCGCGGTTCTTCCTGCTGCGCTTTCTCTGCCTGCTGCTTGTTCAGTTCGCTGTAAATATCTTCAAAAACACGGCGGGCAAAAGGATCATTGAGCAGATCGCGCAGCACGTCCTGCTCGGCATATGCCGTTCCCGCAGTGTCGGCGCGGGAATTTTCGGCCTGCTCCCCGGCAGCGGCTTTACCCTCTGCGCCGTTCTGACCGCCTTGCGCCGTGTCTGCCTGCCCGGTGTCTTGCTTCTTTTCCTGGCTTCCAGGGGCTTTTGCGGTTTCTTCGCCGGAGGGCGGGGGCTGGGACGTACCTTTGTTTTCCTGTTTGGCATCGGCCGGGTCAGAGTCTTTGGTGCCCGCGCTTTCCTTTTTGTTTTTGCGCGCTTCCTGGCGAGCTTCTTGCCGCGCTTCCTGGCGCGCTTCGCTCTTTTTTCTTACCTCATCCTCATGTGTGAGAATGCCGGAAAGAGCGACATAGGCCTCGTTAAGCAACTGAAAATCCCGGCTGGCCTCGGCGTTTCCGGGGTTCAGGTCGGGGTGCAGTTCAAAGGCGCGCCTGCGGTAAGCCCTTTTTACAGCAGCAAGGTCGGCGTTTTTCTCAAGTTTGAGAATGGCGTAGCATTCCTTGAGCGATATCTGGCGGGTGCGGCGTCGCATGACTTACTTGAGGATAAGGGCGTTGGCTTCGCAACTGCTGTCATTGGCCAGCAGGCCATTTTGCAGCAGATAGTCGCGCCCGGCCTGGGCAAAGTCGGCGTGCCGGGTTTCCGGGCGGATGCCGGGGCAGAACTCCTTGGCCATGGAAAGACTCGCGGAATCTTCAATGTTGCCGCGAAAGAAAGGCCATGCGCGGCATATGGCGGGTTTGCCCCCGTGTACGCCGCAGCCTTGCCCCTGTTTGAAAAAGACGCAGTAGCCGTCGGAACCGCTGCGTATCTTCAGCTTGCCCCCGACATGGTAGCAGTAACGCTCAACAACGCTTTCCGGGCTCTGGCCCATGTGGGCAGCCAGGCGCGCAAGGTCGGTGGGGCTGACCACAATACCGCCGCGGCCTTCGCAGCAATGGCCGCACATGCGGCAATCGAAAACAGTCTCCGGTGCAACAGGCATGAGTTTATCCTTGAGTCTTGGCAGCGTTGGGCAGCAGGCGGGCGTGTTCCACCATGATGCAGGCGTCTTCAACCACGGTGATGTCTGTGGAGTTCAGCAGCGCGCGTGCTTCGGGCGACCGTATGCCCAGTTGCATCCAGAAAAGTGAAGGCCGCCAGGGTAAGGCCAGTACTTCGCGGGCGTGACCCGGGCAATACTCTGGAGCGCGAAAAAGGTTGATGATGTCCACGGGGCAGGGCAGGGCCGCAAGATTGGGGTAGGCCGTGAGGCCCCATACCGTCGCGCGCACGGGGTGCACAGGGTAGACCTCGTAGCCCGCGTCCAGAAGGTAGCGGCCCACGCGGTCAACGGCCTGGCCAGGTTTGTCCTTGGCGCCCACTATGGCAATGCGCCGCGCCTGCTCAAGCAGCCTGCGCAATTCAGTATGATCCTGCATATGGCCCTCAAAAAAAAGATGTCAGACCGCCTGCCCCGTTGCAAAAGGTGGTCTGATATCCTAGACGGCTACGGAAAAATGCGCAAGCTTTCCTGATAAAAGGAATTGAGCCGCTCAAAGTGCCGGTTGGATATGTTCCTTGCCACTGCCCTTGCCTTTTGCCGACGGCCGCACCGGGCCGGAAAACAGCGGCGTGATGGCGATGATCTTGTCCGTTTTGCCAAAAAGGTAAACAACGTCGCCAGGTTCAAACACGTCGTCCGCTCCGGGGGAGGCATGGGTGATCCCTTCGCGCAGGATGGCGATGACCGTGACCGCATGGCGGCGGCGCAACTCGCTCTGGGCAAGGCTCTGCCCGCACAGGGGCGAGGCCGCCCCAAGACGCACGGCCTGCACGCCCATGTCCGGCAGGCGGTTTATGGTGCTGCTCAGCGAGTCTTCAGGGGAGCTCATGCGGCGGATCATACGGTAGTTTTCCTGACGTATGCGGGCCGCAAACGTATCAATATCCTGTCGGGGCACAAGATACTGGGTGAGAACACGGGTGAAAATCTCGATGGAGGTTTCAAATTCTTCGGCAATGACTTCGTCTGCGCCCAGTTGCCGCAATGCCGCCACCTCGGTCACAAACCGCGTGCGGGCAATGATGTGCAGGTTGGGGTTGAAGCGGCGGGCCTCAATGGTAATGGCTCTCACGGCCGAGGGATCGGAAATGACGATCACAAGCACCCGCGCCCTGGTGACGCCAAGGTGTTCCAGCACCACGGGCTGCGAGGCGTCGCCGTGGGCAATGGGTTCTTTGTTGCGGTAGCGGCTGACGGTTTCGGGGTTCATTTCCAGAATGGTGTATTCAATGCCCGATTCCTTGGCCACGTGGGCCAGATGCTTGCCGCTGATGCCGAAGCCCACGATGATAAGGTGATCTTTCAGATGACTCTTGCCGTCGTCGGCTTCCGCCGTCTGCGCGGACGCGCTCTGCTGTCCGGCCAGTTTGTCGGCCAGGCGCGGGGCAATGAGCATGAGGCCTGGGGTAAGCATCATGGTCAGCACGCTGACATCCAGAAAGTTCTGATAGGCCTCCATGTCGAAAAGCCCTGCGGCCAGGCCCGATGCCGCCAGAACAAAGCCAAATTCACCCACCTGCGCCAGCGAAAGAGAGGTAATGATGGCCGCGCGCAGGGGATAGCCCTGCACCAGAACGGCGGGCAGGGTGAGCAGGCTTTTGACCACGATGAACAGAGCCGTGAGCCCGATGATGGAAAAGAAGTGCTGGCCGAAAAAATCCACGTTGAGCATCATGCCCACGGAGATGAAAAAAAGGCTCATGAAAACGTCGCGGTAGGGCAGAATGCCCGAAATGACGCTCATGCTGTATTCGGATCTGGCCAGCAGAAGGCCAGCCATAAACGCGCCCAGCGACAGCGAAAGGCCCAGCGTGTTTGTCAGCAGGGCCATGCCGAGGCACAGGCCCAGGGTGGTGAGCAGCAGGATTTCTCTGGTGCGGGTTCGCACCACCGCTTCCATAAGGCGGTCAAGGCCGAAGCGCGCGAAAAGCAGCACGCCACCCAGCGCCAGAACCACCCACAGGGTGGAAAAAAGGGCGTCTTTGAGCGAGAGGTCGAGGGTGCCGGAAAGCAGGGGCACACACAGCAGCATGGGAGCCACCATGATGTCCTGAAAAACCAGAATGGCGAGAGACAGGCGGCCCGTCGGCGTATTGGTTGAACCGCGCTCCTGCATGATGCGCAGCACAATGGCCGAGGACGAAAGCGCGACCAGGCACCCCATAAAGATGCCCTGCTGATAGGTATAGCCGCCAAAAAGGGCAAGGCCCATGACGGCCAGAACCGTAAGCCCGATTTGCAGGCTGCCGCCCAGAAAAACAGGCCGTTTCAGCCGGTTGAGGGCCTCGCCTGAAAGCTCCATGCCTATGGTGAACAGCAGCATGGCCACGCCGATTTCGGCCACATGGTCAATGGCGTCACGGTCGCTGACTATGCCGAGCAGCGAAGGGCCGCACAAAACGCCCGTAAGCAGAAAACCCACCGTGGCGGGCAGCTTGATTTTATTGCAGGTAACGGTGACGAAGATAGAGAGCAGAAAAATGGTGACTATTTCATAAAGTAAGGGCACGTCCATGGGGCCTCCGTGGCCGAAAAATAGCATTGCACCCACTGGCGTGCAAGTCTCTTCAATGAATACAGCTAAGTAGCTTATTTTTAAAAGGGCAGAGCCTGAGAGGGAGGGCGGTTTCAGATGCGAAAAGCAGAAATTATGGCCCGTGTGCAGGTCTTGCCGCACCTGTCGTGCGCGGGGAATCGGCGTCACAAACAAGCAACCGGGATGCAGCAAATGGTGAGCAGAAACTGGAGCGTCCTAGAATGAAATACGGGAGGGCACCTCTAGCGCGGGTTGAAGCATAATAACTTTGGGCTGGTGTGCTGGAAGGGCCGTCTCTGGTCTCTAGAGCATTTAACACTTGAAATACTCGCGTACGGCAGGCAAAAGCCCGCCTGCTCGCATTTCGTGGCAAGGATTTTTCAGAAAAATCCTTGCAGAGCATTTAACTCATTTCATTCGTAAACTGCTCTAGCTTCGGTACAGAGAACACCTTGCGAGACAAAAAAGAGCGACAGGAGTTTTGGGGGGTGGGGGTGTGGGGGAGGAGACCCTTTTGCAAAAGGGTCCCTCCCCCACAAAGCGTTTCAACGTTAATCTGCTCTGACGCGCTAAATTTTTACAAGATCGTATTTGCGGCTGCCGAGGCCGATTTCTTCGCCGTACTTGAGCTGTACCGGGCCAAGGGTGTGGGGCCAGCGTGCCGTGAATTTGTCCTGCTTGCCTTTTTTATCGCAGCATTCGCCGCTCAGGCTGGGGGCCTTGTTCACGAGGTCGAAGCAGGCCTGATCCAGGGCGACGGGGTCGGTGGAGGCCAGTATGCCGATATTGGGCACCATGGGCATGTCGCTCCAGCCCACGCAGTCACAGTCCGGCGTGACATTGAGTACAAAGTTGATGTAGCAGATGCGCTTTTTTCTGCCCTTGACCACGCCATAGGCGTACTCGGTCAAGCGCTCCATGAAGGGTTCCACTTCCGTATCCCAGTCAACGCTGATGGCAGCGGCGGGACAGACCGTCATGCATTCAAAGCAACCCACGCAACGGGATATGTCCACCTTGCTTTTTTTCTTTTGCATGCTCAGGGCGTCCTGAGGACAGGCGCGCACGCACTTGCCGCAGCCGATACAGGTGTCTTCGTTCACGCTCACATGGGTGGCGTGCTGTTCCCTCTTGCCGCGTACCGAAGCGCCGCCCATGGCAAGATTTTTGATGGCGCCGCCGAATCCGGCCATCTGATGGCCCTTGAAATGGCTCAGCACGACCAGGGCCGGAGCCTTGTTGATTTCGGTAGCGATGTGGACTTCTTTGAAATGCTTGCAGTTGATGCGCACCGGCACGTCGTTGTCGCCAAACAGCCCGTCTGCGATAACCACAGGAGCGGCCACCACGGATGGGGCAAATCCTTGCAGATATGCGGTTTGCAGATGGTCAACCGCATTGTGCCTGCTGCCGGAGTACAGTGTTGTGGTGTCTGTAAGAAAAGGCTTGCCGCCAGCGGCGGTGATTTTGTTGATAACCTGGCGCACCAGGGTGGGGTTCAGGTGCGTATCGTTGCCGTATTCGCCAAAATGCAATTTTACAGCAGTTAACTCATTTTTTTTGATGAACTTTTTGAAGTTAAGGGCATCGCACAGACGAGCCACTTTGGCGAGATTGCTTTCTTCATGGGAGCGGGATTGGCTGTCTGTATAAAAAACTTTGGCGGGCATGGGGTTCCTCCGAATAATTTGCGTTTAGGAAACGCTGATTTATTTTGTTTGGCGGTGTTGCTTCACTTTTTTTGAAACAGTCGAGGACGGAAGAGTCCACTCCTGCTTCAAAAAAAGATCGCGCCTTGCCAAACGAAATAACTGCGCGTTTCCAGAATACTCTTTAATCAGTGCTTTCTTTAACATATTTTGTCACCATCTGCCGCCACACGCAAGAGGAAGTAAACGGCAAGAGGAGCATGGCCTATGGGCACGCATATTGCTTGACAAGCGGCCGTCTCAAGAATAACCTTATTCAGTTTTATATCTCAATAAAACAGCACGTTAGCCAATGCCCATAAGGAGGCTCCATGGCAGTTTATGTTGTAGATCATCCTCTTGTTCGCCACAAGATTGGTATTTTGCGTATGGAGTCCACCTCCACCAGCGAATTTCGCAGCGTATCCAATGAAGTGGCAGGTCTGCTTATTTATGAAGCCACCAAGGGTTTTCGCACTGAAAAGCACACGGTGCAAGGGTGGGCCGGGCCTGTTGAAATTGAGGCCATTTCCGGCAAAAAGGTCACTGTTGTGCCCATCCTGCGCGCGGGTATAGGCCTTATGGACGGCGTGCTGGACATGATTCCCGGCGCCAAGATCAGCGTTGTGGGCCTGTACCGCAATGAAGAAACCCTGCAGCCGGTTGAATACTACGTCAAGCTCGCCAGCGACATGGATCAGCGCCTTGCCATTATTCTTGACCCCATGCTGGCCACGGGCGGCTCACTCATCGCCACCATAGAACTCTTGAAGCGCCACGGGTGCCGCAACATATGCAGCCTCAACCTGGTCTGCGCGCCGGAAGGCATAGCCAAAGTGCAGGCGGCGCACCCTGATGTGGATATCTATACCGCCGCCATTGACGACCACCTCAATGAAAACGGCTATATCATCCCTGGTCTCGGCGATGCCGGGGACCGTATTTTCGGTACCAAGTAAGTCCGCATCCACCCTGTAAAACCATCGAGGCCGCATATGAGCTCAGCCAGCCCACGGCGGGAATATCTGCCCACCGACTATAACCTGCGCTTCAGGGACTGCCTGATCGGCGCGCAGATGCTTTTTGTGGCCTTTGGCGCATTGGTGCTGGTGCCCATTCTTACCGGCCTGGACAGCAATGTGGCCCTGTTTACCGCTGGCGTCGGCACGTTGCTGTTCCAGGTATGCACAAGGGGCAAGGTGCCCATCTTTCTTGCGTCGTCCTTTGCCTTTATTGCGCCCATCATTTACGGGGTACAGACCTGGGGCATGGCCCAGACCCTCGGCGGCCTGGTTTTTTCGGGTTTTGTCTACTTTATCCTGAGCGGCCTCATCCGCTGGCGCGGCATTGATGTGGTGCTGCGCGTGCTGCCGCCAGTGGTTACCGGGCCTGTCATCATGGTTATCGGGCTGATTCTGGCCCCGGTAGCGGTGCACATGGCTCTCGGCAAGACCGGCGACGGCGCGGTGCAGCTTGTGCCCGAAGAAACGGCTCTGTGGGTATCAATGACATCCCTGCTGGTCACGGTGCTGGTGTCCTTGCTGGGCAAGGGCTTTTTGCGCCTCATGCCCATACTGTGCGGCATTGCGGCCGGTTTTGCGGTTTCACTGTATCTTGGCCTCGGCGACTGGACAAAGGTGGCCGCCACCCCGTGGATGAGCCTGCCGCATTTTACCTTTCCCGAATTTGCCTGGGAACCCATCCTTTTCATCATGCCCATAACCCTGGCCCCGGCCATTGAGCATTTTGGCGACGTTGTGGCCATCAGCTCCATTACCGGCAAGGATTACCTCAAGGATCCCGGCGTACACACCACCATGTTTGGCGACGGCGTCGCCACCATGGTAGCGGGCATGGTGGGCGGGCCGCCCTGCACCACCTATGCTGAAGTTATCGGCGCTGTGAGCCTGACCAGGGTGTTCAACCCCGCGGTCATGACCTGGGCGGCGCTGACGGCCATTCTGCTCTCCTTTGTGTCCAAGATCGGCGCGTTTCTGTCGTCCATACCCGTACCGGTCATGGGGGGCATCATGATCTTGCTCTTCGGGGCCATCATGGTGGTGGGCCTGAACACCCTTGTGCGCGCCGGAAAAGACCTGATGGAGCCAAGAAACATGATCATCGTGGCCCTCATCATCATCTTTGGCGTTGGCGGCATGCAGTTCAGCATCGGCAGTTTCAAGCTGGGCGGTATAGGCCTTGCGGCTGTGACGGGCGTGGTGCTCAACCTCTTTTTGCCGCGCAGCCGGTCCTAGAGCATTTTGCTTTTGAAACACTCCTTGTTTCAACGCATCATTCTGGCGAAAAACGTGGTTTGCGCCAGAATCCACGCCACTTCGTGGCGGCTGCCGCCTTCGCGTCAGCAGAGCAATTTCAAAGAGAAATTGCTCTAGACCAGATTACCTTTGAAATGCTTCACATTTCAAAGGTCTCATTCAGCCGTAAATGCGATTTGCGACTGAATCCACGCCACGTTGTGGCGCGCTGCACTTTCGTGCAGCGCTAGAGCATGTATACTTTTTCAAAGTTAAAATGCTCTAGCCAGTACCGGATCGCTTACATCAGCCCGCCCGATGGCTTTTGGCCGTCAGGCGGGCTGTATCTTTTGCAGCAAGTATGGTAGTCTGAATTACCAGTAAGCCGAAAAAGGAGGACTCCTATGGCTGAGAAAAAAAAGACCGACGATTACACCACCTGTCCCGCCTGCTCCGGCACGGGAAAAAATCAGGATAATACCACCTGCTTTGAGTGCAACGGAACCGGCAAACGTCAGGAAGCATGCACCGTGCCCGCCGGGGCGGAGCATGACGGAGTATGCGACTAGAGCATAAGAGCCTGTTGAAAACGCGCAGTTGTTTCGTTTGGCAAGGCGCGATCTTTTTTGAAGCAGGAGTGGACTCTTCCGTCCTCGACTGTTTCAAAAAAAAGTGGAGCAAGTCCGCCAAACGGAATAAATCAGCGTTTCCCCAAGTTTCCCGTTCACTGACAGAAAAACCCCGGCCATGGCCGGGGTTTTTCTTTTGCGCATGAACTTTCGTATTCTGCTACAGATTGCGCTCTTCCAGGCCGCCCTTTACGGGGCCTTTTTTGGGAGGTTCGGTGACGGGCTGCAAACCGGGCACCACATCATGCACCTCGGTGGGCGGCACAAGCGGATTGGACGCCGTGCGCTCAATGATCTTGCTGTCGCGGACAAAGATCGTGCAGGACAGGCCAAAGCATTCATTGATGGCGGCCACGGTGCCCTTGAGTACTTCGCTGCTGTTCTGCGGCGGCGGCACGAGCAGGTAGTAGGTGCGTGTTTTTCCGCCCATGCGTGGTTCCACCAGGCAGGAAACTATCCATTCATCCTGTCCGTCATTATTCCAGTCGGCAATGGCCACCATGTTGACGGTTATGGTCTGCGTGGCGTGCCTGATGCTAAAACCATTGTCCCAGTGCTTGACGCGGCTGTCAGGAAGTATGGTTGCGGCAAAGGTGGCGCCCAGGTACACATCGTGCGCGGTCTCGCCAAACATGAATGAAGGCGAAAGCCGCTGGAAGAGCACATCGCCATAGCTTTTATAGCCTGAAAACGACATGGGGGCTACATAGGAACCCTGGTCGTCAAGCAGGTTGCGAGCCTTGAGTTCCTTGGGCATGGCCCTGGCCATGCGGATAAACTGATCTTTTTCTACCACAACAACGGGGCGGGTGGAGCAGCCAAAAAGCAGGCCGCCCAGACAAAGCAGAACGCAAAAACGCGCGATGGACATGACGGTGTGTTCTCCTGGCGGAGTTTTGACATTGAAGCCGGGAAATGCGGCGTTGCAGCCTTTGTATGCGTAGGCACCGTCCTTGTAAAGTGCGTTTTCCATAAACATGCTGTAAAATCTGGTACGGTATCTGCATATATTTTCTAGGGTCAAATGCCACGCTTCAAGCCAAGGAATCGTCATGTCCGAAGCCCTTTATATCGAAATGCCCGCCCGTAAAAAGGGCAGCCCACGGCCTTTGTGGCTGCGCCTCATTCCTTTGTGGGCGCTTTTATTGTTGCTCGCGGCAGGCGTGCTCTGGTGGCTGGCCCAGGGGCGTGTGGCCAGCGAGCGGGCCATGCTGGACGCCATGGTGCATGTGGTCGCACCGGAATTTTCCGCCCCGGTGGAGGCTTTTTATGTCAAGGAAGGGGACAGGGTGCGGCGCGGGCAGCCCTTGCTGCGCATGAACGCCAGGGCCTATCAGGGCAGACTTGGCGAGGCGGGGCGGGAAGCCGCAGCCTTGCGCGGCATGGCCGGGCCGCCCACCATGGAAGAAACCGCCGCCAGACTGAAAGCCGCGCAGGATGCGGAACAGGATATGGTGCGCCGCCTGGCTCAGGCCAGAAATGAAGAAGACGTCAAGCAGCAGTTGCGTCAGGAGCGCGTGGCCACGCACGTACGGCTGCAATTGCATCTGCGCTCCATTGACAGTCAGGGCGGTGAACGCTCCGTCGGCAAGAGCAGATATGCCGAGGCCAGTCAGGCCGAGGCGCAGGCGCGCAGACATATGGAACAGGCCAAGGTGGAGTTTGAAGAAGCCAGCCGTATGCGCGCCGCCATGGAGCAGGAGCTTGGCCGCATCCGGCAGGAGATGCTGCGCTTCAAGCAGATGGCGTCGCAGCAGCGGTACGCGCCCGTGCCTTCACGTGCCCAGGCGACGCCGCCTGTGGTGGTGGACGCCAATCTGTACGCGCCCGTTGACAGCCGTGTGCTGCGGGTTTTGGGCGTTGCCGGTCAGCCGGCGCAGCGTGGCGAAGCCCTGGTTCTGCTTTTGCCCGAAGGGGCTTCGGTAACGGAAAATTACTGGGTTCAGGCATATTTTATGGGCGAAGGTGCGGATTTCATCCAGCCCGGACAGCCCTGCCGTGTTGAACTTGAGGATGGGCAGAACCTGCGCGGCGTGGTGCAGGATGTTCTAGCGCCGCAGGCGCTCCCCACTGGCCAGCAAGGCGCGCAGGGCTTCAAGCCTGCAGATGGTACGGCCAAGCCCGCAATGTACGTTCCGGTGCGCATCAGCGTTGAGCCTGGGGCCAACCCCTTGCCCGCGCCAGGCACGTCGGCCCGCTGCGTGGTGCTGACGCGCAGTATACTGGGATTTTACGGTTTTTAAGGAAACGCTGATTTATTTGGTTTGGCGGCGTTGCTTCATTTTTTTTGAAACAGTCGAGGACGGAAGAGTCCACTCCTGTTTCAAAAAAAATTCGCGCCTTGCCAAACGAAATAACTGCGCGTTTCCAAGAGGCTCTTTACTCAGTGCTTCCTAAAGGCAGATTGTTGAAGATATGTATCTGCCTGACTAATCTCCTCCCCCACGCTCCCACCCCCTGAAACTTTTATTGTATCTGGGTAGTAGGCGGCGTGCTTTCTGGACTGAAGAAGGGGCAAAAGCAGCGTTTTTTCGGCAGCACGCCAGCGTAACGCCTGCCTGGTTTGGACAGACGGCGGCATGGATTACATACAACGAACAGCGGCGCGGATGTTTAATAATCCGCGCCGCTGTTTTGCTGGCAGAGCATAAAGTTTTTCGGTGGGTATTGAATGAAGCATACTAAAAGTTTTAGGGGGAGGGGGTGTGGGGGAGGAGACCCTTTTTCAAAAGGGTCCCTCCCCCACAAAGCATTCCACGGTGAAATAACTCCAGCTGTGTCAGCCGGGTTATCCCTCCAGCTGGGCCAGATGCTGCCGGGCAAAATCCAGACCGGGATCAAGCTCCAGCGCCGCGGTCAGATGCCGCCGGGCCTCTTCATTCTTGCCCATGAATTTTTCGCACAGGCCAAGGTTGGCAAGATCCATTGCAGAGCCCTTGTCTACGCGCAGCACGGCGGCAAAAGCCTCGGCAGCACTGGCGTAGTTGCCGGTCTTGAAATGGGCCACGCCCAGAAGGTTTCCGTATTCCTTCATTTCCGGGCACAGTTCCACAGCCTTGGCCAGCGCGGGAATGGCTTCGGCCCACTGCCCCTGAAGGGTGTCGGTATAGCCCTGATAAAAGGCCGCAAGAGCCTGGGCGTCCGCATCGGGTTGCAGGGGCATGGCCTCGGCGAACAGATCGCGGGCACCGGCCCAGTCCTCGGCGCGCAGGGCCAGCATTCCCCTGAAAAAGGGCAGAAAATGCGCCTTGGGGTAGCATTCTTCAAGAACCTTGAGGCCGTCCAGGGCGGTGGCGGCATCGGCCTCTTCCACCAGCTTGCGGCCCACAAAAAGGCCCAGGCTCTGATTGCGGTCACGCTCCCTGAAGGCCATGCCGGGCACGATGGTATAATGCGTGGGAATGCCAAGGCGTTGATGGGTCGTTTCCACCGCGTACATGGTCATGGGGCGCAGGCCGTCGAGAGCCGTAAGCAGTTCCTGCCGGATGTCGCTGTCTTCCACCGTGGGCAGGCTGTCCAGGCTGACGGAGGGGCCTTCGAACAGCCACGCAGCCTCCTCAAGGGTGTTGAACTTGGACAGGCCGGACGCCTCGTAGCAGGCATTGGTGCAAAAATCTCCCGCAAGCTGGGCAACTTCGGTGACGGCGCGGATGGCCGCCTTGGCCGGAGAGGCCGCCGTGCCCGCAGTGAACACGATTTCCGAATTCTGACCCAGTGTGGAGGGATCCCAGGCAATGGCCGCCACCGTGGGCAGGGGCATGTTCAGGGAAAAATCCTTGAGCATGATGTGCACGCCTTCTCTGGCAAAAGCTTCGAGCAGCTGGCAGAGCACGGGATCCTGGCAGGTGGCGGGGTCGATAGTGGGGGTGGCGAGGCGTTCTCTGTCCACCAGGCAGCAGACATGGCGCTCGATCAGTTCGCTGAGGCCCTGAAGCAGGGATTCCTCCGCGCTGTTGCCCGCCGAGGTGCCGTTGAATTCGCCCAGCAGCTTGAACCAGTCAAGGGGCAGCCATACCGTGCTTTCATCGGGCAGGCGCGTGGCCGGGTAGAAGTTCCAGCTGATAAGGTCCAGCACCCTGCGCGCTTTTGTGGCGTCCAGCTGTTCGTTGACAGAGCGCAGCATTTCGTCCAGCGGCAGCAGGGCCTCGCCGAAGCGGGCTTCAGCCTCGCTCCACGTGGCGCGCACCATGTGCGGGCGAGCCTGCCAGAAGCTGAAAAAGGCAAAGCGTTCCATCAGTTCCATAAGAGCTGATGCTTCGGCCTGCTCCGGGGATGAACCCTTGCCCATCTGTTTGCGGGTGGGCATGACGCGCCGGGCATCCGCGCCGCACACGCTCAAAAATACGGGAATGCCCAGCCGGTTCACGTCCACCCTTGTGGTACGGGCCAGAATGTCCAGGTCGGCCTCGGCCAGACGCTGCTTCACGCGCGCAATGGTCTGCGGCGGGCTCATGGTCTTGTCGAGGTCGCGGGTATAACCCTTGGGGCAGGGGGCCAGATGAATACAAGGCAGGTGGCTTTTCATGGGCGCTCCAGAATCAGGATGCTGTAAATACGGCGTTGTTCCTCGCCGTTATCATCGTGAGTTTTAACGCCGATGCGGCCTTCGGTCACCTTGAAAGTCTTCGCGGCCAGCTTGGCGAAGTGGGGTTTGGCGCGGGCCATGTCTGTGCAGAACAGGGCCTTGCCGCCTGGGGCCAGATGGCGGTCAACAAACTTTACCAGCGGTCTGTGCAGTTCTTCAAGGTAAAGAATTTCCGAAGCGGCCATGATGTCAAATCCCTGGCTGAAACGCGGGTCGCGGCCGGGGGCGGTCACATCCACGCGAGCGACTTCCACGATGTCCTGAAGGTCGTTGCGCAACACGTTGGCGCGGGCAAAGCGCAGGGCCTCCTCAACCACGTCGCTGAGCACAATGCGGCTGAAGCCGTAGCGGGCCGCCACAAGGCTGAGCACGCCGCAGCCAGCGCCCAGTTCCAGCAGGCTTTTGCCCTGCGGTTCGTATTTGCGCAGCAGGCGACCCAGCACAAAGGAGCCGGGCCAGACCTTGGCCCAGAGGGGCAGGTCTTTCAGTGGATCGCGAATGGCGCGTTTTTGCAGCAGTTTGTCCAGGTGGGACTGCATGTTATGGATGGACAGAATTTGCAGGGGATTTTCATCAACCTGCATGGGCTCGAAATCCACATCAAAATCGGCGCGGATCACGGCGAGAAGGTTTTCCAGTTCTTCCGTGCTTGTGGGCATGTGCTTTCCTTGGAGCAGAGTACCTTTGAAAACGTATATTCCCAAAGTTTTTGACACGCCGCCTCGGCGCGTAACAGCGCAAACAAATAGCGCTTGCGCCTTGCGGCGAGCGCCTGCTCCCGCAGTGTGAGAGCCGTTTCAAGGTGAAATGGCTCCAGAAAAAAAGCGGATTACAGCGGGCTTGCAATCCATTTTTTTACTCGGAATCGCCCTGCATGGCAATACGCCATGTGATTCAACGACAACCAGCCATGCGCGGCCAGAAATGGGGCCAGGAACAGGGCCATGCATTGGGCCATGCATTGGGCCAGCCATGCGCGGCCAGAAATGGGGCCATGCATCAGGCAGGGCGCGTCGCCCGGATTGCGGGCCGCACCGAAAGGACGCACTCGACCGCAAAGGCAAAATCTGGCATGCTAAAAAGGATTTTCGACCTGTCACAGCAAAACAGAGATGGAGCATGAACACTATTTTTCAGCTTGAGATAATTGTGGGCGAAGATGCCTATGACCTTGCCGTGGGCCTTCTGACCCTTGAAGTTTCTTTCGGGTGGGAAGAAGAAAGCCTGCCCACGGGCGAAAGCCGTTTTCGCGTGCATTGCGAGAATGCCGACTTTATTGAGGGCTTGCGCAATGTCATTGAAGGGCGCATTCCCGGCGCAAAATGTACTGTACACAAGCTTGAAGCGCAGGACTGGCTGGCGGCATGGCGGCAGTTTTTCACGCCCGTGCCCTGCGGCAGGCGCTTTGTAGTCTTGCCCCCCTGGCTGGCCGACAGTGAGGAATTTCCTGACCGCACCAAGGTGCTTATTGAGCCCAAAAGCGCTTTCGGGACGGGGCATCATGCGACCACGGCCCTGTGCCTCATGGTGCTGAGCGACCTCATCGATGCCGGGCGCGTGTCACCGGGCGAGACCTTTCTGGACCTGGGCACAGGCTCCGGCGTGCTTGGCATCGCCTGCTGCAAAAGCGGACTCAAGGGCGAAGGGCTCGACATCGATGTTCTCGCGGTAGAAAACGCCCTGGAAAATCGCGTGCTCAACCATGTGGAGGACTTTGAAGTGCGGCAGGGCAGCATAGATGCCGTGCCGGGCAAGACCTATGATCTCGTGCTGGCCAATATTCTGGCCCGGCCGCTGATCGAGCTTGCGCCGCTGATCGTGCGCGCCTGCAAGCCCGGCGCATGCCTTATTCTTTCAGGGTTGCTGGAAATTCAGGCCGACAGCGTGGAAGAAGCCTATACGTCCCAATGCCTGCCCAAGCCCCGTCGCGTTCTGGACGGGGAATGGTGCGCCCTGGTGTGGGAATAATCCATGCCTGTCAGCCCTGTAATGGCGGGTGCCGCTGAAAAACTGCTTCATGGCTGCGGCCAGGGCGCTTCGGCCGCAGGGCAGATTCTGACGGATCAACCTCTGGTTTACTGCGTGATTCCAGATGACGCTTTTTTATGGTCCTGGGGCCTGATGCTGGTTTTTGGAATTGGCGTTCAGGCCCTGGGCCTGTATTTTCGGCGCAGACTTCTTATGGCGGCGGGGGCGGCGCTTGTTTGCGGAGCAGCCGTTATGGACCGTGATCCCACCTTATTTGCGGGGCAGATGTTGCTCACGCTCGGTCTGGCAGTGATGATCGCCCGCAGGCAAAAAACGCAAAGCCCGGGCGCAGCCCGAAAACGGAGCAGAAAAAATACCCGGGCATAGTGCGCCGGGCCGAATTGCTCTGGGCGGAATTGCGCAGACCGCATAACGCCGGACTGAATTGCGCCGGGCCAATTGCTCTGGGCTTAATTGCGCAGACCGAATAGCACCAGGCCGTAATCCCACAGGCAACAAGCGGTTACACAAATGGCTGTCAGCGCCGTTCCTTCCAGAGGGGGATGGGCGGCGGAGTAAAATCTTCAAGCGCCTTGAGATCCTTGAGGCTGCGACCCGCCCGCGCCGGACGGCCGTCAGGCCCCCGCGTCACAGGGCCGCAAGTCTGCGGCGTGAGTTGCTCCGGTATGTCTTCCGGGGCCGGGCGCAAAAGGTCTTCGCCCCTGCTCAGAAAGGGCAGGGGGTCCACAAGCTTGCCCGAAGCGTCCCGCAGGCCGAAGTGCAGGTGAGCGCCGGTTGTGCGGCCTGTGCAGCCCACCAGTCCCACGGGCGTCCCCTGCGTTACCTCCTGCCCCTTGCGCACCAGCGCTTTTCCCATATGGGCGTAACGCGCGGTCATGCCGTCATCCTGGCGGATGTCCACCACAATGCCCCACATTCCCTCATTGCCCGCGAGGATGACCGTGCCGCTGCGAAAGGCCACCACCGGCCAGTTCTGGTGGGCGCGCAGGTCGATGCCTGTGTGATCCCGCACCACCATGCCACGGCGGCTCAGCCATGTGGGCATGCGGCGCGGGCCAAAGCCAGAAGTTATCATTTCTTTGAGCGGCGGCAGTTCTCGCGGGCGCAGCGTGGACGGCAGGGCCTCGGTGGGTGTCTCTGGCGGCGTGGCGCTCTTTGTGCTGTTTGTATCGGCGCCCTCGCTGCTGCCCCCCGCCTGCTCCTGAAGCGTTTTTTCGGCCTGTTCTTCAGCCTGCTTTTCAGTGGAGGCCGGTTCGGATCCGGACGGCGTGGCAAGGGGTTTTGCGGCGGTTTCGGCTGGCGCGTCAGCTTGCTGTTGATCGGGCGTGGAGTGGTTGTCTGCGGCATTATTCGCCGATCCCGTCACGGGGCAGAAAATGGCGAACACGAGCAGCAGAACCGGGAGTGAAAAAGGGGTAGGCATATTTTTGGGCTGGCGATGAACGCCGGGTAGATATTTCAGGAAACGCTGATTTATTCCGTTTGGCGGACTTGCTTCACTTTTTTTGAAACAGTCGAGGACAGAAGAGTCCACTCCTGCTTCAAAAAAAGATCGCGCCTTGCCAAACGTAATACCAGCGCGTTTCCAGGAGGTTCTTTAGTCTGTGCTTCCTTAAGGTTCAGGGCACATGCGTGGCGAAAGCGCCCGCAGCTGCGTGAGCAGGCATTGTCGTGGAGGCCCAGGCGCGGACTGATTGTGCTGTTGCGCTCCATAAGGGGCTGCATAAGCTTTGCGAATATGCTTTTCAAAGACTGATCTGCTCAGGACGCCTGTAAAAGCTATTTTGCGACACAATGCACTGCGGGTGGTTGCCCCCGTCGCTGTTTTCTGCTTTGCTGAAAAAGAGAAGCTGGGCTTGCAGGCCATAAAGGCGGAAGCGTGCCTTTTCAGGTACAGCATTCCATCAGTATCGGCAAGCTTTTCACATCCGCGCAAGCCTGCCCAAAGGAGTTATTATGAAAAAACGATCCATTGCCGAGCTGGTCACGGGCCGAAAGGCCATTGACGGCGCAGGCGTACATTTGGTGCGCGTACTTGGTTCACCCACAGTACGCAAGTTTGATCCTTTTCTTATGCTGGATGCCTTTGATTCTGAAAATCCTGACGATTACACCAAGGGCTTTCCCACCCATCCGCACCGGGGCATTGAAACCTTTACCTACCTCATGCGGGGCCGCATAGACCACGAAGACAGCCTCGGCAATGCCGGAAGCATTGTGGACGGCGGCTGCCAGTGGATGACGGCGGGCAGCGGCATTCTGCACCAGGAAATGCCCCAGGCATCACGCCGCATGCTGGGCCTGCAACTCTGGATAAACCTGCCGCGCGCCCGCAAGATGGTTGATCCCGAATACAGGGACATCCGGTCTGAAATGGTTCCCAGAGTGGAAGACGGCGGGGCGCTGGTGACTGTGGTGGCCGGAGACTATAATGGCGTTGCCGGAGCCACCAGGGGCGATTACGTCGATATAATCTTTCTGGACGTGACGTTGAGACCCGGCGCGCTCTGGAACATAGCCACCAGACCGCAGGATACTGTCTTTGCCTATATGGTTGAAGGGGAATGCGAGCTTGCTGGTGGCGGCGAGATTCCCCATCGCAATGCCTGCCTGTTTACGCCGGGGGACAGCCTGAGCCTTGTGGGCGGGCCTGAAGGCGCGCGTTTTGTCCTGGTTTCCGGTGCGCCCCTGCATGAGCCGGTGGCCTGGGGCGGGCCCATTGTCATGAACACGGATGAAGAGCTGAGACAGGCCTTCTTTGAACTGGAGGACGGCACATTCATTCGCCACGCGCCCCGGGGAAAAGCGGGATAGAGCCGTGTTGCTTTGAAAAGGCCCTGGCGTCTGCCGGAGCAGGCTTTCGCTGTGAGAACCTAACCGCAGTTGATCTGCGCTGTCGCGGGCCGAGGCGGGCGCGTCAATACCTTTGGAATGTATATTCTTCAAGGAAATGCTGATTTATTCCGTTTGCCGGACTTGCTTCACTTTTTTTGAAACAGTTAAGGACGGAAGAGTCCACTCCTGCTTCAATAAAAGATCGCGCCTTGCCAAACGAAATAACTGCGCGTTTCCAGGAGGCTCTTTAATCAGTGCTTCCTTAAGGTAATCTGCGTGTGCGCATTGATTCATGCCGGATATGACGGGAGGCCGCTCTGGAGGGGCTTTCCGTCATGCCTCTGTTTGTCGCTATGCCAGATTTGGCGGCCTTGACAGGGCCATAGTGGAAGCATAACCAAGAATGCTGACTTGGTGAAATGGAGTAATACCATGAAAAAAAAGATATTTACGCTTTTTCGATTCAGTGCTGTCGCCATCGTGATGGCAGCCTGCCTCGCCAGTGCCGGTCTGGTTCTGCCGCAGGCCGCTTCGGCAGCGGCAGGCCAGGGCAAATTGCGCATTCTTGCAACAACATATCCCGTATACCTTCTGGCGCGTAATGTGGTTCAGTCCAATCCCGGCGCGCAGGTTGATCTGCTTATCCCGGCCCAGACAGGCTGCCCGCACGACTACGCCCTGACCCCCAAGGACATGCAGAAGCTGGCCCAGGCAGATGTGCTGCTGCTCAATGGTCTCGGTCTGGACGATTTTATGCTCAAAGCCTTGCCCAACGCCAAACCGGGCCTTGTTGTGGTGGACAGCAGCGCGGGCATCACCCCCCTCAAGGAAGGCAATGCCCACGAGGACGGGGATGCGGATCACGACGGGCACGATCATGCCGCACGGCACGGGCATGAAGAAAGCGCCCACGGCCATGACGGGCATGACGGACATGAACACGGCCACCACCACGACCACGGCGGCGTCAACCCCCATGCCTTTGCAAGCCCCCGTCTGGCGGCCGTTATGGTGAAAAACATGGCTCAGGGCCTGGCCAAGGCCGACCCGCAGAACGCCGCGTCGTATGAATCCAACGCCAGCGCGTACGAAAAGGTGCTGTCAGGCCTGAGCGAACGTCTTGCCACTATGGGCGCCAAGGCCCCCAACAAGGGCATAGCGCTTATGCACGACGCCCTGTCCTATATGGCGAGTGACGGCGGCCTTGAAGTGGTTGCCGTTATTCAGGAGGACGAGGAGGCTCAGCCTTCGGCAGGACGCCTCATCACGGTGGCCAAGATACTGCGGGAGCACAAACCCGCCCTCATAGCCAGCGAACCGCAATACTCGGACAAGGCCGTGCAGACGCTGGCCCGCGAGGTGGGCATACCTGCGGCCCAACTGGATTCCCTGGCTTCTGGCCCGACCAGTCCTTCGCTGGATCACTATGAAAAGACCATGAATAACAACATCAACATTCTTGAGAAGTATTTTGAGCCGCGCTGACACTACCGCTCCTGACCTTGTTTTTGACCATGTCTGCGTGTGCCGTGGTGGAAGGCTCATCCTTGAGGATGTGTGCGCCACGGTGCCCGCAGGCAGCAGCACCGTGCTTGTGGGCCCCAACGGCGCTGGCAAGACCACGCTGCTGCTCTGTCTTATTGGCGAGATGAGCTATTCGGGCCGTATTGAGGCGGCAGGCCAGTCCGGCCTGCCGCGCACGGCCTATGTGCCGCAGTATCTTCATATGGACGCCAGCCTGCCCCTGCGCGTGGGAGAGTTTTTGGCGCTCAACCGCCAGCGCCGCCCCCTGTGGTTCGGCCTCAGCCATTCTGTGCGCGCAGAGGCGCGCAGACTGTTACACATGGTGCAGGCCGAACAGCTTGAGGACAGGCGGGTGAGCGATCTTTCTGGCGGTGAAATGCGCCGGGTGCTGCTGGCTGCGGCCCTTGGCCGCGAACCCCGGCTGCTGGTGCTCGACGAGCCTGCCGCCGGAGTCGATGTGCAGGGTGAACGGCTGTTCTGGGAAGTGCTGGACAAAGTCCGCATGGAGCAGGGCTTTACCCAGATAATTGTCAGCCATAACCTGTCCCTGGCAGCCCACTATGCGACCCACGTCATATGCCTCAACAAGAAGGTCTGCGCCGAGGGCGCGCCCCATGAGGCCCTTAACGCGTCTATTCTCATGCAGCTTTTTGGCGTGCCCATCCATCTGTATCCCGATCAGTGCGACCCTGCTGATCCTGCCTGCCCCCAGTGCGGAGCCGTGTGCGCGCCGGAACGCCTGCTGCCTGCCTATGCCAGCATACAGCGCCGTGGCGGCGTGAAGGCGGCGGCGGAAGGTTTGTTGGCGCAGAAGGGTGGCCCGGACGGGCACGCGGGCAAGGGCACGGGCAAAGGCGCGGGTGACGGTTCAGCCGCCGGGGAGGCCGGGCATGCCTGATCTGACCTTAATCTATGATCTTTTGGGCCGCCTGCCGCTGGACTGCCTGCAAATGCGCTTTATGCAGCAGGCCATGTTAGGCCTGCTTTTGCTGGCCCCCATGGCATCGGTGCTCGGTGTGGAGGTCATCAGCTTTCGCATGGCCTTTTTTTCCGACGCCATCGGGCATTCTGCCTTCGCCGGGGTGGCCCTTGGCCTTATTCTGGCCATAAACCCGCGTATTTCCATGCCGATATTCGGCGTGCTGGTGGGGCTGGGCATCATGGCCGTGCGGCGGCGCAGCAACCTTTCCGGCGACACGGTCATAGGCATTGTGTTTTCTGCTGTGGTGGCCTTTGGTCTGGCTGTGGTCAGCCGTGCCCCAGGAGTGGGGCGCGACATGCAGCGCTTTTTGTACGGCGATATTCTCACCATTACTGAAGGCGAGACGGGCTTTCTGCTGCTGCTCTTTTTCGCCATGCTGCTTTTTCAGGTAGTGGGCTACAACAGGCTGCTGTATATTGCCCTGAACCCCGTCATGGCCCGCGTGCACGGCGTGCGCGTTGCTTTGTGGCAGTATGTTTTTGCGGCGCTGCTGGCCCTTGTGGTCATGTTTTCCGTATGGGCGGTGGGGGTGCTGCTTGTGACGGCCCTGCTCATCGTGCCAGCGGCCACGGCCAGAAATCTGGCCTCCACGGCTGGCGGCATGTTTTGGTGGGCGCTGGTTGTGGGGCTGAGTTCGGCCTTTGTCGGCCTTGTGCTTTCAGCGCAGGAATGGATGTCCACGGCCAGCGGGGCCACCGTGATTCTCGTGTCGTGCTGCTGGTTTGGCGTGAGCGCCCTGGTGGCCGGCCTGCGCGGAGGTCGAAAAAGCGCCTGACGCGGCGGATGCTACGCGCGGCCAAGAGTGTGTTTGCAAGAAAGCCTCCCTGTCACGACAGGGAGGCTTTCACTATGCGCTGGCAAGGAAGGGCAGTGTGCCCGCGCAGTTATGCAAGTTTTTTCACGGCAGCCAGGGCCGCGTCATAATCCGGCTCACTGGCAACTTCAGGAACAAGCTGGGTATAGGCAACCGTGCCGTCAGGGGCCACAACCACGATGGCGCGGGCCAGCAGGCGCAGTTCGTCAATAAGCAGGCCATAGTCCTTGCCGAAGCTTCTTTCTTTGTAGTCAGAGAGGGTTTCGACAGACTGAACGCCCGCAGCGCCGCACCAGCGGGCCTGGGCAAAGGGCAGGTCGCAGCTTACGGCCACGATGCGCACCTTGTCGGAAAGGGCGGCGGCTTCCTTGTTGAAGCGGCGCACTTCCATATCGCATGTAGGAGTATCAAGGGAGGGCACGCTTACCAGCACCAGCACCTTGCCCGCATAGTCCTTGAGGCTGCGGGGGCTGAGGTCGTTGGCGGCCAGGGTAAAGTCCGGGGCTTTTTGCCCGACCGCAGGCCGGTTGCCCATGAGATGGAGAGGTGTGCCCTTGAAAGTGACTGTATTCATACGGAACTCCTTGTGCCTTTGTTTGTGGAACCAGTGTGCTACAAGTGCCCTGGATAGTCAATAATTGTTATCAACAAGTGCGTGCCAAGCCATGCTTCACCAAGGAGACGCCGCCCTTCAGAACTGCATCATTGCAAATACGTGGCATACCGTCGAGGGAATAATGGCGACATTTTTGTGTCATGCGGCAGGCCCGGCCGCGCAAAATTTGCAGTGCACCATTGCCAGATCGGTTGCAGTGCCTATATGGACAGATAGAGCAAACTTATCAGGAGCAATTGATGAGCACCTTGACCCCCCGTGAGATCGTGTCCGAGCTGAATAAATTTGTTGTGGGCCAGGAACAGGCCAAGCGTATGGTTGCCGTAGCCGTGCGCAACCGCTGGCGCAGGCAGCATCTGCCGCTTGACCTGCGCGACGAGGTTTCGCCCAAGAACATCATTATGATGGGGCCGACCGGCGTGGGCAAAACCGAAATAGCGCGCCGCCTGGCCAAACTTTCGGGCGCGCCCTTTATCAAGGTGGAGGCCACCAAGTTCACAGAAGTGGGCTACGTGGGGCGGGATGTGGAATCCATGGTGCGCGATCTGATGGAGATCGGCATAAACCTTGTGCGCGACGAGGAAAACGCCCGCGTGCGCAAAGCCGCCGAAGCCGCTGCGGAATCGCGCCTGATGGATCTTTTGCTGCCCAGCTCCTTTGGTTTGGAAGACCGCTCCTCCACGCGCGAAAAACTGTTGCAGCAGTTCCGCCTCGGTTTTCTGGATACGCGCGAAGTTGAAATGGAAGTGACGGAGATGGGCGGCGGGGTGGATATTTTTGCCATCCCCGGCATGGAGCAGATGGGGGGCCAGGTCAAGGACATGTTCAGCAAGGCCTTTCCGCCCAAGCGCAGCCGCCGCAAGATGAAGGTTCGCGACGCCTTCAACGTGCTTGTGCAGGAAGAGTCCGGCAAGCTGGTTGATCAGGACGCCCTGGTCGAACGCGCCAAGGAAAGGGTGGAGCAGACCGGCATCATCTTTATCGACGAAATAGACAAGATCGCCAGTTCATCACAAAACCGTACCTCGGATATTTCGCGCGAAGGCGTGCAGCGTGACCTGCTGCCCATTGTGGAGGGCAGCTCCGTGAATACCAAGTACGGCATGATCCGCACGGATCATGTGCTGTTTATTGCCGCGGGCGCGTTCCACTTCAGCAAACCCTCGGATATGATTCCTGAATTACAGGGGCGTTTTCCCTTGCGTGTGGAGCTTCAGGCCCTGGGTCGCGAAGAGTTTTTGCGCATTCTTACCGAGCCGGACAACGCCCTTACCAAGCAGTATGAAGCCCTGCTGGGCACAGAGCAGATCCGCTTGAGCTTTACCGAGGACGGCCTGGAAGAAGTTGCCGCCTTTGCTGAAGACATCAATTCCCGCACGGAAAATATCGGCGCGCGCCGTCTGTACACCATCATGGAAAAAATACTGTCCGACATTTCCTTTGACGCCCCGGACATGCCGGGCGCGCAAGTCGTGGTCAACAAAGCCTATGTGGCCGAGCACCTCAAGGACGTGCGCAACGATCAGGACCTGACGCAGTACATCCTTTAGAGCCATTTTACTGGCGATGCTGTCGCCAGCCGTAAGGCTTCCTCGTCGTCTGACGGCTGCCGCCTGAAATTGCTCTGGCGGCAGCAGGAGCGGGCGCAGGCAGGAAAGCCCGCACATTCGTAACCATCTCAATCAGGTGAGCCTCTCTGTTAGAGCATTTAACACTTGAAATGCTCGCGTACGGCGGGCAAAAGCCCGCCTACTCGCATTTCGTGGCAAGGATTTTCAGAAAAAATCCTTGCAGAGCATTTAACTCATTTCATTCGTAAACTGCTCTAGCGGAGAGGCTCATTTTTTTGTGCCATCGCTTTTTTGTAACAAGCCCGGCATGCCGGGCAGTTGTTATTGGGGCACTGCGCTGGTGGTCTGTCTGTCTGTCTGTCTGTCGAGGCAGCAGGCTCTGAAACTGAAGGTTCCGGTTGCCCGTATGGCGCTGGCAGGCATGTAATCAGTGGGGGCGCTCCGCGCAGGGCTCTGGCAGCCATAAAAATACGGTTTTTCGGGACGCCGCCGCGCCGTAAGACGCGGACGTAAAGGAAAGATGGACTTGCTTTTCCAGTAGGGATAAAATCTCACTAATGCTGAGATGCTTAACGTTTTCCCTCTGGGGTCACATGCTGTCTGTTGTTTGTGGGATCGTTCGTGTACTAACGACGGGCAGTACGCTTGTGTCCTGTCGCTACCGTATGTCTGCCAGAAGCAAAAAAACAGCTCCGGTACAGTCTGCGCGTATGCAGCAGTACTGTGGCAGCGTTGTTGCATATGTGGCTTTTGACGCAAGCGTGTCGTATATGGTCGCGGCATGCGCTTATGCGCTGCGTTGCGTCCTTGCAGGTGTTGCGATGCTGTATTGCAAATACAAAAAAAGGTTCGTGGCTTGTAACCACGAACCTTTGATTTTTCTGGTGGGCCATCAGGGACTCGAACCCCGAACCAACTGATTAAGAGTCAGCTGCTCTACCAATTGAGCTAATGACCCGCATTGCGTGAAAAGGGGTTTACGCTGATGGGTACCCACTGTCAAGCGAGTTTGAATAAAAAATTGGAAAGAAAGAGCTAATATAGTGAAAAATAACAATATTTTTTTAAAAAAGCTTTTTAACCCAAAAAACGTCCCCTTGGCCCTGTGGCTGATGCCACTGTGTATGGCCTTGTGTCTTCTTGTTTTTTCAGGTCATGCAAGCGCCAACCCGCTGGGAGCGCGCCTTGAAACGGCTCTGGACGGTGATGCCGTTGTCGGCGCCCTGCGCCTTACGTTGCCCAAGGATGTGCACGCCTACGCCCACGACCCCGGCGACGCGGGACGTCCCACCACCCTGCGCTTCAATGTCGCCGATGGGACGCCGCAGTCCGTGTGGTATCCGCAAGGGGCGGTGCAGCGCGACTTTTATGATCCCTCGGCCACCATTTTCGTTTATGAAGGCGAGGTGACCCTCTATGTGCTTTTGTCCCGTGAGGACCAGGGCAAGCCCTATACGGCGGACATAAGCATGCTTCTGTGTTCCACGCGCAACTGTATGCCCGTCAGCCAGCAGGTGAAGGATGTGGTGCCCCAGGCAACGCAGCCTCTTGAGTCCATGCCCTGGGCAGCCCAATGGCGCAGCCTGAAAAAGCAGCCGCCCCGGTCTGTTGCGGACGACGCGGCCGAGGGCGTGCAGCTTTTTGGCGGGGCTCCGGCCGTAGCTGATACGCAAGACGCAACGGAGGGCGATCCGGGGGCTGGCAAGTCTGCAGGCATAGCCCGCTGGCTTGATGCATCGCAGGGAGAGACTGCGGGGTCTGGTAATGAACCGGCCGTGGCGGAAGGAGGGCAGGTGCAAAAGCCCTTGCCCCCCATGGATGATTTTGTGAACCTGACGCCACGGTATGTAAATGAATCCATGGAGATAACCAGTCTTGGAAAGGCGCTGCTCTTTGGCATACTGGCAGGCTTGCTGCTCAATGCCATGCCCTGCGTACTGCCTGTACTGACATTCAAGGTCAGCGGCCTGCTTATGGTGGGCGGCTGCGGCAAGGAGGGCCTCAGGCATTTCAGGCAGCATAACCTCTGCTTTGCGGCGGGCGTTATGACCCTTTTCAGCGCTCTTGCCCTTGTTCTCGGCCTTGCAGACCTCATGTGGGGGCAATTGTACCAGAATCAGGCCGTGCTGCTGGTCATGCTGCTGCTCGTGTTTTTGATGGGGCTGTCCATGCTTGGAGTTTTCACCCTGCCCGTCATTGACCTCAAAACAGGAGCACACACGAAAAATCCCTGTCTTCAGGCGTATTTTACCGGGCTTGTGTCCACGTTTCTGGCAACGCCCTGCAGTGGGCCGCTCCTGGGCGGCGTGCTTGGCTGGGCCTTTACCCAGCCCCTCATGGTGGTCATGGTCGTTTTTTGGGCCGTGGGACTCGGGATGGCCCTGCCGTACGTGCTTTTCAGCATCTGGCCCGCCCTGGCGAACATCTTGCCCAAACCGGGAGCCTGGATGCACATTTTTGAGCGCGTCGTGGGCTTTTTTCTCATGGGCACGGCGCTGTACCTGCTTTCCATCCTGCCGGTGGAAAAACACATGCAGGTGTTAAGCGTACTGCTGGTTGTGGCCTTGTGCGCCTGGCTCTGGGGGCAGTACTGCGGCATATCCGCACCGCCTTTGCGCCGCAGGCTTGTGGGGTTTGCCTGTCTGGGACTTTTGCTGGCTTCTTTCATGTGGGTGTTGCGCCCTGTGGCCCCCCTGCCGCAATGGCGCGAGTTCAACCCGCAGACCTTTGAGGCCAGCCTGGGCAAAAAACCCATGCTGCTGGAATTCACCGCCGACTGGTGCCCCAACTGCAAATTTATGGAGGCTACCGTTCTGACGGACGAGCGCCTGCGGCGCTTGCAGGCCCGTTACAATATGGAGCTTGTTCGCGTTGACCTCACCAATGCCAATGCCTATGCCGTGCGTCTGCTGGAGGCCCTGGGCAGCAAGAGTATTCCTCTCACGGCGCTTTTTCCGGCTGGCGACATGGCCACAGCCCCTCTGGTGCTGCGTGATGTCTACGGCAGCGAAAGTCTGGAACAGTCCATGCACGACGCATTTGGCAGATAGCGATTTTTTTGGCAGACCTATGGAGCTTTACCAATTTGCCGATAAGCTCTATAGTAAACATCGGCAGGCCCAAGGCTGATGATGCCAGCGGCCCTTACAGGTTGAGCGGCTGGTTGCAACAAGGAGCGCACATGGATGTAAATCAGAGAAAACAGGAAGACGAACTTCTGCAACTGGTGACTTTCAGCATCGGTGAGGAGGAGTTCGGGGTCAATATTCTGAAAGTGCAGGAAATTATCCGCACTATGGAGATCACCAGGGTACCCCGCGCTCCCGAATTTGTTGAAGGTGTCATCAACTTGCGCGGAAAGGTGATCCCCATCATTGATCTGCGCCGCCGCTTTGGCCTTGTGTCAAAAACGCACGACAAGAACACGCGGATCATTGTCATCGAGATCAACAATATCATTGTAGGCTTTGTGGTTGACGCGGTTTCCGAAGTGCTGCGCATTCCCGCCAGCACGGTTGAGCCGCCGCCGCCCGTGGTGGCCGGAGTGGATTCGGACTACATCAGCGGCGTTGGCAAGCTTCAGGATCGCCTGCTCATCATGCTTGATCTGGACAAGCTGCTTTCCAACGACGATATGGAAATGCTCGGCGGCATATAACCGCACCGGGACAACAGGTTTTTCAGGGCGAAGGCTATGAGCTTTCGCCCTTTTTGTATGTAGAAAATCCCCCGCTAGTGCTGTGACCCTCATCATGTTTTCAAAGTTCAAGCCTGGTGGGGCTTTTTTGCTTTGTCTACCTGATGGGGGGCATGGCACTATGCCAGGGGATATTTTTGCAAGACATGATCTATCTGCAAAAGAAGCTGTGAGCTTATTTTTTTGCCATGCCTGCCCGGATTTTCCGGCAGGCCCCGCCTACTTGGCTTCGGGCCGGGTATTTATGCGGCGGCTGGAACGCAGGGTCAATTCTTCCACAATGACTTTCTCATAGTCTGGCGCCAGAGAAAAATCGGCATGCAGTTCCGCACAAATCATGTTTTCGATTTGCTGAGTTTCTTCCCATATTTCAAGCAGTTCGTCATCAGCCAGAGTTTTGACGCGCTGCGCAAAGGGTTCTTCGTCAGCAAAGGGTATACAGGAAGCCATATGTTTTCTCCCGTGGGCAAAGACAAAAAGCCTATATAATGAGCCAGAGGACGTTGGTGTCCCCAAGAGGGGCCGTTCCTATGGATACAGTTTTTCGTCGGCGAATATCTGCGCAGTTTTCACCAGTTTCAGCCTGGGCCGCAAAGTATCAGGCATTCCCACAGGCTGCAATATGGCCATGACGAAAAGCAGGGGCGACAGATAACCACTACTCCAGTCAGCTACAAATGTCACGGCCTCAGGGGCATTTTCGTGCTGCTCTGGCGCAAGGGGTTCCCATTGCCGCAACATGGCCCTGATATTGGCGGTACGGGGGCCTTTTTTGGTGTCGCGCGTAAAATTCAGTTCGGGCAGTGCTGCAAAATCCTCAAAACACTGGACAACCTGCCTGTTTTCTTCAGGGGTTGGCAGAGACAGGCAAAAAGCCTCGGCAATGGCCTGCTCGGTGCGGTGGCTTTTGTCCACGAACTCAACACGCACGACTTCCATGCCCAGCGGCAGAAGAGGGTTCAGGCGGTCGGCGATTTCCTGCGGCGGCAGAACCTTGTGCAGGGTCAGGGCAAACCATTCCGCCCGGCTTTCCACGCCAACCGGCAAGGCCCGGCCAAAGGACATGAGCGGCATGGGGTGGAAACCCTGAGAAAAAGCCATGGGCAGACCGGCCCGGCGCAGGGCGCGGTCAAGGACGGCTTGCAGTTCCAGCTGGCTCAGGTAGGCGCAGCCGCCAGCCTTGCTGTGCCAGATGCGGTATTGCGCCGCCTTGACGGTCAGTTCTGCGGTTATTTTGGGGGGGCGGCTGGCGGGCGGGCGGCACACCAGGCGGCCTTCTTCATCCCGGCTGGGCTGATGGGCGCGCTGGTCGCGCTGCGAAAAAATAAGCCTGTTGCGGTGCTGGTGGCTGTCCGGCAGGGGCGTGTCTTGCAGGGCACTGGCCGACGCGGACTGTTCTTGCGCGTTGTGCGCAAGGGGGCCGCAGTCTGTGGTGGTAGCGATCTGCGCGTCCACCGGAGCCTCGTTGGCGCTGGCCGCGCCATTTGGAGATCCGCTGTGGGGGGCCGCGTCATTTGAAGATTCCATGTGGGGGGCTGCTTCACCCAGAGACCCGTTCAGAGGGGCGATGCAGCCAGGCGAGGGCGTGTGCGGCATGCGCGACGGCCCGGCCTTGGTGTCGCAGGCTCCACATTGGCGGCAGGCCCCGTAGCGGCAGTCGTCGGTAATTTTTTCCCCAAGGGCGCGCTGCCATTCACGCAGCAAAAATTCCTCGGAAATGCCCGCCTCAAGATGTCCCCAGGGCAGGGGGCTGCCCGGTTGGCGTTCCCCCGTGCATTCCTGCGCGCTCAAGCCGCATTCTTCCAGCGCTTCCAGCCAGGGAGCAAGCGCAAAGTGTTCCATCCAGCTGGTGAAGATGGAACCCTTGCGGTAGGCCTTTTCCACCACATCGGCCATGCGGCGGTCCGCGCGGGACAAAATGCCTTCAAGATGGCTCATGGCGGGTTCGTGCCAGCGCAATTTAAGGAATTTTACCCCCTTGAACTGCTGTCGCACAAAATGGACCCGCCGCTGGATCTCTTCCTGGCTGATCTGGGGCACCCACTGAAAGGGCGTAAAGGGTTTGGGCACAAAGGGCGAAAGGGCCGCCGTGACTTGCAGGCGCGGGCTGCCGCGTCCGGCGGCGTCACGAACCTTGAGGCACGTTTCGGTAATGGCGGCCAGGTCTTCGTCCGTTTCGGTAGGCAGGCCGATCATGAAATAGAGCTTCACCTGACGCCAGCCGTGCTCAAGCAGCTTCTGGGCATGCAGCAGCAGGTCTTCTTCAGTGACGCCCTTGTTGATGACGTCGCGCAGGCGCTGGCTGCCGGCCTCAGGGGCCAGCGTGCAGCCGGTGCGGCGCAGATCGGCCATGCGCTCGATGATTTCGTCGTCAATGGAGCCCACCCGCAGCGACGGCAGGGAAAGGCCGATCTGTTCACGGGCGCAACGGTCCAGCGCGTTGAAGCACAGGGTCTTCAGGGCTGAAAAATCGCCTGTGCTGAGCGACAGAAAAGAAATTTCGTCAAAGCCGGTTTCGCTGAGGCAATTGTCCATCAGGGTCTGGATGGTCTCTAGCGAACGCTCGCGCACCGGGCGGTAGACCATGCCCGCGTGGCAAAAGCGGCAGCCGCGCGTACAGCCGCGCGCGATTTCCAGTGACAGCCTGTTGTGAACGGCCCCCACGGGCACCACCTGCTTGGCGGGATAGGGGGTGTTGTTGATATCCGCCACGATGCGGCGGGCGGGCCGCGTATAGTCGTCCATCAGGGGCACGGGCGGGGCGGTGGGGGCTTCAGGCCGGGCAGTGAAGAGAGAGGGCACGTATACGCCAGGAATATGCCTGGCCTCAAGCAGCAGGCGTTCACGAGTCCAGCCGGAATCCAGCGCTTTTTCAAGCAGTTCAAGAACGTCAGGCAGACTTTCTTCGCCATCGCCCAGCACCATGATGTCAATAAAGGGCGTCAGGGGTTCCGCGCTGAGCAGGGCGCCGCCGCCTGCAATAACAAGAGGACAGGCCGTAAGATCCTGCGGCCGGTCAGCCGTGCGCAGGGGAATGCCAGCCAGATCAAGCATGTAGAGGACGTTGGTATAACAAAGCTCATGCGTGATGGAAAAACTCAGGCAATGGGTCTGCCCCAGTGGGGTGTCAGATTCCAGCGTGGCCAGGGGCGTATTGTGGGCGCGCAGGATATCGCCTGCCTCGCGTTCCGGAGCCATGACCCGTTCAGCCCACCAGTGGGGTCGGCTGTTGACGATATTGTACAGAATTTTTTGCCCCAGATAGGACATGCCGACGTCATAGGTATCAGGAAAGGCCAGAGCCACACGCAAACGCACGTTTTGCGGGTCTTTTCGGCAGACGTTGTCTTCAATGCCGGCATAACGGCTGGGTTTGGGCAAAAGCGGCAGAAGGGAACGCATGGTCTTCCTTATGGGGGGCAAAAGGCGGCGGGTACGAAAAGGGCGGCCTTGCGCGCCGCCCTTGAAAAAAGCCAGAAAAGGAAACGGACTTACTTGATCAGGCCGCTGCCGGAACCGCCGAGCGGATCGGAGCTGAACTGCATCCTGCCCAGGCCGCCAGCCACAGTGAGGTTGGTGCAGGCTTCGATGTACTTGTCCTGAAGTTCCTTGGGGGTGCTGGCGTAGCGGTAGAGGAAATTTTTTCCTTCAAGGCTGCCGCTGAACTCGGGTTCAAAGGGGTATCCGTAAGGCAACATCATCATCTGCACGCCCTGTTGCGTGGGAATGCTCTGGATGGCGGCCACATCATTGAGGCAATCTTTTTCGGCATCGTACTTGCCAATGACAAGTTCGCCCGTTACCAGCTTCATCAAACGAATATCGTAAGCCATGCTTTGCTCCTGAGTGTTGATGGCTTTAGGTAGGCACTGGAGCAGCACATGTCAAGGCATTTTCTGTTGCCTTGGCTGTCGAAAACGCTAAAATAACGCCATGCAGAATTTTGACGTTACACCAGAAAAAACTTCGGATACGGCCTTTGAACTTGTCAAAAAACGGCTTGGGCACAGTTTTGCCCGGCGGGAACTGCTGGACCTGGCCCTGACGCACAGTTCGTGGGCCAATGAGTACTCTTGTGGTCAGGAGCACAATGAGCGGCAGGAATTTCTCGGCGATGCTGTGCTGGAACTTTGCGTCTCGTGGGAGATCTACAAGCGCTTTCCCACCGCGCGTGAAGGCGAACTCACCAAGATGCGCTCAAATCTTGTGAGCGCCGTGAGCCTTGCTGAAAGAGCCCGCGACCTTGGCCTTGATGTCCTTCTCAAACTGGGCAGAGGAGAAGAAAATCAGGGAGGGCGCAAGCGCGACGCTGTACTCAGCGATGCCCTGGAGGCTGTATTGGCGGCTGTTTATGAAGATGGCGGCTTTGCGGCGGCCCAAAAAGCCGTGGCGCGTATATTCGCCGGGCAGTGGCCCGACAGGGCCGGGGACGGAAAAGCCTCAAAAGACTATAAAACCCGACTGCAGGAAGCCTCGCAGCAGCGTTTTGGCCAGGCGCCACTGTATACGCGCTTGGCCAGTCACGGCCCCGAGCACTCCAAGGTTTTTGAAGTTTCTCTTCGTCTGCCTGATGGCAGCCAGTTTGTCGCCAGCGGCAGCAGTTGCAAAAAAGCTGAACAGCAAGCTGCACGCGACGCATTGAAAACGCTCGGGCACTCGGAATAAGCCCTGCGGCGGCTGTGTGGGCAAAATCTCTGATTTGGTGGGAGAGCCAGTTATTTGGCCTAGTCCGGGGGCACGGCCCCCGGACTTCCCATATCTTTGGTCTTCCACAACCTAGAGCACTATACCCTAGCCGCCGATGAGCTTCATGGCCATCTGTGGCAGCGAGTTCGCCTGCGAGAGCATGGCCACCGCAGACTGGCTCAGGATCTGGTTGCGCACGAACTGCGTCATTTCGGTGGCGACGTCCACGTCTGAAATGCGCGATTCGGCAGCCTGCAGATTTTCTGCCTGAGTATTCAGGTTGGTAATGGTATTTTCCAGACGGTTCTGCATGGCGCCCAGGTGAGCGCGTATCTTGTCCTTGGAAATAATGGCATTGGTAATGGCGTCCAAGGCCTTCTGTGCGGCCTCCTGCGTGGAGACTGTGCCGCCAGCGCGCAGGTTGCCGCTTTCATCAAGGGCCTGATTGCCGACGCCAAGGGCCGAGGCCGTGCTGGTGCCTATCTTGATGTAGTAATAGTCTTCGGCAGAGTCGTTGCCCGTGCCAAAGTGGATCTTCATCTTGCCCGAGGCACTCATGCCGCTGCCGTCATGCGTGTCGCTGGACAGAGAGCCGTTGAGCAGATGTATGCCGTTAAAGTCAGTGGCATTGGCGATACGGGTAATTTCCGAAGCCATGGCCTGATATTCGGATTCGATCATCAGGCGCTGGGTGGAATCGTACGTGCCCGTGGCCGCCTGTTCGGCCAGTTCCTTCATACGGGTGAGCTTTTCGTCAATAACGCCCAGAGCGCCGTCGGCGGTCTGAATCATTGAGATGGCGTCATTGGCGTTGCGCGCGCCCTGTTGCAAGGTGGCGATGTCGGCCCGTTGCAGTTCGCGAATGGCCAGACCTGCGGCGTCGTCCGCAGCGCTGTTCACGCGCAAACCTGTTGAAAGGCGCTGTACCGACTTGCTCAACTGAGAATAGTGAGCATTCAAATTTCTGGCCGTGTTTGCGGCCATCATGTTGTGGTTGATAACCAAAGACATGGGGCACCTCCTGGTGGTTGCTAAGCTGTTGGGCATTTTGCAATCTGTGTGCCACAAAAAAATATCATTTTATATTAGTGTGTTGTGAGCCTGTTTTGCCCCTGGGAATTTTTTTCCGACCTGCGGTGCGAAAATTTTGACGCTCTGAAGCAGAAAATGTGGCGTCAAAAGGGCAGACTTTGACCGGTGCCAGACTTCCCCTGCCATACGACCCCTTCATCAGTGCAGTCGCGCGACACGGCTGCGGCGGCAAGGTCTCGTGATTCGGCGTTGCCGAATCATGGCTCGACCGTGCATCGGGTGCGGGCCAGCCCGGTCGTGATGGTGGGCAGGCCGGGCAGCAGGAGGCAGTGCATCGGCCACCTGAGCAGCGCGCCATTCTCTGCGCAGTTTGGCCAGGGCAATTTCTCTTTGGAATTGCCCTGCTGGCGCGAAAGCGGCAGTCGCCACGAAGCGGCGTGGATTCTGGCGAAAACCACGTTTTTCGCCAGAAGGATGCGTTGAAACAAGGAGTGTTTCAAAAGCAAAATGCTCTAGGTGTTGCTTGTGAAATTGTTTCTCAGCCAACCCGGTAGCCTGCCAGCACGGCAGTGATTAAGTGCGTCGTGCAGGCCGGGCGCAGAGCGCTTCATCACCCAGGGCGGCAGAATCGCGCAATGCTTCACAATGACAAACGCAGTGCCACCCGTGCCATCGTTACAAGCGGCATGGTGCTAACGACGCAGGCGGGTTGCGCACGCAGGGTTTATACATAAATTGATTTTTAAAAACACGTAGTTAATCTGCATTCGTGCCTTTGTTTCATGTGCTTGCTGTTTGCAGGCGGAAACAACTGGCTGTAATTCTTGTACAAGACAAATGTGTGCAGGGCCGGCATATTCATGCAGGTGAATCTCGCCAAAAGCGGGGAATTTCAGAGTATACTACTGACAGCGTTTGTCAGGTTGCGTGCAAAAAAAATGGATAGCTGCCGCCTTTGCAGCTTTGTAACAGCGAAAGTAAGTTTTGAGCACGAATGCCCCCATAAAATGTACTAAGCTGGTATTGTTTGATGTGTCCCAATACGCATATGTTCTTTTTTGCGCATACGACGCAATTTTGTGGCACCCTGTCCAAGTCTTTTTATGTCTTCAATTGAATTGGATAATTGCCGCAACTTTGTAAAATACACAATTTTGCTTTCAGAATGACAGTTGCATAAAGCCGAAATACATAGAGATTTGGCTATAAGTACGCATTGTTAAACTTTGAACTAAGGCTTGACAATCGCGACCAGACGGGTAACTTAACTCACGGTGTCGCAGGTTTTTTGTAAGGCGGCACCTTTTGGTATTGGTATTCCTCATCCGATGCTACGGCAAATTTTGCCTTTTTTGCGCGATAGTGCCAATTAGCACAAGCTCGCGAAAGGGCATTAGGCATCGGTGGGGAAGGTGTGTCAGTGATTACTTGCATCATTCGCATGGAGGACTATGGGTATGGCATCACCAAAGGCAGCATTTAACGAGGATAAAGTAGCTCTGCTTATAGGCTGCCTTGTCTTCGTTTTAGCGCTCGGAAAAATGGTTGGCCTGGATATCATGGGCTGGGTCGTGGGCGTCGGCATGTGGGTCGACAACCCGCTTAACGCCTGGAAAGCTGCAACTTGGAAGTGGCTGCCCGGTTGGGCCTCGCTGCTGGTAAGCTATGCGGTTATTACAGCCCTGATGGCTATGGGCATCAAGCTTATCAAGGGCAATGTGGCCAACTTCGTGCGTGGCTTCACCATCATTTTCTTTATCGCCATCGCTTGCTATACGCTTGGGGCCAACGCCTATATTGCGGCCAACCCCACGCAGCTTGCCAAGTTGGGCATTCCCTGGGCACTGGGCCTCAGCACTGAGGCTGGCCTTATCGTGGCTCTTGTTGTGGGCATTCTTGTGGGTAACATTACCCCCCAGTTTGCCGAGAGCCTGCGCGAAGCCTGCCGCCCCGAACTTTTCGTTAAAATCGCCATCGTCATCATGGGCGCCGAACTGGGCGTGAAAGCCGCTGATGCCGCCGGTTTTGCCGGTCACATCATTTTCCGCGGTCTTTGCGCCATTGTTGAAGCGTATCTGCTTTACTGGTGCGTTGTTTACTACGTTGCCCGCAGATACTTCAAGTTCAATAAAGAGTGGGCCGCTCCTCTTGCCTCCGGTATCTCCATCTGCGGCGTTTCCGCTGCCATCGCCACGGGCGGCGCTATCCGCGCCCGGCCTGTGGTGCCCATCATGGTTTCTTCGCTGGTCGTGGTGTTCACCTGCATCGAAATGCTCGTGCTGCCTTTCGTGGCGCAGCACTTCCTTTCCAGCGAGCCCCTGGTGGCCGGCGCCTGGATGGGCCTTGCCGTCAAGTCTGACGGCGGCGCCATCGCCAGCGGCGCCATCACCGAATCCCTCATTCTCGCCAAGATGGCCGGTCAGGGCATCAACTGGGAACCGGGCTGGATCGTGATGGTTACCACCACCGTCAAAATCTTCATTGACGTGTTCATCGGCGTGTGGGCCCTGGTGCTCGCTTACGTGTGGACCGCCAAGTTCGACAAGACGCGCGGCGAACGCACCATGACCTGGGGCGACGTTATGGATCGCTTCCCCCGCTTCGTGCTGGGGTACATCGCCACCTTCCTGATCCTGCTGCTCATGTGCCTGTCCTCGCCCGAACTGCACAAGCTCGGCAAGGGGCTGTCCGGCACCATCAACGGATTCCGCGTGCTGTTCTTCCTCATGACCTTCTTCACCATTGGTGTTGTGTCCAACTTCCGCAAGCTGCGTGAAGAAGGCATCGGTCGTCTGGCTGTTGTGTATGTGGTGTGCCTGTTCGGCTTCATCATCTGGGTGGGCCTGTTCATTTCCTACGCCTTCTTCCACGGCATGACCCCGCCTGTTATCGGCGGCTAGCATATACGGAGTGAGATATGGAAAATAGCAATGAAGTAAAACTCCATGAAGAAATTGAAAAAATGGAGTATGAACCCCTGGATCCCGTGGAAATGAAGCTCATCAAGGGCGGCGTGGGTCTTGGCATCTTTCTGCTGGTGGTTCTGTTCCTCGTCAGCAAGTTTGTAATGACCACGCACTAGGCACTGCCATCGCGTAATAGACAACACACCGGGAAGAGCCAGCTCTTCCCGGTGTTCGCGTTAATAAGGATCTGCTATGCCGCGCTATCATCTGCGCTTTATGAAGGGCCCCAACTACACGCTCAATCTCGAATATGAAGCTGTGGTTGAAGCGCCTTCCTTTGAACAGGCACTGGCCCCGCATACTGACTGGCCCATAACTGAAAGTTACGACCACGCCACGGCCACTGCCTGGAATCCCGGTACCTGCGTGTATTATCAGGAAATGTGGGAAGCTGCGCTCTTGCCGGAGAACACGTCGGAATGACGCGACCACGCTATATTGTCAGCGCCTGCCTGGCTGGCATTGCCTGCCGGTATGACGGGCGCGCCAACACGTGTGCCGCTGTTGTGCAACTGGTGGCAGAGGGCAGGGCGGTTGCGGCCTGTCCCGAGTGCCTTGGCGGATTGCCGACCCCCCGCACGCCGAGCGAGATCGTGCACGGCAAGGTTTTGACCAGGGACGGGCATGATGTGACCCGGCATTTCGAGCTTGGGGCACAGGCGGCCACCGAGCTTGCCAGGCAAGAGGGCTGTACGGCGGCCATACTGAAAAGCCGTTCCCCCTCCTGCGGATTAGGGCAGGTTTATGACGGCACCTTCAGCAAATGCCTGTGTGAAGGGGACGGCATGTGGGCGGCGCAGTTGCGTCAGGCGGGGTTTGCCCTGTTCAGCGAAGAGTGTTTGCCGGAAGAGTAAGGTGAAGGAACAACTGAATCCAGAAACTGTGCAGGTACATCAGCATTCCTGACTGGTGACGAAACAGCAGTTTTTTTATGAATAAAAGCCCGGATCAGCGTGAGTCGCCGATCCGGGCTTTTTTGTAAAAATGGGCCAATCGTCAGATTTTTTCAGCGCAAATGCCCTGAAGAGCCAGCTCTGCTACAACTTTTTCACAGAATTCCGGCAGTTTGGCCTGAATTTCGGCAGTGAGGTTCAAGTCCATACTTTTGTAGTCGAGAGGCTGAATGCCAAAGACCACGGCGGCGGGGCGATGGCCCGCCAGTTCGCAGGTCGCCAGGGTGTCAAGCAGGTCGGTCTGGTGCATCGAGTCTCTGAAGCTCAGGCTCTGCCGCAAATTTTCGCCTTCAAGCCTGTAGATGGTGCCTGGCTCCTTGGGGCCGAGCACGACATCCAGCACGACCAGAAAATCGCAGTCCATCAGCTCGCTCATGAGCATGAGACCCTGCGTGCCGCCATCCATAAGGGTCACGTTGTCAGGCCAGTGATAGTGCTCTTCAAGATATGCTGCGGCGCGTACGCCGAAGCCTTCGTCGGTCAACAGGATATTGCCTACCCCAAGGATAAGCACTTTCTGATCGCTCATGTGTCAGCTCTTTTGCTTGAAGAGAAAAAGGGCGGGGGATTTGGCCCCCGCCCTTTTGCGTCATGCTTATTGTATCTTACAGGACCTTGAATTCATTGACTTCGTTGGTTTCGCCGTCAATGACGTGCACCGAACAGGCGATGCAGGGGTCAAAGGAATGGATGGTGCGCAGAATTTCCACCGGGCGCTTGGGGTCGGCCACAGGCGTTCCCACAAGAGCTGCTTCGGCGGCGCTGGGCACGTCCTTGTCATCCCGCGGTCCCAGGTTCCAGGTGGTGGGAACCACAAGCTGGAAGTTGTCGATCTTGCTGTCCTTGATGGTCATCCAATGCGACAGACCGCCACGGGGCGCGTCCACAAAGCCCACGCCACGGCCGGTGACCGGCACGGTGTAATTTTCAACGATCTGCTTGTCCTTGCCGATGTTGTTTTCATACTCGTTGAGCCAGTTTTCCATCTGCTGGGCGATAACCAGGGTCTGGATACCACGGGCGGCAGTACGGCCAAGGGTGGAGAACAGGGCTTCGGGGCCCACGTTCAGCTTGCCGAGCACGGCATCAATGGTAGGCTTGATGGTCTTGTGGTTGTGACCATAGGCCACGAGCATCTGGGCAAGGGGGCCGGTTTCCACGGCATGGTTGTCGTAGCGCGGAGCCTTGTTCCAGGAGTACTTGGCCTTGTCGCCCATGAAGGTGAAGTGAGGATTGGTTTCGCCGTTATAGGGCTCACGGGTCTGGCCTTCGTACCAGCTGTGCTTGACGTGCTCGTTGATCTTGTTGGGATCAAAGGGCTGCACGGAACCGACCTTGCGGTCATAGATGACGCCGGGCTTGTACCAGCGGCTGTTGAGGTCGCGTTCGCCGCCGACAGCGGGGAATTCGCCGAAAGCCATGAAGTTGCTGGTGCCGCCGATGCCGGCCCAATCCTTGTAGTAGCTGGCCACAAGCAGCAGGTCAGGAATGTACACTTCTTCAATGAACGCGCGGGACTTGGCGTAAATGTCGCGGAATTCCTTGATGCGTTTGGGGGTCAGGGCATCGTAGCAGGTCACGCCGCCAGCCACAGTGAACTGGGTGTGCGGGTTTTTGGCGCCGAAAACTGCCATGCCCTTGGCCACTTCAACCTGCGCGCGCAGAGCTTGCAGATAGTGGGCCGTGCATACGAGGTTGGCTTCGGGGTCCATATAGTAACCCTGATGCCCGCCAAGGAAGTAGGCGTTGGTGAAGGGGCCCAGCTGGCCGCTGTTCACGAAGGTCTTCAGTTTGGCCTGCACGGCGGCAAAGTCTTCAGCAGTGGCCTTGCGGGGCGAAATGGAAGAAGCCAGTTTGGCGGCCTTGGCCGGGTCGGCCTGAAGGGCGTTGGCTACATCCACAAAGTCCAGGGCATGCAGGTGATAGAAATGCACCAGATGGTCATGCATGAACTGGTTGGCAAGCACGAGGTTGCGGATATAGGTGGCGTTGGCCGGAATGGGCTTGTTGATGGCGTCTTCAAGGCAGCGCGTGGAGGCCAGGGCGTGGGTGTAGGTACAGACGCCACAGGTGCGCTGGGTGAAATGCTGCGCGTCGCGCGGATCGCGTCCCTTGAGGATGGTTTCAAGACCACGGAAAAGGGTGGCGCTGCTGCGGGCTTCCTTGATCTTGCCGCCTTCAACTTCAACTTCAATGCGCAGATGCCCTTCGATACGGGTCAACGGGTCCACAACAATGGGGCCAGTGTAGCTGCTCTGGGGCGTTTTGGTGACTTGGCTCATTTTTTATCCCCTTAGTTCTGGTAGAACGGCGTCATATCGTCCCAGAAATTGGGCTCACTGCAACCAATGCAGGGGTGCCCCGCGCCAACAGGCCAGTTGGTCTCGTTGAAAAGAACCTTGGGACAGTTGTTGTAGGTCTCCGGTCCTTTGCAGCCCACATCGTACAGGCACCAGCCCTTGCGTGCTTCTTCCGAATTGAAGGAAGGCGCAAATTCGCCAGCGTCGAAGTGTTTGCGGCGTTCGCAAAGGTCATGCACGGTCTGGCCGAAGAACATGACGGGACGGCCCACTTCATCAAGCTCGATCTTCTGACCCTTCAGGAAGGCCACAAGCGCTCCAACCATGTTGATGGGGTTGGGGGGACAGCCAGGCACGTTGATGGCTTTGATGCCGATGTTGCCGTAGCAGTCGTTGACGCCCTTGGCGCCGGTGGGATTGGGCTTGGCGGCCTGGATGCCGCCGTAGCAGGCACAGGTGCCCACGCTGACCACAGCCTTGGCCTTGGGCAGAATGTCCTTGCAGATGTCATACATGGTGTGGCCGGCAATGTAGCCGTACTTGCCGTCCATGCCGGTGGGAATGGCCCCTTCGACAATACAGACAAAACCTTCGGGGCTGTTGACGGCGGCATGAAGCGCTTCTTCAGCGGCTTCACCGGCGGCGGCCATAATGGTTTCGTGGTAGTCGAGAGAAATGGTGTCGAGAATGAGAGTATCGATGAAGGGTTGATAGGTGCGCAGCAGCGCTTCAGAACAGCCCGTGCATTCTGCGGCGTGCAGATAGACCACCGAGGGACGACGCCCGGTAAGCGCGGCTGCCACCTCGGAGGCGAAAGCCGGGCCCATGCCCATGGCTACGGCCACTGCTGTGCAGAATTTCATGAAATCGCGGCGGCTGATGCCCTGGCGCTCCAAACGCTCCAAACGCTCTTCTCCGCCTTCTTTGCCCAGACCCACGGCAATACGCATAATAGCCTCCTGGCAAGAGTGAATGAACAACTGCGGTGCAGTCCCCCTGCCACCGGGGCCTGCTGTGCGGCGCGAAAAAAATCACGCCGTTCCGTGTCAGGACAGCGGCGTAGCAACGTCCGGCTCAAGGCCGTGCGCCCGGCGGCGCTGTCAGTGAATAATTCAGGAATAAACTTGATGCGGGAGACCGTTGACCTTGGCATGTGCGACATTCATGCCCCTCATGTTTTCGCACAATCAACTGGTCATCATTTGCAAAAAATTATACGCCGTAACCTGTGCGCGGTCAATAGGGTTATGGTTTTTTGCGTGCGCATGACCGAGCGACAGCCATGCGAAATATGGTGGGATTTTCTCCCATGCCGCAGCCTGAAAGCACTTGCGGGCTGCGGCCCTTCGCTGCTCGCCTCAATAATAAATTGGCATACGCACAAGGTGCAGCAGATAGTATATACTGAAGAACTGAAAATTGTTGGTTCAATAGAGCATTTTCGCATTGAGAATATCTATTCTCGCGGTAGCCGTTGCCCGCTCCGGCGGGCTTGCCTGAACCGTTGGCGGGAACCGCCTTGCGGGGCAGGACAGCATCGCTATGGATAGCGACAGTGGTTCTTCCACTTAGATGTCTCGTAACCAATTACTGTCTTCAGGCGTATTTTCCTGCGTCACAACGCCTGAAGCAATGCTTCCAGGACGCTCGCTCCGGCGTTTAACCGCGCAGATAAACAGCGCTTACGCCTCCGCAGCGGGCGTCTGCTCCCGCATCCGGCAGAGCAATTTCAAAAAAAATTGCTCTGGATAAACGGCGCAGCGATCCTGCAAAAAGTGCGGTTGCCAGCAGCAAGGGCATGCGCTATTTTTCGAAACCGCGTGGCCTCAGGCCCAGGTAAAACACCTTCTTTACCACCGCATACTTCGAGGATGGCATGAAAACGGAATCCCTTTGTCTGCACGCAGGGTATGAGCCCAAAAACGGCGAACCCCGCGTTGTACCCATAGCACAGAGCACCACATTCAGATACGAATCCACGGCGGCCGTCGCGAGACTTTTTGATCTTGAGGACGCGGGTTTTTTCTATACCCGCCTTGGCAACCCCACCGTGGACGCGGTGGAACGCAAGATTGCTGCTCTTGAAGGCGGGGTAGGCGCGCTGTGCACGTCATCCGGCCAGGCCGCCAGCATGCTCTCCCTGCTCAATGTCGCGCAAAGCGGCGAGCATGTGGTCAGCGCGTCCAGCATCTACGGGGGCACCTTCAATCTTTTTGCCGTCACGCTGAAAAAACTGGGCATTGAAGTCACCTTTGTGGACCAGAACGCCTCGGACGCGGAGCTTGAAAAGGCTTTTCGGCCCAATACCCGTGCGGTTTTTGGCGAAACGCTGACCAATCCGTCCATGGACGTGCTGGATATCGAACGCTTCGCGCGGCTGGCGCACAGCCATCGCCTGCCGCTGATCATCGACAGCACCTTTGCCACGCCCATTTTATGCCGTCCTTTTGAGTACGGAGCGGACATTGTTGTGCATTCCACCACAAAGTATATGGATGGGCACGCCCTGCAGATGGGCGGGGTTATTGTGGACAGCGGCAATTTTGACTGGACCAGCGGCAAATTCCCCGAATTTACCGAGCCAGACCCCTCGTATCACGGGCTTGTGTATACCAAAACCTTTGGAAAAGCGGCCTATATCGTCAAGGCCAGGGTGCAGCTCATGCGCGACATGGGGTGCTGCCAAAGCCCGCAGGGTGCTTTTTACATCAACCAGGGGCTTGAAACACTGCCGCTGCGTATGGAGCGGCACTGCCGCAATGCCGAAAAGGTGGCCGTCTTTCTTCAGGGACACGACAAGGTGGAATCTGTCAATTATCCGCGCCTGCCGGGCAATGCCAACAAGGCGCTGGCCGACAAGTATCTGCCCGAAGGGTGCAGCGGCGTCATTTCCTTTGCGCTCAAGGGCGGGCGGGATACTGGCGCGCGTTTTATCGACAGTCTGAAGATGATTTCTCTTGAGGTGCATGTGGCGGATATCCGTTCCTGCGTGCTGCATCCGGCCAGTTCCACGCACCGGCAGCTGAGCGACGAGCAGTTGCACGATGCCGGCATAGCCCCCGGCACCATCCGTCTGTCAGTGGGGCTTGAGCATGTGGACGACATCCTTGCCGACCTTGCCCAGGCTCTGGAACAGGCATAGCCCAAGGCAAAAATAGGGTTTGAGAACAGACATCCTTGAAGTTAAAAAGACGCCCGCTTCGGCGTTTGACTGCGCTGACAGCGCCTGTGTCTTTATGGCGCGCCCCGTTCATGCAGTCGTCAGCGTCATTGCGTTTTGAAACGGCCCTTGCGCTTGGGCAGAGTAACGCTGAAAAAATGTACATGCTCAACTGTGCTGTTTGCCAAAAAGTAAAGGCGGCGGAAGAAATTCCGCCGCCTTTTATGGTGATGTGGGGTCTGCGTCAGCGCCTTCTTTTGCCCGCAAAAATCTGCTGAACCTTCTGTGGGGACGTGGGATACCGGAATCCGACCTCAATGAGCCTGCGCGCCGCGTTGTCGCGTCCCACCCTGCTGGTGCCGCCCATAACCACGGCCAGCATGCGGGTTTTCCCTCTTTGGGCCGTCACGATAAGATTGTAGCCCGAGGCCACGGTCCATCCTGTTTTGAGTCCGTTGACGCCAGGAACCTGCCCCAGCAAGGCGTTGGTATTGCGCGTCATTCTGCCTCGGTAGGTGAACAGGGGCACGTTGTGATAGCGCAGGGCGGAGGGATGCGCGCGAAGATAGGCGCGCGCCATGGTGGACATGTCCCTGGCCGTGGTTTTTTGACCGGCGGCGGGCAGACCTGTGGGATTTTTGAATGTGGTGCGCTGCATGCCGACGGCCTTGGCCTTTTCATTCATGGCCCGGACAAACTGGCGCTCATTGCCGCCCACACGGCGGCTCACGGCCGTGGCCGCGTCATTGCCCGAAACAACGGCCATGCCGGTAAGCAATTGCGACATTGGCACCCGTTCGCCTGCGCGCAAATACATGGATGAACCGCCAACAGAGGCCATTTCAGGCGTAATCCTGATTTTTTCCTCAACCTTGATTTTTCCGGCCCGTATTTGATCCATGGCAAGGAACATGCTCATGACTTTGGTGAGCGACGCAGGCGGTATGGCCATGTCCGCATTTTTGGCATAGAGCACAGCGCCCGTGTCCATATTGATAAGTATGGCGGCCCGGACGGGCATGGCCGCCAGAGATCGGCAGGGCAGGACACAAAGCAAAATGAAGCAGACCAGAACTGCGCTGGTCATGCGTAAAAAGCTGCGTCGCTGCGTGGCGGAGTCGTGTCCCCCGTCGTCTGTAACATGCCTGATGTCCCGACGAAGCGTGGCGGCAATCGTGGGGATGGCGCAAGAGTCTGTTTTAAACATTATACCTGTATGCGCGGTTGGCTTCCTCCACCGCCTGCATGGCAAAAGCCAGCAACACAGGGCCGACGATAAGTCCCACTGGCCCAAAGCTGGAAAGTCCACAGAGGATGGAGATAATCAGTACAAAGAACGGGGCCTTGATGCCCTGCCGCAAAAACAGCGGGCGCAGTACGTTGTCCACGCCAGCAACAGCCAGTAAGCCCCACAGCGCCAGGGCGACAGCAGCCATGGTCTTGCCTGTGAACCAGAGTGAAATGCAAAGGGGAACCCACACAAGCGCCGTGCCCACCATGGGGATGGGAGCCACAAGAGTGGCAAGCAATCCCCAGAACGCGGGCTGGTTGACGCCAGCCACGGCAAAGGCGATGCCGCACATAAGCCCCTGGGCAAGAGCCACCAGAACAATGCCGAGCATGATGCCGCGCAGCGCTCTGTGAATGGCGGCAATAAAGCGCCGGAGCAGGGGCTGGGAAATGTGGAGAGTCCTGCCGGTAATCTTGCGGATGTGGCGGGAATAAACCGTGAAGATCACAGTGAGGCTTATGAAAAGAAAGCTGGTCCAGAGCACGGTCATGGTGCCGCCCAGAAAATCCACGCCGCGCGACAGCAGCACGCTCATGGCGCTGTCAAAAAAACTGTCCAGTTTCAGCAGCAGGTCGTTGAAAATGCGCTCCAGGCGGGGATATTCCGTCAGGCTTTGCCGCCACTCCTGTATGTAGGCTACCCATTCCAGCGGCAACTGAAAGTTGTTGGCCTGCAGTTCACGCAGGCGCGTAAACCCGGCCGCCGCCTGAGGCGACACCAGAAGTACCAGTACGGCCACAGGCACCACCAGTGACGCCACCAGCATGCTGATATATGCGTACAGCGGCGTGGAGTGCGAAAGGGCAAGCAAGGTGCGACGTTTGCGGGAGTCTGGCGTGTTTCTTTCAATCTGCATGCGCCAGTACCGCGCTTTTTGGCGAAGTCTGTGGTACTGCGGCAGGGTCAGGCAGGACAGGCAGGCAGCCATGAAAATAGTGACGGGATTGGGCATCAGCAACAGATAGCAGGCCAGTACAGCTAGCAGATAGAGCAAACGGGGCAGTGTCTGTGTCATGCAATAAGCCTTGAGTTGCGTGCGCCATGGCAGATATGGCCGAAAACTGGCCAAGCGGCGTAAGCCTAGCAAATAGATGTAGGGTCTGCCAAGTCTTGCTGGCAAATAAAAGCGTCCCGGTTGTTGCATTGCGCCGCTTGAGGGGCTGGTATATAGACAAAACATGTCTAGCCCTCCTTCAGATCGTCCATGGTTGACCGTGCTTCTAACCTGCCTGCCGGAATTTTCGGCCCGGCCCGCTCTGGATGCCCTGATCAGATCTGGCGGTCGGGGGCAGGTGGTTTTGCTGCTTTGCGAAGAAGCCGAGCGCGAGTCAATGACCGCCCTGGGGCGGGATATGGTGCGTTGTGGCAATCTGCGCGCCTTTCGCTGCCAGTGTCCGCAGGCTGGCCAGAATCTTTGGCATGTGCGCAATGCCGCGTCAGCCCTGGTTCGTACGCCATGGCTCCTGCTGCTTTCATCTTCGGTTCTGCTGCAAGAAAATGCCTTGCCGCCACTACGGCGCGCGCTGGAAACCCACAGGGATCTGGCAGGCGTTAATCCCTTTTTTCTGTATCCTGCCGGAACTGGCCAGCCGCCTGCGGGATCGGACAAACCTCTCCATATCGGGGCCGCAGTGCCGCGAATTGCCCACATGGGCACAGTGGTCGATTACCTTGGCCAGATGCACTATCTGTATGAAGGGCTGCCCCTGGGCCATACGCTTGCGCGGCGTGAGCGGCGGTTCCAGCTGGCGCATACGGCGGCGCTGCTGTTGCGCACGGCCGATGTGGCGGCTGCTGGCGGTTTCAATCCATCTCTGGACAGCCTTGCCGATGCGGACTTTTGTCTGCGCCTTGGGGCCTTGTTGCACCAAACGGCTGGAGGCGGCGCGGCGGGCGCTTTTGGCAGTATCCCCGGATCGGTGGCCCGCCTGGGGCATTATTTCGATTCATGGCAAACCTGCGGCCTGTGGAACAGCCTGCTCCAGCGGGAGCGCATCGAGCCGGGTGTGCTGCACCCGGACTATGCGGCCCATGTGGCGGCCGACGGGCTGGACTATGGCTGCACTGACTGGCTCTGGCAGGGGCCATGTCCGCAACCGGGAGCGTGGCTTGACGGAGGGAAGGAGCCGGAGTCGAGCGAAGCAGGGGAGCGGGATACGGATTTTCCGCTTGAGGCATGGCTCCGCTGGCGGTGGCGGCCACAGCCCGACACCCTCCTGGGTTTTTTACACGCCCTGACGCCCCATCGGCGCGTCCAGGCCGTGCAGATGTGCCGCGATCTGCCGGTGAGCCTGCCCTACGCGCATTCCTGGTATGTCTCCACGGCCAGAAATCTTCTGAATTGCGGCCGCCGCGATAAAGTGTCTCCGCTGGTACGGGATGCAAGGCGGTGGCTGGACTTGGCGGAAGGGTTTCAGCGTAAGCATCTGCAGCCGGGCATGCGGGCATTGCAGGCGGAGGGCATTTACGACAGCGGCCTCGATGACTGCCCGGCCTCTTTTGACGCCTGGGTGGAACTGGCTGAACCCGCACTGCAAAAAGGACAGGACTGCACGCCCGACGGCACCCAGTTCGATCGGCTGCACGCGGGAGCCGACTGGCCCGCCATAGCTGTGGTCATGCCTGTTTATAATCCCCGGCCAGAACACCTGCGCGCGGCTTTGGACTCGGTGCTGGCGCAGGAATATCCTCACTGGCACCTCTGCATTGCTGATGATGCTTCTACCAAAAGTGAAATTCCTGAAATTTTGCGTAGCTACGCTGCTGATGACAAAAGGCTGCGCCTCGTGCTGCGGGAAAAAAACGGGCACATCTCCCGTGCCTCCAATTCCGCACTGGAACTGGTTGATGCCCCCTGGACCGGCTTTCTTGACCATGATGATCTGCTGACGAGCCACGCCTTGAGCGAGGTGGCGTCGCTTGTACGGCAAAGGCCTGATCTGGGGCTGATGTATTCTGACGAAGACAAGCTGGACAGCCGTGGGGTTCGCCGCACGCCGGTCTTTCGTGCGGATTTTGATCCCTGGACCTGTTTTACAGGGCATTTTTCCGTTTACGCCACAAAGGAACTGCGGGCGGCGGGGGGCTTCAGGACAGGTTTTGAGGGATCGCAGGACTTTGACCTCAGCCTGCGCGTCATCGAAAGACTGGCTCCTGGGCGCATCGCCCACATACCGCGTATTCTCTATCATTGGCGCGTACATGACGGAAGCACCAGCGGTTCGCTCGGGGCCAAGCCCTATGTGCTGGAGGTCACTCGCAAAGCCCTTGAAGAAAGCGCGCGTCGCCGGGGCTTCAAGGCTGTGGCCGAGGCAACGGCGCTCAACAATTTTTTTGTGCTGCGGCATGAGATTGATCCCGGCATGCGGTGCAGCGTGGTACTTCTGGCTGGGGACGCCACGCCTGTGCCAGCGCCCCTGTGGGATGATCTGCTGCGGTTGTCGCGCCTGGTTTGCCTGGAGGTTCTCTGTCAGCCCCTGAACGTGGCGGCAGCCGAAGCTTTTAAATATTCATCCCCGCCCCCTTCCCTGAACGCGCGCCTTCTGCTTCCTCCAGGGGGAAAGGAAGAAGGGGACTGGCATGCAGCCAGCAATGCGGCCGCCAGGGCTGCTTCAGGGCAGGTGCTGCTGTTTCTTGATGCGCGCCTGTTCCCTCTGCCGGGCAACCAGCCCGAACAGCTTGCCGTTCTGGCACGGCTGGAAAATGTGGGCGCTGTGGGCGGAACCCTGTGGCGCGGCAACCGCCTCTGGCACGCCGGGCTTATGCCGGATGTCACAGGGCTGCCTTTTGCCCTGCACAGGGGTGCCGACAAAGATCTGTTTTCGTCCATTTGCTGGGGACAGCTTTTGCTGACACGGCGTGCGCTGGCCGCGTCGGAGCAGGCCATGGCCGTGCGGCGTGCCGTTTTTCTTGAGCATGGGGGGTATGATACTGCCATGGGGCCCTGGGCCGGAGCCGACCTGGGGTTGCGGCTGGCCGCAGCAGGAATGCATTGCCTGAGTTGCCCGTGGGGACAATGGCATGTTCCGTCAAAGCCAGGGCGCGCCCTTGAAAATGTGGTGTGCGCGGAAGACGTGCTTTGGCAGCAACGCAGTACGCCCCAGACGCGGGAAAGTTTCCTCGCGCGCTGGGGCGGGATTGTGCGCGGGAGCGGCCTGCGCAATGCGCTGGTGCATGCGGCCCCCGATCAGGGCTGGGCCCTGATGCTGAAAAGAAATTTCTAGGGAAGCAAAAAGCCTCCTGGAAACGCGCCGTTATTTCGCTTGGCAAGGCGCGATCTTTTTTTGAAGCAGGAGTGGACTCTTCCGTCCTCGACTGCTTCGAAAAAGTGAAGCAAAACCGCCAAACGGAATAAATCAGCGTTTCCCCAGCTCGATGGCTATTTGAGGGCCTTGCTGCCTTTAAAGGTGATGCCAGTGATTTCATAGGTGACGCGACCGCGCGGAATTTCCACGGAAACTTCATCGCCCACTTCCCTGCTCAGCAGGGCTTGCCCCACAGGCGAAAGAAAAGAGATGGAACCCTTGGTGGGGTCGGCCTCGTCGGGGCCCAGAATGGTGTAGGTCTTGGTTTCGCCGTTGTCCACATTTTCCATTTCAACGGTTGCGCCAAAAATGACCTTGTCGCCACGAAGCGTGTCGAGGTCGATAACCTGGTAGAGAGCCATGCGCGATTCAATGTACTTGATGCGCGCTTCGGCCATGCCCTGGCGCTCGCGCGCGGCGTCATAGCCGGCGTTTTCGCGCAGGTCGCCTTCTTCTCTGGCTTCTTTGATGGCCTGAATAATGGCCGGGCGCTCGCTCTTCAGGCGGGCCAGTTCGTCTTCCAGAGCCTTGTAGCCTTGTACGGAAATGGGGATGCTAGTCATGATGAACCTCACAACGCAAAAAAAGCGCCGCTGCCCAGGCAGCGGAGCATGCGTTATCCAAAAAGTGTTTTTTACGAGTAAAATCTGGCTGCCCGGCAAAAACCCAGCTGTGCCCGCAGGAACGTCTAGAGCGCTTGAGCTGCCGCCTTGAGGCAAAATATCTGGCCTTGCGACAATCTCGCGGCGTGAATTTTGCCGGAAAATACACGCCGAGCAGCTACCGTATATAGCGAAACCACTCTGGCCAAGGCTGGAAGGGAGTAAAATCCCTTACCAGGCTTCCACATTACCCTCTGCTCAGATTTCGGTCAAGCCCTGCAAAAAAATTCCAGCCCTGTAAGTAAGATAACGATGTTAATGGGATGCAGTTGACACTTGCGTGGTGCTGGCACAGCGTATATGGTTAAAAAATGTTTTCAGAACGCTCCGGGCATCAGCCGCATTTATGCAATAGCAGGTTATGAAAAAATACTTACGATATATCGGGCCGTTATTGATCTCCGCCGTTTTTCTGCTGGCGGTATATCTTTTGTATCACAAGCTCAAGAGTTACAGCGTCGCCCAGATCCGCGAAAGTCTCAACCAGATATCCAGTGGGCGCATCGCCCTGTCGCTGGCGCTGATGGTGGTAAACTACATAATTCTGGTGGGATATGACTGGCTGGCCCTCAAGGCCATCCACAAAAGTCTGCCCCTGCCGCGCGTGGGCCTTGTGTCCTTTGTGGGGCAGGCCGTGAGCTACAACTTTGGCGCCCTGTTGGGCGGCACCAGCGTGCGCTACCGGTTTTATTCGGCATGGGGCTTTTCGCTGTCGGATATTGTGCGCCTTGTGCTCATGCTGGCCGTGACATTCTGGGTAGGGGCGCTGGGGCTGTGCGGCGTCATCTTTATGGTTTCGCCCCCCATTATCCCCGATGAACTGCTGGTCAGGATGCCCCTGAAAGACGTGCGCATCCTGGGCGTGATTCTTTTTGCCTTTGCCTGTTCCTATCTGGCCCTCTGTTTCTTCATCCGCAAGCCTGTGCATATTTTCGGCAAGGAATTCGTTTTTCCGCAGCCACGCATAGCCATTGCGCAGGCTCTGGTGGCCGGCGTTGACATTGTGGCAGCCGCCGCCTGCATGTATGTGCTTTTGCCCAGCGATATGGGCATAAGCTTTATAGACTTTTTGCCAAGCTATCTCATGGCGCAGGTGGCTGTGGTGCTGACGCACATTCCTGGCGGGGTGGGCGTTTTTGAACTGGTTATCCTGCATCTTACCCACACATCGCACGAGCAGATGGTTTTTGCCGCCGTGCTGCTGTTCCGGCTCATTTATTTCATCATTCCCCTGCTGGCAGCGGCCCTGCTGCTGGCTGTCTACGAAGTGCGCCAGCGGCGCGACATGCTGCGCAGCACGGGGCGCTGGCTTTCGCTGCTTTCACACACCATTTCTGCCTATATGTGTTTTTCGGCAGGTGTCATTCTGCTCATATCGTCCACATTGCCCCTGGGGCGTCATGCCCTTGCCATGCTGCATATGATGGGCCCCTATCATGTGACGACCATAGGACATTTTGTCAGTTGTCTGTCGGGCGCGGCTCTGCTGTTCGTCTCCTACGGACTGGAACGCAGACAGGCGCGTGCTTTTCGCATGGCTGTAGTCTTTTTGTGCCTGGGTATTGTGGGCGCGTTGCTCAACGGTTTTTCCTGGCTGACGGCCTCAATGGTGTGCGTGGTTCTGTTGGCACTGTGCGTGGCCAAGAGGCGCTTTTACAGGACGTCCTTTTTCTGGCAGGAACCCATCCCCCTGTTCTGGCTGGGAGGAGCTTTTGCCGTACTTGTTCTGGTTGGCGCTCTGGGGTGGACCTTATACCATACGGCATGGAGCCATTCGGCCAACTGGTGGGCCAATGCCGCTCCCAACGCCACGCGCAACACCTATGCCTTTATTGGCATTGCGGTGGGGCTGGTGCTTTCATGGATGTGGCGCTCGGCTTTACGCGCTCGCGCGCGGCGGCATAAAAAAACGTGATCAGCAGGCGTCTTGGTTGAGTGATACGAAAAGGCCCGTGGCTGTTGCCACGGGCCTTTTCGTTTTTATGATGGGGGCTGGAGCAAATAGGCTCGAGATGGTGTGATGCCCGGAAGTCGCGGCCTCTGGAACCTCCGCTCCAATTCAGAAGGCCTTAGAGCATTCACCGCTTGAAATGCGCGCGTAGAGCGGGAAAAAGCCTGCCTGCCCGCATTTCGTGGCAAGGATTTCCAGGAAAATCCTTGCAGAGCAGTTAAATCATTTCATTCGTAAACTGCTCTAGTGTGATGCGTAGATACACTAAGATTTTTAGGGGGTGGGGGTGTGGGGGAGGAGACCCTTTTGCAAAAGGGTCCCTCCCCCACAAAGTATTTCACAGTAAAATTAGGCTATTGCGTCACCGATGGAGCCGCTGGCGCGTCATTCTTCCCTGGCGTCGCCATCTGAGCCGGAAGCATTGACGCAGAGCAGCCTGGCTCCAACCTGCGCAAAAGGCTGACAAAGATCTTCATCCGCGTCCGTGACAAGGGTCCAGTCCAGCGGCAGTTGCGCCCAGATCGGCTGCGACGCGCAGCCCAGTTTGGAGGAGTCAACCAAGACGAATGTTTCCTTGGCCTGACGCATCATGAGAAGCTTGAGCGATATTTGTTCCAGCGTGGCTTCACACAGGCCACGGTCGGCGACGAGGCCATTGCCGCTGGTAAAAGCCCTGTCGGCCGTAAGGCAGCGCAGGGCGCTTTCGGCAAAAGGCCCGTACGCGCTCATGCTGATTGGCCTGATGGAGCCGCCCAGAAAGATGGTTTTTATGTTGGGCGCATCCGCAAGAATGGCAGTGAGCTTAATATTGTTGGTAATGACGGTAAGCTCTTTGTCATACAGAAAGCGGGCCATGGAGGTAATGGTGGAACCACCGTCCAGGATGATGGTTTCTCCGTCCCCAACTTGAGCCGCCGCAGCCTCGGCAATGGTCTGTTTAGCCGCGCGGTGCTGCCATTCGCGGACGGGATAGTTTTCTTCCTGAATACAAGGCGCAAGCATTGCGCCGCCATAGGTACGGGCCACGGCTTTTTCTTTGGAGAGCCTTTGCAAATCGCGCCGTACAGTGGAAAATGAAACTCCAAATTTTTCAGCCAATAATTTTATGTCGTTGGCTCCACTCGCGATGGCTTCGAGCATGGCCGTACGCCGTTCTCTGCTTCGCCGCATAGTTATCCTTCCTGTACGTGGTTATATCAAAACATACCTTGAAGCGGGAATAAATGTAAGACTTCCAGAAGTAAATAATATGCGTGAATTGCGCAAAAAAGTAATTAAAAAGTGTGTCATTCCACGGAAAATAAAAATTCTTGCGCATTCTGCTTAATCTGCTATGAATTTTTGTGGGGGCCAGAAAACCGCATGCTTCGCGTTTTCTGCGTGTTCCGTTTGGTTTTTTGTGTCGTTTTATTGCGCAGATCAATCATTTTTTTTCTTCCCCCGATATGCGGGATGCGGTGACGCAGCTGGAGGGTTCAGTCATGCAGATCAAAAAGACTATGGAACGGGTTCCTGGTGGGCTTATGGTCATTCCGCTGTTGCTTGGCGCGCTTTGCAACACCTTTTTTCCCAATACGCCCAAAATCTTTGGTTCTTTTACTGGCGGCCTTTTTACCGGAGCCACAAGTATTCTGGCCGTTTACTATGTCTGCATGGGTGCGACCATCAGTTTTAAAACAACCCCCTACATTATCAAGAAGGGGGGAGTTCTCTTTATGGCCAAGGTGGGCGTGGCCGCGATCATCGGCATTGTCGTTGGGCAGTTTCTTGGCGAGGCCCCGGTGGAAGAAGGCTTTTTTGCGGGCATTTCCACTCTGGCCATAGTGGCCGCCCTTAATGACACCAACGGCGGGCTGTATATGGCCCTCATGGGGCAATACGGCAGACCCAAGGATGTTGCCGCATACTCCATCATGTGTCTTGAGTCCGGCCCATTTCTTACCATGGTAACACTGGGCGTAGCCGGGCTTTCGGCCTTTCCCTGGCAGATGATGGTTGGCGCTATCTTCCCCCTGGTTCTGGGCATGATTCTTGGCAACCTTGACAAGGACATGAGGGATTTTCTCAAAGCTGCTCCTGCGGTGCTCATCCCGTTTTTCGCCTTTGCGCTCGGCACCGGGCTTGATCTTTCCAAGGTCTGGAATGCGGGTCTGCTTGGCATTGGCCTTGGCGTCTGCGTTGTGCTGCTCACCGGCATAGTTCTTTTTATCGGGGATCGCCTGACCGGAGGCACTGGTGTTGCCGGACTGGCCGCCTCCTCAACCGCTGGCAACGCCGCTGCCGTGCCTATGATCATTGCCCAGGCCAATCCCGTCTATGCGCCTGCCGCGCAGCAGGCGACAGTGCTTGTGGCGTCCTGCGTGGTGGTCACGGCCATTCTCACCCCCATTGTCACCGCGTGGGGAGTCAAAGTTTTTGGAGCTCCCAAGGATTTGCCGGATGAAAATGAGGCTTAGCCGAGGATGCCTGCGAGCGGTCGCAAGGGCGCATCCGTCGCAGGTTCGTAACAGGGGAACGCTATGAATCCATCTTGGTTTATTGTCGCGGATGATCTCACAGGCGCGGCAGATTGCGCCATCGCCTTTGCCAAAAGCGGCATGCCCGCGTCAGTGATTTTTGAGGGCGGCGAGGCTGCGGACGTGCCCGGCGGAGTCGTGGCCGTGGATGTGGCAAGCCGGGCCCTTTCGGCCGCGCAGGCGGCAAAGGCGCATGTTTGCCTGCTGGAAAAGCGGTTTGTCCGGCCCATGCGGCTTTACAAAAAGCTCGATTCCCTCATGCGCGGGCAGCCCATGGCGGAAACCGCAGCCACCATTGAAGTGCTGCGCAAGCTCGGCGGCCCTGCGTTTCTGATTATGGCTCCCGCCTTTCCGGCCACGGGCAGAACAACGGTCAATGGCTGCGTTCTGGTCAACGGCGAGCCCCTTGAAGCCACTGAGGTTTGGGCAAGAGATCACACCTACCCCAGCGGCAATCTGGTGGAAAACCTTGGTGCGGTCGGCGTAAAAACGTATGGCATTACCCTGGATGTGGTGCGGAGCGGCGCTGACGGAATCATGAATCTGGTGCGTGACTGCATGGATAAAGGCTTTGACGGCGTTGTTTGTGATGCGCAAACGCCCGATGATCTTGCAATCATTGCCGAGGCTACCTATCCTTTGGCAGAGAGGGTTTTCTTCGCGGGAACAGGGGGCCTTGCCGTGCCGCTGGCGCGTATGTCCGCTCCGGGTCGGGGTGGCGTGACCATTTCCGTTCCACCAACGGAGCGCGGCATCCTTATGGTGGTGGGCAGTCTGGTAAAGGTTTCGCGCCAGGCCTTGCGGTTTGTGCTGGATACGAAACCCGCGCTCCACGTGCCCTTTACGCCCGCCGAACTGGCAACCGCCAGTGATGCGGCACTTGAAGCGCGCGGGCAGGTAATCCGGGAGGCATTGCTTGCTGGTCGTGACGTTGTGGCGGAAATTGTCGAGGTTGACGATCCTGACCTCTCCAAGGGCGGCGGCCTCGCCAGCCGTCTTGCGGCAGCCCTGCATGGCGTTCTTGAGGCTTCAGGCGGTCTTGTGGCCACCGGAGGCGAAACGGCCGCCATGCTCATGGCCCGCGCCGGCATTCACGGCATACAGCTTGTGACCGAGGTTGAAAGCGGCGTGCCCGTTGGTCTGACCCTGGGCAGGCACGCCTTGCCCGTTATCACCAAGGCCGGTTCGTTCGGTTCCGAGCATACCCTGGCCAGATGCCTGGAATATATACGCGCTGCTAATTATAAAGGAGAACTGGCTTGAATCTTCCAATTGTGGCCATTACCATGGGCGACGCCTCCGGTATCGGGCCTGAAATCATAGTCAAGGCCATGACCCGGCCCGAGATGGCCGCATGGACCAGGATACTTGTGGTTGGCGACGCGGAACGACTGCGTGAAGCTGCGGAAATCACGGGCAGCGCGGTTACTGTCAATGCGCTTGCCGACCCGGATGCGGCGCGGTATGTCGCTGGCGTCATTGATTGTATTGATGTGCCGGTTATTCCCAAGGGGCATCCTTTCGGCGTGGTGTCGCCCATATCCGGCGAAGGAGCCTACCAGTTCATCAAGAAGGCGGTGGAACTTGTGCAGGCGGGCAAGGCCCAGGCCATCTGCACCGCCCCCTTGAACAAGGAAGCCCTGCACGCGGCAGGGCGCATGTTTCCTGGGCATACGGAAATGCTGGCCCACCTGACGGGCACGCCCGAAGTCTCGATGATGCTCATGACGCCCACGTTGCGGGTCGTGCACGTGACCACCCATCTGGGGCTCATTGACGCCATCAACAAGATAGAGCCCGCCCTTGTGGAGCGTACCATAGCAAGGGCGCACGACACGCTTGTGCGTACGGGTATTGCCAATCCGCGTATCGCGGTTTGCGCCATTAATCCCCATGCCGGAGAAAACGGCCTGTTTGGCAATGGCGAAGAAGAAACAAAGATCCTTCCTGCTGTGAAAGCCACGCAGGCCAAGGGCTGGGATGTGGAAGGCCCGCTGCCGTCGGATACGCTCTTCTTCCGAGCCGGAAGAGGCGATTTTGACATTGTCATTGCCATGTACCACGATCAGGGCCACGGGCCCATCAAGGTGATGGGCATTGCCGATGGCGTGAACATCACCATAGGCCTTCCCGTGATCCGGACTTCCGTGGACCACGGAACTGCCTTTGACATTGCCGGAAAGGGCATAGCCAGTGAAGACAGCCTCATTGAGGCCGTGCGCCAGGCGGCCTTGCTGAGCGCCAGGTAAAAGCCGCCGCCCGCCATGACGGCAGGCGAAATAATACCCCGATTTCGGCCAGCGCCGGATTCGGGGTATTATTTTGTATGGAGGTGTCTGTTGCCGCAGACCTCAGGCAAGTTGACGTTAAAACTTCTTCAGCCCGTAAGAAGCGCCTGCACCGGGCGGATGCCTTCATCTGCCGTAATGCCAAGCTTTTTGTTGCATGCGGGGTCAAAGACAAAATGAACGGGCTTGTCCCATGTCTGGTCGCAATAGAGGTACAGCGCTTTGACGAAAAGCTTGTCGGCCCCGCAACGGGCCTCCACCCATTGTCCGCACGTAAAGAGCGTTGCTTCATCAGCCGGGGGAACAAATTCGTCCGTTGTGCCCAGAAGGTGGCTGGTGGCATCATTGTACGGAAGAATGTTTTCTTCTGTCCACAGCGCGCGCCTGTCCAGCGTTACATGACCGTTGCGCTCGGCATGCGAATAAAATGTTGCTGTCCACGGTTCGGTCTTGGCAGGGCGTACCAGCACCTTGTTGAAAGGCTTCAGCTTCATCATCGTGCCCTTTGTCAAAAGAGTGTCTGTGGGCAATCCATCGCGCATGCAACCGCAAAAGCGGACTGTCGTTAAGAATGGACATGCACGACGGTTTTGACAGGCCCGCTTGAGCGCATAAGTGCTCAGATGCCTGCGCTTCGCCTTCACGGCGAAGCCCTTTGCGAACGTCTTTCGCGCAGTGGCCAGAGCATTTTTACGGTGAGAGTGCTCAGGTGCGCAAAGAATCTGCCCGGTTATGAGCAGTCGCGTCAAAAAAAGCAGCCAATTGTGCGCAGCTTCATCAAAAGCCCTGCCCATGTTCTCGCAACAACGCTGGTTAACGATAGCTTTCTTGCAAAGTTGTGGCAGTGGCTGCAACTGTGATGCTTTCTATCAGGCCGCAAAAAAACATACAACTGATTAGCATTATTTATAAACGATTCGAAGATGTGATGCTGGCCCAGCAATTTGGGGAGTGACAATCCGTAACACTTGGTGGCCATGCCAACGGGGCGAACCGGATGTTTGGCACATTGCATTGCCGATCAACAAGCGCAGTGGTCACAGTGTGGGCATTGAACGAGCCGCACAGAGCGCAAAAAGTCCTTGGCCGCATGAACCTGAGAACAACGGAAATATCCCTTCACAACCTTGGGGTTGATACCGAAGCCGTGGTTCTTTTTGAGTCTATCACACAAGAAATCACACATAGTGACGCGCATGGCCAAAAAGAAAAGGGCTACTGTTTCCAGTAGCCCTTGAAATCTGGCGGAGAGGGAGAGATTCGAACTCTCGGTACGCGATTAACGTACACACGATTTCCAATCGTGCTCCTTAGACCAGCTCGGACACCTCTCCGCATTGCTTCGTCGTGCAAAGCCGAACCTGTATATGGCATATGCACAAAGAAGGCAAGAAAAAAATGCTAAAAATTATGGGCTACTGCCGTTCAACCCTATGCCAGCCGCCTAGGGTTTGTTCTCGGGCGGCGTTTTTTCGCTCTCAGGCTTTTTGTCGCTTTCAGCCGTTTTTTCATCCCTCCGCCGGAGGGGTGGCGGGCGAAATCCCATTCAGCAGAGGCCGCCGCCAGTCTTGGTCAGCATCCAGAACAGGCCCCCCACAATGGCCACAGTAAGCAGAATTTTTATAAACATTGCTTACTCCAGCCCCGGAGTCTTTTTCTTTTTGCGTTCTTCATCCGCCCGTTTTTTTTCAATCTTGGCCGAGCGGTAGAAAACCCACAGCGCCAGGGCAGACAGCAGCGTAATGGCTAAGGCGTTGAGCGTCAGAGTGCCCATAGTCTTTATCCTCAGGCGGTCGCGCCCACCTTGCTGAAGCCGCTGTCCACGTAAATGACCTGCCCCGTAACGGCATGGGCCAGGTCTGAAGCCAGAAAAGCCGCCACACCGCCCACATCGGCGGTAGTCACATTGCGGCGCAGGGGGGAGTTGCTCTCCACCATGTTGAAAATATCCTTGAGACTGGACACGGCCGAAGCGGCCAGCGTCTTGATGGGCCCGGCGCTGATGGCGTTGACGCGCACGCCCTTGGGGCCGAGATCATACGCCAGATAGCGCACGGATGCCTCAAGAGCGGCCTTGGCGACGCCCATGACGTTGTAGCCGGGGATGACCTGTGTGGACCCGTGGTAGGTCATGCTGAGCACAGAGGCGTTTTCAGTCAGGAGCGGTTCAAAAGCACGGCAAAGCGCGGTAAGGGAATAGGCCGAAACTTCGAGCGCAAGTTTGAAACCGTCACGCGACGTGTCCACAAAGCGGCCGCTGAGGTCTTCCCGGTTGGCAAAAGCCACGGAATGCACCAAAATGTCCAGATCGCCCCATTTCTCTTTTACAATGGCCGCAGCTTCGTCGATTTGCGTATCGTCGCACACGTCACACTGGAAGGTAAATTCGCCTCCCAATTCTTCACTCAGAGGTTCCACACGCTTTTTAATGGCGTCGCCCACATAGTTGAAAGCAAGGCGCGCGCCCTGAGCCTTGAGGGCGGCGGCGATGCCGTATGCGATGCTTCTATTGTTGGCCAGTCCCAGTATAAGGGCTTTCTTTCCTTGCAGCAGCATGAGTCCTCCTAAGAGAATACAGTCCGGCCATGGCCGGCAATGGTTGTTTTCACCGCCTGCCATCTGTCACGGCGCGGCTGTAATAAAAATCTGTCGGAAGCGCCAGCGGCGCTGTTGTCCGCTACGCCCCACGTGGGACGGCCTGGCCTGCCCATGGCAAACCGCTACGGCGGGCCTGAAGGGCCTGATACGGCACAGGCACGCCTGAAGCGTGTCTGCGCAGGATCGTGTTACGGCAAGAGCCGACGTGTACTCCCGGTTTTTGCCCGTGCTCGATGCAATATGCAGGTGCACACAGGCAAAGGCCGGGTCAGCCAATGCGCCGCAACAGGGCGGCGCGTTGGCTGAAGGAATTATTTTGTAAGAATTTCGTAAGCTTCTTTGTACTTATTGGCAGTAGCCGTAATGACTTCTTCAGGCAGCGGCGGCGGCGGCGGCTGCATGTTCCAGGGCTGCTTTTTCAGCCAGTCGCGCAGGTACTGCTTGTCAAAACTGGGCTGCCCCTGTCCGGGCTTGTACTGGTCAGCGGGCCAGAAGCGCGAAGAGTCGGGCGTGAGCACTTCATCAATAAGATGCAGCTTGCCGTCAATCATGCCGAATTCAAATTTGGTGTCAGCCACGATGATTCCACGGCCAGCGGCATACGCGCGGCCTGCCTCATAGATGGCCAAGGATGTTTTTTCAACCTGGCGGGCCAGGTCTTCACCCAGAAGCTGCGCAGCCTGGGCCACGCTGATGTTTTCGTCATGCTGCCCCAGTTCCGCCTTGGTGGAAGGGGTGAAGACGGCGGACTCCAGCTTGTCGGATTCGCGCAGGTTGGCAGGCTGGGCGTGCCCGCACAAAGAGCCGGTGGCCTGGTAATCCTTCCAGCCGGACCCGGTGATGTAGCCCCGCACGATACACTCCACGGGCAATGGGCTGGCTTTGCGCACCAGCACCGAGCGGCCTTCAAGCTCGTCTTTCCACGGGGCCAGTTCCGCCGGGAAGCGGTTGACGTCGCTTTCAAGCAGGTGGTTGGGGATGATGTGCTTGAATTTTTCCATCCAGAACAGGGTAATCTGATTCAGGATCACGCCCTTGTACGGGATGGGCTCGTTCATGATCACGTCAAAGGCCGACATGCGGTCTGTGGTGACGATGAGCAGGGTTTTTTCGTCCACGTTGTAGATATCGCGAACCTTCCCACGGGAGAGCAGGGGATAGGCGCTGATGTTTGTCTTGACAACAACTTTCATGAGGGCTCCTGATACTTGTCAGCCGGATTATTTTTTTGCGCGCGCTTCCACGCTGCGGGCGTGCGCTTCAAGCCCTTCCATGCGGGCGAGAGCGGCGATGGCCTGCATATTTTGCTGAATAAATGTCGATGACGTGGCCACGATGCTGGTCTTTTTGCAGAATGTCTGCACCGAAAGGGCAGAAGAAAAGCGTGCCGTGCCCAGGGTGGGCAGCACGTGGTTGGGCCCTGCAAAGTAGTCGCCCACGGCTTCGGGGCTGTGCTGTCCCATAAAGACGGCCCCTGCATGGCGGATATGCGGCAACACGCCCCAGGGGTCGCGCGTGCATATTTCCAGATGTTCCGGTGCCACCATATTGGCAACAGCCACGGCCACGCTCAGATTGGGCGTAACCACAATGGCTCCCCATTCTTCAAGCGACCGGGCGGCGGTGGTGGCTCTGGGCAGGGCCATGCACTGCTTGTCCAGTTCCAGCCGGATGCTTTCGGCCAGACGCGGGTCGTCAGTGACGCAGATGGCGGAGGCAAGGGCGTCGTGCTCTGCCTGCGAAAGCATGTCCGCCGCCACCCATGCAGGATTGGCGGAGGAATCTGCCAAAATGAGAACCTCGCTCGGGCCAGCTATCATGTCGATGCCGACCATGCCCTGCACCAGGCGCTTGGCTGTGGTGACAAAAATATTGCCCGGCCCGGCAATGACGTCAACGGGCGCGATGCTTTCCGTGCCGTAGGCCAGGGCCGCAATGGACCACGCCCCGCCCACGCGGTAGACTTCTTCAATATCCAGTAAATGGGCGGCGGCGAGAATGTGCGGGTTGACGCTGCCGTCTTTGCGCGGCGGCGTGCAGATGGCAAGGCGCGGAACCCCGGCCACCTGCGCGGGGATGGCGCACATGAGCAGACTGGACACAAGCGGCGTATTGCCGCCCTGTCCGCCGGGCACGTAAAGCCCTGCGGCGTCCATAGGCAAAACGTGCTGCCCGAGAATGCTGCCGTCAGGCCGCGTGGTAAACCACGATTTTTCCAGCTGTGCTTCGTGAAAAGCACGGATGTGGATGGCAGCCTGACTGATGACTTCCCTGTCTTCGGCAGGAACGGCAGCGGCGGCGCGCGCTATTTCCTGCTCGCTCACACGAAGCGGCGGTGCGAAATCCGGGCAATCAAAGTTGCGGGTATATTCCACCAGCGCTTCATCGCCTTTTGCGCGTACCGTCGCGACAATATCACGTACGGCGCTTTCCACCCCGTCACCGGGGTTGTGACGCCCTTGCAGCCATTGGGCGAGCTTGGGCCATTCCTGCTCGCTATGCAGTGTCAATGTCCGGCATGTCATAAGTATTTTCCTCACCTCAGTTGGGGGGAATATACAGAAGGGCCGGAGGAATGTCGAGGCTCCCCTGATCCGGCGCAGCAGCGACAGAGCGGGGTCGGTGGGCGAGCGAAAACGGGTGAGGGCCTGCGCGCAGGGGCAGACTGTCGGCTATCTGCTTATGGAAGAAGCGGGTGTGGCGAATCGAGACATGCCTGTGGTGGTGACGTATCCGTCATGGGGGGCGCCTTTTCCGATGGGGGGGTCCGGCAGGGTGGCAAGGTAGTCAAGGGCTGTAAGGCATCGCTCACGCAAGCGGGCCGTGAGCACGCCCCTGCGGGATCGCTCGGCGGCCATGTCCGTTTCTTTACGCTTCTGGAAGTTCCGCAGCCATGCAACGGCGCGGATGGTGGCCTCAGATTGATCCTGAACATCAAGCTTGCGTAATCCTTTGGCAAATTTTGCTATCTGGCTAAACTGCTTTTCTGTGTTGCTCAATGGGGAATGTGGGGGCATGAGCACGTACCGGGCATACCCAAGCACATCGTCAAGGGTTACAGGTTTAACGGTGGGCAGGGGCCTGCCGACCAGCAAAAGCCCGTTGTCCGACTCTTCAAGGGCACGGCCAATCTGTGTGTACATGTAGGCTTCTTTCAGGCGGGCCTGGGCATCTTCCGAAGCAAGTATCTCATACGTGGCGTCGCCGAAGGCGCGGGCATATCCTTGGTTCATGGCAATGACGAGGTACTTGTGTGCCAGGGCCTGGTCAGGAGAATTGGGCAGGGCATAACCGCACCTTTCTCCCCCAAAGCGGTACCAGCGCGATATTTCATGCGCGGCAGGGGCATAGCCGGCATCGGCCGCCAAAAGCAGCCATTGCAGGTTTGACCCCGTGTTCCAGCGCGTCGCGTAAGCGTGCATGGATTTGGGATCGCCAAGAAAGGCTCCCTTGGTAAAGGCGCTGCGTGTATGGCCGATGCCTTCGTCATACAGAGCCAGTCGCGTGTAGACCCAGCCTGGCGAAGTATATTGGGCAGCCCAGTCAAGCCAGAAAGCCGTGGAATGCATGAAGTCGGGAATGTTGGGATAGGTAAGGGACAGGGCGGACGATGTGCACTGTATGCGTATGATGAGGTCAGCCATGGCAACAGGATTGCCCTGCAAGGCTTCCTTGAGAACGAAAAGGTACTGTGCTTCCGCCCAGCAGCCCACATAGCGGGGTTTGAGTTTGTTGCTGCCTGGAGGCGCAACATACCAGTCCGGGTCTTCAAGAACGGGCGCAGTTACCTGAAGCGGTTGCGTCAAGGTCTGTTCGCAGCACTTGGAATTTTTGTCTACACAAATGAGCTCGGGAAGAAATTGAATTCCAATTTTTGGTGTGAACCCAGGCTCTTCAGCCTGGGCGGGTAGAGAGAACAGTAGAAAACAGAAAGTACAAATGTTGCGCCACGACATAATATTAGCCTCCAGGGGCAGAAGAAAGACAGATTTTGGAGTGTGCTAACTCAGGAACATGTCGGCACTGAATTTTCAATAGTAACTAATAGCATGGCAAGGAGCGACATTGCGTAGCTGAGGGGTAAAATCAAGCAGCAGGCTTGGTACAGAATTGGCGTGAAGGTGGTCGCGAATTTATTGATCTTTTAAATAACAAAACATCTATCTATTATCTTATATTTTAAAATGCAAAAAGGTCAAGTGCCTTTGCAGCCTTGACAGCCAGGGAGGGGGAACTTAGTTACATCTGATGAACGCGCCGCTGCTGGCGGAGCGACTTTGGGAGGAATCATGCAGCGTCACAAAATGCAGAAACCCTATGGAGAGACAGTGCCGACAGAAGACCAGTTTTCTGAGGACTGCCTGAACGTTAACAATCCTGGAGAATTTCAGGATCTGGATGGCGTGGTGGAGCCTGTCTCGCTGGACGATATGCCTGAGGTCCATTTTGGCCAGTCAGCCGAGCCTTCCGCCGCTGAAATAGAAGCGCGTTGCAAGGCTGAACAGGAAGAAATGCGCTTGCGCATGGCCGCTGAAATGGACAATTATCAAAAGCGCCTCAAGCGGGAACATGAAGAACAGGTGCGCTACGCCTCTGAAAGCGTTTTGAGCGATCTGCTGCCGAGCCTTGATAATCTCGATCTGGCGTTGCAGTATGGCAGCACCAATGAGGTCTGTAAGGATATGATGCAGGGTATTGCCATGACGCGCAAGCTCCTGCTTGAAGCCACAGGCAAGCATGGCCTGTGCCCCACAGGCCAAGAAGGGGAGGAGTTCAACCCTGCCCTGCACGAAGCCGTGGGGTTTGACGCGCGGCCCGACCTGGCCCCCGGCTCTGTCACACGTGTGTTGCAGCGCGGGTATAAATTGGGCGATCGCTTGCTGCGCCCGGCAAAGGTTATGGTCAATCCCTGACCTCACTGAACTGCGCGCGTTTTTTCGCATGTAATCCGCAGGTTGCGCAGATTTTTTTGTAGGGCAGGCATGCCCGTTCAGATGCAGACAGACATAAAATGTGCCCGCCGGACATATCCGGCGGGCATTTTTTATGTACTGCTGAAGCGAACCCGTTCAGTTTTGCACTGCCTGCAAGACTCTGTCTTCTTTGAAACCCCCGCTCCAGATCGGAAAAATCTTTAGTGTTGGCCAGATCAGACTACCGTTGAAATGCTGCACATTTCATCGGTAACATGCTCTCGACACCGCAAAAGTTTTAGGGGGTGGGGGCGTGGGGGAGGAGACCCTTTTTAGAGCATGTACCTTTGAAAAAAAGGTACATGCTCTAACGCAGCACGAGAGTGCAGCGCGCCACAGCGTGGCGTGGATTCAGCAGAAAATCGCATTTTCGGCTGAATGATAACTTTGGAATGTAAAACATTTCAAAGTTGATCTGGTCTAAAGAGGGTCCCTCCCCCACAAAGCACTTCAACGCGACATTCCCCTAATCGCTGTACCGTTCGGCAATGGCCTTGAATTCATCCTGAATTGCCAGAAACGCTTCCACCACTTCAGGGTCGAACTGTGTTCCCTTGCCGTCAAGAATGATATAGGCCGAAGTTTCGTGCGGCATGGCGGGCTTGTATACCCGCTGGCTGCGCAGGGCGTCGTAGACGTCGGCCAGGCTCATGAGCCGGGCCGACAAGGGGATGTCATCTTTCCCGAGGCCACGGGGGTAGCCCCGTCCGTCCCACCGTTCGTGGTGGCAGTAGGCAATGTCGCTGGCGACCTTCAAAAAGGAGTCTTCGCCCAAAAATTTGTCCGCGGCGGCAAGAACGGCCCTACCATAGGTGGTATGCTCCTTCATTGCGTCGTATTCTTCTTCGGTCAGCGGCCCGGGTTTGTGCAAAACCGTGTCGGCGATGGCGACCTTGCCCACGTCGTGCAGCGGAGCGGAAAGGTACAGCCATGAAATGACGTCGGCATTCAGCGTTTCGCGGTACTGGGGCAGGTTGGCCATGTGCAGGGCAAGCGCCTTGACGTAGTTTTGGGTACGTTTGATGTGCGCCCCGGTTTCAGTGTCGCGCCATTCCGCCAGTGTGGCCATGGCGTGAATGGTGGCTTCCTGCGTAAGGACAAGCTGGCGGGTGCGTTCGTGTACCAGATCGTTGAGGTGGTCGCGGTAGCGCTTGTACGTGAGCTGGTTTGCGACGCGGTTGCGAACAAGGGATACGCGGAAGGGTTTGACGATATAATCCTGCGCCCCGAGTGAGAGTCCGGTGGCCTCGTCTGTCTCTTCATTCTGCGCTGTAATGAACATGACGGGAATGTCGCGCGTGGACGGATCTTCCTTGAGGCGGCGGCAGACTTCATAGCCATCCATGCCGGGCATGATGACGTCCAGCAGGATGAGGTCGGGCTGCGGCGTGCCGATGGCCAGACGCAAAGCGTCCGGGCCGTTTTTGGCAAACATGATGGTATAGTCCGCGCGCAGGCTTTCGCTCAGGATGCGCAGATTCTCCGGCGCATCGTCAACCAGCAGTATGCGGCTGCGGTGTGCTGCCGCAGACATGTTCATCGTTTGCCGCCCGTGAGGGCGGGAAGCCGTCCGGCCAGGTGTTCAGCCATTTTCTGCACCAGGCGGCTCTCTGTGGCGGTCAACACGTCATAGCTCTTGCCAGCCACAGGCTCCTGGTCAACAAAAATGCCGCGCGCCAGCACGTCATTGAATTTGTTGCGCAGTGTCCAGCGCACGTCCAGCACGGCTTGTTGGTCAAAATTGCCGTCAAGGCGCTGCACATCAAGGTACAGAACATAGTCGGCGGTGGATTCGTCACCGGTGGGCAAAACATTGATTCCGGCTTCCAGCATGGGCCTGGTCAGCACTTCGCGTGTAACGCGGCGTATGCCGTGGCTCAGGGGTTCGCCCCAGTTGTGAAACTGGGCCACGATAAGCTGTGTTGACTCGCCCACCCGGCTCACTATGCCCTCGCGCTCCAGATACTCCGGTACGCTCACAGCGGCCACGCGCAGGCTTTTGGCGGGCAGGCTGTCTGTGGAGACGGGAGTGAGGCGACTTTCGAGCAGGTAAAAGTTGGTGGGCGTGCTGCGCGCGCAAGCGGCCAGCAAAACCGTGAGCGCCAGAAAAATAAACAGGGCTTGGCGTTGCATCAGCGTTTTCCTTGTCTGCCCATGAGCAGGGCTTCAGGGTTGCGTTCAAGCATTTGCGAAACATTGCGGATGGCCCGCAAGGTTTCTATGCTGTCCTTGATCAGCCGGCGAACGTCGTTGACGGTGGGTGAATCCCGGCCGAGCAGGCCCTGGGCCGAGGCCGTGACCACGCGCAACTGGTCCGCCGCAAGGCTCATGCTTTCAAGGGCGGAACGCAGCGTGGCAAGGGTAGCGGGCAGTTGACTGTCCACAGTGCCCACAGTCTTGTTAAGCTTTTTCAGAATGGTCTCGGCATTTTGGCGCAGTTCACTGTTCTTGAGAATATTGTCAAGTTCTTCAAACGACTGCGTAAAGGCTCTGAGCCCCCGGCCAAGACTGTCGTCGGCAAGGCCCTGAACCAGATTTTGCAGAATTTTGTCGAGGGATCTGACCATGGACTCCAGCGGCAACTGCGCGAGCGTGGTCTGCAAGGTGTCGATGGGGGAAGGTATGGTGGGAATTTCCGAATCCGGCGTACCGGAACGGAAGACCGCCGGAGTGCCGGGGAAAAAGTCCAGCTCGATGCGGTACTGCCCCGTGATAAGACTTTGCAGTTGCAGGCGGGCGCGCAGGCCGCGCTGCACCATCCTGCGCACGATTTCTTCGCGCACGGATTCTGAAATGGGGGCCGAGCCCCTGGCGCGCACAAAGCTTTGCTCGTCAATGCGGATATAGACGGGGATGGTGACGTTGGAATCACGCGTGTTGGCCACAAGGTTGATGCGTGTCACGCTGCCCATGGGAACCCCGCGAAACACCACCGGAGCGCCTGTGGAAAGACCGCTCACAGAGCCGTCGAAGTAGAGCACGTACTGCATGTCGTTGCTGAACAGACGGCCTCCGCCCAGCACGATGAATCCCAGTGCCAGAAGGGCCAGTCCTCCCAGCACAAAGGCGCCAACCGTGGTTTTGTATTTTTGAGAACTCATAGGGCCGTTCCTTTGCCCGGCTCGGAGTCGCCGGAGGTTTCCGTCTGATCGGTTTCGGCGTGACTGCGCTCGCCCCTGGTCAGAAAAAGCATGGCGCTGGGCGCTGTGCCGGGGTCGTGCAGCAACTGGTGCGGATTACCGCAGGCACCCACCTGGCGGGTCTGGGCATCCAGAAAGATAAGATTGCTGGCAATGGCGTAAATGCTGGCCAGTTCGTGTGAAACAATAACAAAGGTCGTGCCGAGGCTTGCGCGCAGTTCAAGGATGAGATCGTCCAGAAGACGTGAACTGACGGGGTCAAGCCCGGCCGAGGGTTCGTCAAGAAAAAGAATCTTGGGGTCAAGGGCCAGAGCGCGTGCCAGTCCGGCGCGTTTGCACATGCCGCCGCTGATTTCAGACGGGTAGTAGTCTTCAAAACCGGCAAGGCCAGCCAGAGCCAGCTTGAGTTTGGCCTGTTCGCGTATGGCCTCGTCGTTGAGGTCGGTATACTGCTGCAGGGGCAGGCCCACGTTTTCCGCCAGGGTCATTGAACTCCACAGCGCGCCGCTTTGAAAAAGTACGCCTGTTTCACGCACCAACTGGTGGCGCTCATCTTCATTGCTGCCCCAGAAGTCGGTTTTGCCGTACAGCACGTTGCCGGACTGCGGCGGCTTCAGGCCCATGAGTACGCGCAAAAGCGTACTTTTGCCGCATCCGGAGCCGCCCGTGATAAAAAAGATGTCTCCTGCATGCACGTCAAATGTCACATCGTGCATGAGAACGTAGGAACCATAGCCGACCTGCAACTGGTTTACGCTGATGCGCACTTCCCCCTGATTTCCCTGATTTGGCTGCCCAGGCTGCCCGGCCTGCCCTTGTTCCGCGTCCGGGGCGGAGCGGGCTTTTTCGGCAATCCCGGCTGGCAGGGGGGATGAGGATGATGTAATGGAGGTGCTGCTGGGCATGTCAGATGTCCATCACGTTGCAGATGACGGTTATTATGGCTGTGGACACGATAATGCCCACAATGGCCTGCACCACGGCAGTGGTGGTGGCCTGTCCCACAGCCTGGGCGCTGCGCCCGCAGCGCATGCCCTGAAAGCAGCCCGTCAAGGCGATGATAACGCCGAAAACCGTGCCATAGGTGAGGCCGATGAAGACGTGCTTGTAGGGAACCATCTGCATGGTGGCGTTGACGTATTCCATAGGATTGATTTTCAGCATGGTGATGGCCACAACATAGCCGCCGATAACGCCCATAAGGTCGGCGTACAACGTCAGCAGGGGGATCATGGCCGTCAGCGCCACCACACGGGGCAGCACCAGAAAATCGACGGGAGAAATGCCCAATGTGGCCAGGGCGTCCACTTCTTCATTAACCTGCATGGTGCCGATGAGGGCGGCATAGGCGGCACCGACCCTGCCCGCCATGACCACGCCCACCATGATGGCGCCCATAACACGCAGCATGCCAATGCCCACAAGCCCCGCCACATAGATTTGCGCGCCGAACTGCGTGAGCTGCACCGCGCCCACAAAGGCCAGAATAAGGCCAAAAAGCATGCTGGTTATGGAGATGATGGGCAGCGCCTGCACGCCGCATTCCTGCATGGCTGCCAGCAGGTCTTGCGGGCGCATCTGCGACCGGCCCACTATAAGACGGCCCACAGACAGCGTCACCTCACCCACAAAGCTCACAAAATCGGTTATGCGCGGCGGCAGGTCCAGGGTGGCCTGGCCCACACGCTGCACGAAACTGAGGCTTTCTTTTTTGCGGTCAGACCCTGCCTTGGCAGGCACGGCAAAAGCCAGTTTGAGAAGACGCTCAAGACCTTCGGGCAAATGGTTCTGGATGCGCAGTTTGCGATCCTCGGCCGCCTTGGTAAGCTGCACAAGAAAGACCAGCAGGCTGCTGTCCCAGGCTTTGAGACCATCGCTCTCCAGGCAAAGTTCGTGAATGCTCTGATTGGCCAGAGCCTTGAGGGCGGCTTCGGCTTCAGGGGGCCAGGCCGTATCTATATTCCAGCCGCCCCCCACGCTCACGTGCAGGAGCGGACCCTGAATGGAAGCTGTCACTTGCGGACTTGTTTCCATCACTATAGTATACGCATGGCTTGATTTATCTGCAAGGGCCGCGTGCGCAAAAAGCGTGCGGGCTTTTTCTCACCTTCAACCCACGGTCTGTCATGTCTTTAAAAAATCGCCTTGACCTTGCCGCCGACCCCGTTTTTCTGATGGATGGCTCCGCCTTTATTTACCGGGGATTTTTCGCCAACAGAAACATGCAGCGTTCCGACGGTTTTCCCACCAACGCCCTGGTGGTGGTGACCCGTGTGCTTCTGCGTATTCTGCGTGAAGAAAGGCCGCAGTATTTTTTGTTCGTCAAGGATGGCAGGGGCAAGAACTTCCGGCATGACATCTATCCCCTGTACAAGGCCAACCGTGACGCCACCCCCGAAGACCTGATCCGGCAGATGGAACCCATCGAACGCATGGTCACTGCCCTTGGCATGAGCCTTGAGGTTTCCGACGGCTGCGAGGCCGACGATTGCATAGCCTCCCTGGCAGCGCGCCTCTCAAAAGAGCGCCCCGTGGTCATTGTCAGCGGCGACAAGGACCTCAAGCAATGCCTTGGCCCCAATATTTTCATGTGGGACCCAGCTTTCAAGGAAGAAAAACTGCTTACTTCCGAACAGTTTACAAAAGAAAGCGGCCTGACCCCTGCCCAATGGGCCGATGTGCAGGCCCTTGTGGGCGACACCAGCGACAACATTCCCGGCGTGCCCGGCATTGGCCCCAAAACCGCCGCCAAGATTTTTGAGATATGCCCAACCCTTGAGGATATCCGCGACCATTTCGCCCTGCTGCCCCCCAAACTTCAGGACAAACTGCGCGACCATCTGGACGACATGTTCACCTGGCGCAGGCTGACCAGACTGTCGCTGGATGTCTGCACCGGCCTTGAACTGAGCGACCTTCAGGTGCGTCCCATCGACGCGGCCCATTGCGCGGCCCTGGCCGAAGAATTCGAACTGCACGCCCTGCGCCGCGAAATGGCGTCGCTGGAGCGCATGCAGCTTTCCGGACAGTCCGGCGCTGCCGCAGAAGGGGCAAAGCCCCGCACGCAAAACGGCGCTTCATCCGCGCCATCTGGCGCGTCCGCCGTATCCGCTGCATCCATTGCATCGGGCGCGTCCGCCACGCTTTTGGCAGAAAAAAACAACGGGGCCGACCCTGCCCCCGCGCGGCAGGGGTCGCAGTCCCAGCCGCCCAAGGGTGCTGGCGCGCAGATGAGTCTTCTTGAAGTGGCCGAAGAAAAGGCGGCCCCGCAAGTGCTTATTGCCGCAGATCTGCCAAACTGCAGTGGCCTTGACCTGGCCCTGGTATGGCCCAGAGGCGCGAGCGCCGCGCCCCATGCCGCTGTGACGGGCGGCGAGGATGTCTGCTGGATGGGCGGCGCGGACGAGCTTTGCGCCTGGGCCTCCCACGCGCGGCGTATCATTACGCCTGACCTCAAAGTCTTGCTGACCGCGGCTCCTTGCTGGCGAGAACTGGCGCGAAAAAAATCCCCGGATTTTTTTATGGATCTTGGCCTGGCCGCCTACCTTATAAATCCTGAAGAAAGTGATTACGGCTGGCCGCGCCTTGCCGTGCACTGGGGCGCGCCCCTGCGCGACGACGGCCCCGGCCCGGCGCTGCTGGCCCTGCGCATGGCGGCGGTGCTTGAAGCACGCATGCAGCAGGATGATCTGTTGCGGCTCTATAATGATCTTGAGCTGCCCCTCACCCCGGTGCTGGCGGATATGGAAGGCCGAGGCATAGCCATTGACGTTCCCGCGTTCGAGGCCTTTCTTGCCGATGTGCAGGCCGAACTCGACAAACTGACGGCCGCAGTTTACGCGGCGGCGGGCAAGGAATTCAATATCCGCTCGGCCCAGCAGCTTGGCGACGTGCTTTTCAGCACCCTTGACCTTCCCTCGCCGCGCAAAACCAGGGGCGGGCAGGCCTCCACCAGTCAGGAAACCCTTGAAAAACTGGCAAGCCGCCATCCTGTGGTGGAAAGTATCCTTCAATTCCGCAAGCTTGAAAAGATGCGCTCCACCTATCTTGATCCCCTGCCGCGCCTGATGGACAGCCAGGGCCGCGTCCACACGACCTTTAACCAGAAGGCCACCGCCACAGGACGCCTTTCATCCAGCAACCCTAATTTGCAGAATATTCCCGTGCGTGGCGAACTCGGCAAGCGCATGCGCTCCTGCTTCATCGCCAGGGCCGATCACTCCCTGGTATCCGCCGACTACTCGCAGGTGGAACTGCGCGTTCTGGCCCACATGTCGCAAGATGCCGCCCTGCTTGAAGCTTTTCGTAATGGCGAGGACATCCACGCCCGCACTGCCGCCCTGGTCTATGACCTGCCCCCTGACCAGGTGAGCCCCGACCAGCGCCGGAATGCCAAGACCATCAACTTTGGCCTCATTTACGGGATGGGCGCGCAAAAACTGGCCCAGGAACTTAAAATCACCACCAATGAAGCCAAAGAGTTCATTGCCCGCTACTTCGCGCGCCTCACGGGCCTCAAGGAATTTTACGAATCAATTGAAGCCACGGCCAAGCGCCAGGGCTACGTGGTCACGCTTGGCGGCCGCCGCCGCCTTCTGCCCGACATCCATTCGGCCAACGGACAGGCCTATGCCCTGGCCAGACGTCAGGCCATCAACACTGTGATTCAAGGCTCAGCCGCCGACATCATCAAGCTGGCCATGCTGGCCGTGGCCCGGGATGCGCAACTGCGGGACTGCAAAGCCAGCCTGCTGCTTCAGGTGCACGACGAACTGCTGCTGGAAGTGCCGCAGGACGCCGCCAAGGCCGCCGGGGCGCGCGTGGCCGAGCTTATGAGCGCGGTCATGCCCGGCAACGAACCCCTCTCCGTACCGCTGGTGGTCGACTGGGGCGTGGGCAATGACTGGGGTTCCGCGCATTAGTTTGGTGGGAAGAAAGGTTTTGTGGGGAGAAATGATCTGTGGGGGAAAAGGCTTTGTGGGGGAGGGACCCTTTTGAAAAAGGGTCTCCTCCCCCACGCCCCCACCCCCTAAAACTTTTATTGTGGGTTAACAGGGTGCTTAGGGTGTTTTGGCCCGAAGCGGGGTTCCTGAGAGAGTATCTTCAGGCGTCGCACCAACTTAAAGGTAGTCTGCCTACAGTGCCACAATTTGTGTTGAAGTAGCCGTTTCCGACTTTTCGGCTGCGGGGTCGCGCTTTTCTGCTATTTGGCACAGCCGTTTCGGGCGTCAGCGTCTGACCGCAAGCGTCCGCAATGGACGTTGGAGCTTGACGGGGCGTTTCAGCAAAAAATTGGTCAGTTTTTCTTTATTGTTGGTGCAATCATGCCGCATGAATCCCATTCTGCCGTACAGACGTTTGCCGCTCCGCAAGCCTTGCCCTTTGTGGAGGTGCGGACAACCCTGGACAGCGTGCAACCCTACGCAGAACACTTTCATTCCAGCTGGTCACTTGGGGCCATTCTTGAAGGGCGCACTCGGTTTCGGCTCCACGGCCACACCCACGGCCAGACCCACGGCCAGATGCACGGCCAGATGTACGAGGCGCAGAAGGGCGACCTTGTGCTTATCGGGCCGGGCGTCGCCCATAGCTGCAACCCCGTGGACGGGCAGTCCAGAAGTTACCACATGGCGCACGTGGATTGCCGCTGGTTCGCGCAGCGCGTCTGCCCGGTTTTGGGCCTGCCGGAAAACTGCGTGGCGGTGCTTCCCCTGATTCGGGACAACGCGCTCTATGCGAGTGCCCTTGAAGTCATACAGGCAATGCTGGCTGGTCAGGCAGGCAGCGAGCAGGCGCTGCTTGATCTGCTGGTTCAGTTGCAGCGTGGCTATGGCTGCTTCAGGCCCGCCGACGAGGACTGCGACAGCGCCGTGCGGTTTTTGCCAGCCGGGGAGGAGGGCAGCCTGTGCACGGAGCGTCACGCGGTGTCCCAACTGGCGGAAATATCCGGTCTGCGCCGCGAAAGCTATTCCCGCGCCTTCAGGCGTGGCACCGGGCTGCCCCCGGCAAGCTATCTGCACTGCCTGCGCCTTGAAAAGGCCCGCCGTTTGCTGCGCCAGGGCAAAAGCATCGCGGAAGCCGCCGCTGCTGCCGGGTACGCGGATCAGAGCCACCTGCACCGCATGTTTGTGAAGTTCTATTCTGTGACGCCAGGCTGCTATCGCAAGGGCGCGTCACATTCGTACAAGAAATAATCCGGCAGGGGGGTAGGGTCTGTGCAGGAGGCATCATCTCATGACACAGATTCTCGCGGAGTTCATAGCACCCACATTTCCCGCACTGGCGCTGGCGCACTTCATGGCTTTGCTCAGTCCCGGCCCGGATTTTTTTCTGGTAGTAGGGCACGCGGCACGGCGTGGTTTGCGCGGGGCCGCGTTCATCTGTCTTGGCATCGCGCTGGGCAATGCCCTGTATATTGCCCTGGCTGTTTCGGGCTGGTCGTTCATCCGGCAGTGGCCGTGGCTTTATCGCTGTATGGAACTGGCGGGCGCGGGGTATCTGCTGTGGGTGGGCTGGGCGCTTGTGCGTTCAGGGCGGCAGCCGGCGAATTTTCACCTTAATGCAGCCACACCTCTTGCGGCGGGCAAGCAGTTGCTTACCGGGCTGGCGTCGGCCCTGCTCAATCCCAAGAATGCCATTTTCTATCTCACGCTCATGACCACCATAATGGGATCAGCCGCCAGCCTGAAACAGCAGCTTTTTGCGGGCGCGTGGATGGCGGGACTCGTTTTTGCGTGGGACGCCGGGCTGGCCGCCGCCACTGGGCATCCGGCGGTGCGGAGCCTTTTGAGCAGGCGTCTTACGCTCATTGAAACCCTGGCCGGGGCCTGCCTCATGGGCATGGCGGGTCTGCTTGTGGCCGTGCCCCTGCTGTGAACGGACGTATGCTTGAAAGCTCTGGCAACCATGCCAATCAGGCATGCGCTTGTAGTAGGGACTCCACCACGCCATATGACGATAGCCCGCGTAGAACGGTATGACGCATGAGTCAGGAAGGGGAATCTATGCTGGTCAGGGCGGCAAGCGCGAGAGCAGATAATTTTGAGATGGTGTGATGTCAGAAAGACGTTATTTCTGAAACCCCTGCTCCAGATCAGAAAACCCTTGGCGCGTCACGTAATTACACCAAGAGTTTTAGGGGGTGGGGGTGTGGGGGAGGAGACCCTTTTGCAAAAGGGTCCCTCCCCCACAAAGCATTCCTCCCCCACAGAGCATTTTCCCCCCAACTCTTACTCTATTTCCGCAAAATGGTTCGCAGGGTCTCGGCCCTTGGGCCGGAAAGTCCCTTGAGTCTTTGCTGCACGCGTTCCTGGACGCCTTCGTGGCGCGGGCTCATTTCGTACAGTGAGGCGGCGGCCGTCTGGCTTACGGAAAAAGCCGGATCATTCTGCCTGCCGCTGGAGTTGAGGTCGGCGTAGCGAAGGGCCGCGTCAATGATGGCGTCCAGATAGGCCACATTGCCCGAAGCTGTATATGCGGCCCAGTACATTTGCAAAACGGTTTTTTCGCTGGTGATGTCCCATTGCAGCAGGGGCGTGGGATTCTGGTGGATCTGCTGCAGGAGTATGGCGTCCTGTTTGTCCAGCAACTGGTTCATGAGGGCGGCTTCGTCCGTCAGTTGTGCCAGGTGCACGGCCCAGGCCAGGGTGCGCTTGCCGTCCCTGCTCAGTGTGGGAAGCTGCGCCAGCAGGGTCTGGCGGGCCGTGGGCTCCGACTTGAGGGCCTCGGCAAGAAAAGCGGCCAGGGTGAGCTGTTTTTGCCTGTCATAGAGGACGTTCTGCGCGTCAAAGGTGCGGAGGATGCCCGGCAGTGTTTCGGGGCGTTTTTCCTTGTAATAGTACTCCATATCCCGGGCGTAAAAAGAAAGACCCTTGGAGGCGGTGAGGGCCAATGCCTCTGTGGAGGGCGCAAGCCATGCCGCCAGCGAGAGAAACAGGGCGAACAAAACGGCCCTGCCGGGCGACGCAGCGCCGGGTAGCGGGGTGGGCAGAGCGGTAGAAAGGCGTGTGCTGGTATGCATGGCGGTGGTGTGCCTGGCGGCTAGTCAAAGTCTGCCAGAAGGGAATCCAGCTTGAGGCAGGCGAGGGGGCTTTGGCGCAGCAGGGTCAGCAGGCGGACGCGGGCTTCGAGCAGGTGCGGTGATGAAACGCCGTTGCGGATGGAACTGTGGGCCTCAAGAAAGGCCGCGAGGTTGTCGCAATCCTTGATGAGGCGGCCGTCCTTGGGATCCAGCGTATCCAAGTTGCAGTCGTGCTGCAATGCGCCGAAGTCATATATTTTTTCAATCTTGCCGTTGCGCCGAACGCACTCCTGAAACTCCGACTGTACCTCAAGCCCAAGATAATAGGATATGCGTTCCACCAGCGCGGTGAAGCCCTGCTGGCGAAGCGGGGCAAAAATGCGTCGCTCCAGTTCTTTTTCTTCATATTCTTTAATAATCTTGGGCAGGTCTGCCACGGATCGCTTGACCGGCGAGATAATGTCTCGGGTGAGCACTTCGGGCAGGTCATGAAAAAGACCGCAGAAAAAATTATTGTTGGCTCGTGCAGGGCAGGCGTTTACAGACAGGCTGAAAAAATAGGCGAAGCTGGCCACGATGAACATGTGTCCAAGAACGGAGGTGGCCGGAATGCGCGGCGCTTGCGTCCAGCGTATCTGAAAGCGCAACTGTCCGCAAAGGTTGGCCAGGCGGATAAGCGCCGTACCCTGTTGGCGCATCTGGTCAAGGCCGCTCAAGTCGCTGAAGCTGTCCAGCCTGTCCACAAAGGACTGGCCGATATCGTCCATCTCTTCGTCAAAAGGGCTGTTGAGCGGCTTGATGAGGTTGAATTCCCATTGCGAGGCATAGAGGTGGGCGGCGGTGAGTATGCGGCGGGGCAGGCTGCCTTCGTCGGGGCTGCGGTGCCAGCGGCACATGCGCTGCCAGAAGTCGCCAAGGGGCGCGAGGGCCGGTTGCAGCCGTTCCAGTACGTGCTCGGTCAACTGTTGGTGCTGGTCGGGGTTTTCTTTGATTTTATAAAAGATGGGGGGCTTGATGTCGGTGATGATGAGGCGGTAAAAATAGTCAAACAGCCCGCCTTCAATGATGTCATTGGCAAGGCTCACCCTTTTTTCTTCAGACATGCCGAGAGAATTTTCATGCCACAGCACGCAGGCCAGCAGCATCTTGTGTGCCTGCTTGTCGATTTCAAGCAGTTCCACTGGACGGAGCTTATCGTTCCAGCGCAAAAGATATGCGCCTGAAAAAATTAGTTGAAGCAAGCTCTTGCGAATATCCGCCATACTTTCTCCGGGTACGGGTCGGAAAAACAGTTGGCAGTATATGGGCAGATGGGGTAAAGCTCAAGGGCTTCATGTCACTGCCCTTGGGTTATGGCCCGTGGGTGGATATTGGTGCGGCTGCTCTTGACAGTTTCTGGGGTTTGCCGTATTGAAGCCATCTTTACTGCGATAAATGTCGTCACCCCCGTTCGACGGCGCATCGCGCAATGAACTTTTTTGCAGCCTGAGGGCTGCTGATATTTGCAGATGTGAGGAGTCACTCCGATGAAGACGTTCAGCCCCACCCCCAAAGACATCAATCGCGAATGGTTCGTGGTTGACGCTCAGGATCAGGTGCTCGGTCGTCTGGCCAGCCAGATCGCCCACCGCCTGCGCGGCAAGCACAAGCCTGAATTCGCCCCGCATATGGATAACGGGGACTTTATCGTGGTAGTTAACTGCGAAAAGATCAAAGTTACCGGCAAAAAATTGACCGATAAAAAATACTACCGGCACTCCGGCTGGGTCGGCGGCCTCAAGACCTCCGTTCTCGGCGACGTGCTGGCTGACAAGCCCTCCCGCGTCCTGATGACTGCCGTGAAGGGCATGCTGCCCAAGAATCGCCTGGGCCGCGCCATGCTGAAGAAACTCAAGATTTACGCCGGGACCGAACATCCCCATACGGCCCAGAATCCCCAGCCGCTGACGCTGCCGCATTAAGGAGTAGAATGCCATGAGCGAGAAATTTGAATACGGCACCGGCCGTCGCAAGACCGCCACGGCGCGTACCCGCATCTATGCCGGTTCCGGCGGCATCACGGTCAACGGGCGTTCTTTCGAGGAATATTTTCCCCGTAAGACCCTGCAGATGATCATTCGTCAGCCTCTGGTGCTCTCCAAGCTTGCCGACAAGCTTGATGTGCGCATCAACGTGGCTGGCGGCGGCGTGACCGGTCAGGCCGAAGCTGTGCGTCACGGTATTTCCCGTGCCCTGCTGATGGTTGACCCGGCCCTGCGCCCCATGCTCAAGAAAGCCGGCTTCCTCACACGGGATGCCCGCAAGAAAGAACGTAAAAAGTACGGCCTGCGCGCTGCCCGCGCACGGTACCAGTACTCCAAGCGTTAATCGCTTTGCGAAAGCCCTGCACGTCAGGGCTTTCGTTTTTTTTATTGGCGGGCCGCTTGCGGCCCGCTTTTTTGTGCATTGCTGCGGCACTGCTTTTGGTCTGGCGTTTTCCCAGTAAAAGTGTAGGTTGGTCTGGGCATATTCTGTCCAACCACACTGGAGCAAGTTCTTTTTGAAATTGCTCTGGCGGATCGGGAGCAGACGCCCGCCCCGGAGGCGTAAGCGCAGTTTATCTGCGCGGTTAAACGCCGGAGCTGGCGTCTTTGGAAGCATTGCGAATAGATATTCTCAATGCGAAAAAACTTTGAGAGAGTTGACATGATCAGGGACGATGCTCCTTCTACCGACCACTTGCCAATACTCGACTACGCTTACACGCATGAAGAGACCCAGGCCACCACGGGATATTTTTCCTGTGTGCCGCCGTCTGATCTCGATTTTGCCGCTGCTCTGGTGCGTCTTGAAGCCGCGCCTATGGACGATTTTTTACACCAGCATCTTTTGCGTTTGCTGAGCGCTGAAAAAACTGAAGAGCTGGCCCGTCTGGCGGCTACCTGCTATGATGCGGCCAACGACGCCTTCACACGGCCGGTTCTGGCGGCCTTGCTGCTGGAGTGCGGCATTTTGCTGCCCCAACATGCGCAGGCTTGCGCCGATTTTCCCGCTGATGCGGGCATCCGTCTGGCTCATGCCAGCCCTGCGCTGTACCTTCGCGCGGCAAGCCAGCCGGACGCTGAAGCCAGCGCCGCCTGGAGCGAACTTTTTTGTACCAATATTTGTGAGCATCATGCCTTGCCGCGTCCGTCTGAAGCTGGCATTGTACCGCTGTTCCCGGATGAAGACATTGAAGCAGCAGCCATGGCCATGGCCGCCCATGCGGGCAGTATCGCGGACCAGCATGCGCGGCTGCGCGCTGACCCCGCGCCCGCCTGGGAACGTCCCGCAGCGCAGAAGACCTTTTTGCGCGCGCTGGACGCCCTGATGGAGTCGGGAACCATAGCCGGGCCAGAAATGCGGCACGAAGCTTCGCTTTCGCCCATAGCCCTGCTCAGGCCCTGGCAGGTGGATATTGAAGTGCGCAGCGGCGCTGTGCGCCACCGGCTGCGCGGGCAGGCCACGGCCTACGGGCGGGGGATGTCTCTGGCAGCCGCCAGGGCTTCCTATGCGATGGAAATTGTTGAAAGGGCCAGTGCCTACGTGAGCGTCGGCCCGGCGGAGGCTGGCGCAAAGGGCGAAGCAGGGCAGGTAGTTGGCCGCAAGCATGCCATGCCCCTCTGCAAGGCCCGGTTTTCTGAGCTGCAGGCGCAGGGCAGGGCGGCCCTTGCCCCCAATCTTTTGCCGGTTGAAGCGCCCTATATGGATGCGCCCCTGCACTGGCTCACCGCTGTGGGGGCCGATGGCCGCCCAATGCTGGTTCCGGCCCAGGCTGTTTTTCTGTTCTGCAATCTGGACGAACCGGCGCTCTTTCTGGCTGGCGGTTCAACGGGGCTCGCTTCTGGCAACACTCTGGATGAGGCCAGGCAGGCGGCACTGACGGAGATTTTTGAGCGCGACGCTGAAGCCACCACGCCCTTCAGCCGTTTGCGGTGTTTTCGCCTTAAAAGCCGTGACGAGCGCATACAGTCCTTGCTGGATGACTATGCGGCCTGCGGCATCAGCGTGCAGTTTCAGGATATTACCACCGAGTTTGGCTTACCCGTGTACCAGTGCTTTGTCATGGGGCGCGACGGCAGCATTGCCCGTGCCACGGGAGCCAACCTTAATGGACAGCGGGCGGCTCTGGCGGCGCTTACCGAGACGCCCTGGCCGTATTCAACGTCTCAAAGCACGCGGCCCCGGCCTTCCGGCCCCGGCCTTGCGGGACTGCCTGTGCGCTTTCTTGAGGATTTGCCGGACTACAGCCTCGCATCGCCCGAAGACAACTGCCGTCTGCTTGAAGCCGTGCTGGCTGACCATGGCAGAAATCCGCTTTACGTGGATATCAGCCGAAAGGATTTTGACCTGCCTGTGGTGCGGGCCATTGTTCCCGGTCTGGCGCTTACGGGCGAATGGGATCGTTTTTCGCGCCCCGGCAAGCGGCTTTTTGCGCGCTATGCCAGTCTTTTTGCCTGATTTTTATGAGTTCATGGGATTTCTGAATTGCAGGCTTCGTCCAAATTGTTTAGTATTCGGGTCTAGTGGCCCGCCCTTTGGCGCAGCCCTGCGAACACAAAAAAACCTGGAGGGAAAGGATGAAACTGGGAAAACTTTTTGCAGCGCTGGCCGGGCTGGCGCTCACCCTTGGTTTTGCCGGCCAGGCGCCTGCCGCTGATGCCGCTCCTGTTAAAATCGGTGTTTACCTTCCCCTGACCGGGCAGAATGCCTTTGGCGGTCAGCTTGAACTTGAAGGCGTCCGCCTGGCCCACAAAGAAATGCCCACCGTTCTCGGCCGCCCCGTTGAACTGGTTGTTGTGGACAACAAGTCCGACAAGGTTGAAGCGGCCAATGCCGTGAAGCGCCTTGTGGAACGTGACAAGGTCGTGGCCCTTATCGGCACCTACGGCTCTTCCCTTGCCATGGCTGGCGCTGAAGTCGCCGAAAAAGCCAAGGTCCCCGGCGTGGGTACCTCCTGCACCAATCCCCTTGTGACCCAGGGCAAGAAGTACTACTTCCGCGCCTGCTTCATCGACCCCTATCAGGGCGCCGCTGCGGCCACCTATGCCCGTGAAAACCTGGGCTTCAAGAAAGCCGCCGTTCTTATGGACATGACCAACGACTATGCCGTGGGCCTGTCCAGCTTCTTCTCCAAGTCCTTCAAAAAGCAGGGCGGCGATGTGGTCGCTACCCTCAAGTACAGCTCCGGCGACCAGGACTTCACTGCCCAGCTGACCGAACTGATTTCCAAAAACCCCGACATCGTGTTCATGCCCGCCTACTTTGCTGAAGGCGCCATCATCATGAAGCAGGCCCGCGAACTGGGCGCCAAGTTCCGCCTTATGGGCGCGGACGCCATGGATAACCCCGACACGCTCAAGCTCGGCGGCAAGGCTGCTGAAGGCTTCCTGCACACCACCTTCCCTTACGACCCCGCCATGCCCAACATGAGCGAAGTTGCCAAGCGCTTCACCGAAGCCTGGAAGGCCACCTATCCTGACAAGGAAACCAACGTTAACGGCGCTCTTGGCTACAACACCTACTTCCTCATTCTTGACGCCATCAAGCGCGCCAAGTCTGCCGAGCCCCAGGCCATTGCCAAGGCTCTGGCCGAAACCAAGGATCTGCCCACCGCTCTCGGCCTGCTTTCCATCAATGCCACCCACGACGCTGAAATGCCCGTGGGCATCATTGAATACAAAGATGGCAAGCGCGTTTACGTGGGTGAAGTGACGCCCAAGTAAGCTGGTTGTTTTTTTCGGCCCCGCAGCGCAAACGCTGCGGGGCGCTTTTCCTCTTTTTTGCTGCCGTCCGCGGAGGGGGCTTTGCGGCCTTTGATCCGCCGCTACCGTGAACGGCTGCCGAGGTGGCTACATGAGCCTTGACATGTTTTTGCAGCATTGTTTCAACGCCCTTACCCTGGGATCGCTCTATGCGTTGATAGCCATCGGCTACACCATGGTATACGGCATTTTACGACTTATTAACTTTGCCCACGGCGACATTCTGATGGTTGGCGCCTATTTTGTGTTTTTTGGCACCTTTGCCTTCGGCTGGCCCTGGGCTGTGGCCGCTGTGGTTTCCGTTGCAGGTGCAAGCCTGCTGGGTGTCATCATTGAAAGGGTGGCCTATCGGCCCCTGCGTGACGCACCACGAATTTCTGCGCTTATCAGCGCCATTGCCGTGTCCTTTTTTATCGAAAGCCTGGCTGTGGTGATTTTTACCGGCCAACCGCGTCCCGTGCTGCAACCCGACTGGCTCGTGTCTGAATGGCTGATCGGCGGTTTGCGCATCCTGCCGCTCACCGCGTTTGTGCCCTGTATGACCATCGTGCTTGTGGGCATTCTGCTGTATGTGGTCTACCGCACCAAGCCGGGCCTGGCCATGCGCGCCATATCAAAGGACATCGAAACCACGCGTCTGCTCGGGGTCAAGGTGGACAACATCATTGCCCTGACATTCTGCATCGGCTCGGCGCTGGCTGCTGCTTCGGGCATCATGTGGGCCTTGCGGTATCCCCAGGTGCATCCCTACATGGGCATCATGCCCGGCCTCAAAGCCTTTATAGCCGCCGTTTTCGGGGGCATCGGCTCCATCCAGGGGGCGGTTATCGGCGGCGTGGCCCTGGGCTTTGTGGAAATCATGACCGTGGCTTTCATGCCGGAGCTTTCTGGGTACCGTGACGCCTTTGCCTTTGTGCTGCTTGTGCTTGTGCTCTTTTACAAGCCCACGGGCCTGCTAGGCGATCGCACGGAGGAGAAAATCTGATGCGCCTGAACAGCAGCACGATCTTGAGCATACTGGCCATGGCCCTGGTGGGCTGTGCGGTATGGCAGGCGGAATTTTTTCTTGGCGACTACCAGATTTACATCGCCAAGCTCATTTTCATCAATGCCATTCTGGCGCTTTCGCTCAACCTCATCTATGGGTTCACAGGTCTTTTCTCCCTTGGGCATGCCGGTTTCATTGCCGTGGGGGCCTATGTTTCGGCTTTGTGCATTCTGCCGCCGGAACAAAAGGAAATGATGTGGATTCTTGAACCCATAATCTGGCCCTTCTCCGAGCTGTTCACGCCCTTCTGGGCGTCGGTGCTGGCCGGCGGAGTGGTCGCCACCATATTTGCCTTTTTTATCGCCGTCCCCGTGCTGCGGCTTGGGGATGACTACCTCGGCATTGCCACGCTTGGCTTTGCCGAGATCATCCGGGTGCTCATCGTCAACGCCACCCCCGTCACCAACGGCTCCCTGGGCATCAAGGGCATACCCTCGCATGCCACGCTGTTGGTGTGCTACGGATGGATGCTCCTCACGCTCATTGTGCTGGTGCGGCTTGTTTTCAGCAATTACGGCAACGTACTGCGCTGTATACGCGACAATGAAATCGCCGCCAGCGTCATGGGTATCAACGTGTTCTGGAACAAGGTGCTTTCGTTCTGCATCGGCGCGTTTTTTGCCGGAGTGGGCGGGGCGCTTCTGGGCAGCCATCTTTCCACCATTGACCCCAAGATGTTCAACTTTCTGCTGACATTCAACGTGCTCATGTTCGTGGTTGCTGGCGGCCTCGGCTCGCTGACGGGCAGCCTCCTTGGCGCGACAATCATCACCATTCTTCTGGAATGGCTACGCGCCATTGAAGAACCCATAGACATCTTTGGCCTGTTTGAAATACCGGGCATCCCCGGCATGCGCATGGTGGTCTTTTCGCTTGTGTTGCTGGGCATCATTCTGTTCAGGCGGGAAGGCATCATGGGCACAAGGGAATTGACCTGGAAGCGCATAGGCGCATTTTTGAGGAGGCAAAAGGCATGAGCGAATTCCATCTGCCCCGTCCCCCTCATTATGAAGGAGCGCTGCTGATCGCCAAGGGCATGACCATGCGTTTTGGCGGCGTCACTGCGGTGAGCGAGCTTTCTCTGGCCCTGCCCAAGGGGGGCATTGCGGGAATCATCGGCCCCAACGGCGCGGGAAAAACCACCGCGTTCAACGTGCTGAGCGGTTTTTACACACCCCAGGAAGGTGAAGTCATCCTTGACGGACAGAGCATCAAGGGATTGAAGCCCTATGATATCTGTCGGCGCGGCATGGCCCGTACCTTCCAGAATATCCGTCTCTCCCAGCATATGACCGTGCTCGAAAACATCATGGTCGGCTGCCACGTGCGGCGGCATTGCCCCTGGTGGATGGCCCCTCTGGGACTGCCGTCCTTTTACCGCGAAGAAGCTGAAATCAGGGAAAAAAGCCGTCAACTGGCCGAAAGGGTCAACCTTGGCGCGCACCTTGATGATCTTGCGGGCAGCCTGCCCTACGGCGCGCAACGCCGTCTTGAAATAGCGCGAGCCCTGGCCACCCAACCACGCCTTTTGCTGCTGGACGAACCCGCCGCAGGCATGAACCCCCAGGAAAGCCTCGATCTCATGCACTTTATTGGTCATATTCGTGACGAATTTGACCTGACCATTCTGCTTATCGAGCACGACATGAAGGTTGTCATGGGCGTGTGCCAGTATATCTGGGTTATGGAATACGGTGCCCTTATCGCTGAAGGCGGCCCGGATGAAATTCGCAACAATCCGGTGGTGGTTCGCGCCTATCTTGGCGAGGACATGGGCGCGGGCGGCATGTTCTGATGTGCGGCGCAAAAATTGCCACACGGGTTGGAGATATAATGGATATGGTGCAGTATGCTTGAAATTCGTGACCTTCATGTGCGCTATGGCGGCATTCAGGCCGTGCAGGGTGTGAGCCTCAAGATTCCGCGCGGCAGTATAGTGACGCTCATCGGAGCCAACGGCGCGGGCAAGAGCAGTATTATCCGTTCCATCGCAGGGCTGAACAAAAACGTGACCGGCGAGATTCTGCTCACCAGGCACGAAGGCGAAGCCCCGGCGTCCCTTATGGGCCTCAAGCCCGAAGATATGGTACGGCGGGGTATCTCGCTCTCACCCGAAGGGCGGCGCATCCTGCCGCATTTGACGGTGGAGGAAAACCTGATGCTCGGCGCGTACTCCCGCAGCGACCGCAAGGAAATCGCGGACGACATCGAGTGGGTGTACACGCTCTTTCCCCGGCTTAAAGAACGCAGCTGGCAGAAGGGCGGCACCCTTTCCGGCGGCGAACAGCAGATGCTGGCAGTGGGGCGGGCGCTCATGAGCCGTCCTGACCTGCTGATGCTTGACGAGCCGTCTCTTGGCCTGGCTCCTCTACTGGTGCGCGAGATTTTTCAAATCATCAAGCGCATCAATGCTGATGGCAAAACCGTGCTTTTGGTCGAACAGAATGCCTATGCGGCACTTTCCGTAGCGCACTATGCCTACATTCTTGAAGTGGGCCGGGTGGTACTGGAAGGGCCGGGCAAGGAACTGCTGGAAAACCCCAAGGTCAAGGACGCCTACCTCGGCGGCTAGAACAACGCACCTTGAAATGTTTTGTGGAGGAGCCTTTTGCAAAAGGGCTCCTCCCGCTCCCCTCACAAAAACCTTTATGGTCTTTCAGTTTAGCTCAAAAAGTTTCCAGATTTGACGCGGGAATTTTTGGAGCCGAGCTTCCTGACACCGCGCCATCCCGGAGGTTATCTGCACCGGATGGGGCAGGCTACGTCCCTCTAATCTTGCGCAGAACCTGGGGTCGGCCGTGATATACACGCTCATTGCCTTATGCGGCATTGCGGCCGGAGCCGTGAGCGGGGTTGTGGGCACTGGTTCATCCATAATTTTGCTGCCAATACTGAGTCTGGCCTTTGGCCCCAAGGCTGCCATCCCCATCATGGCCGTTGCTTCAATTGTGGGCAATGCCTCGAGGGTGGTCGCCTGGCGACGCCAGATAAACCTCAAGGCCTTTGCCTGTTATTCGCTGACGGCCGTGCCTGCTGCGGTGCTGGGTGTGCGTACGCTTTGGATTATGCCTGCGGACATTTCCAACCTGTGCATCGGCCTTTTCTTTTTTGCACTCATCGGGTTGCGGCGGGCCAGCCGTACGCACGGTATGCGCCTGGGGCCTTGGCAAGTGGCGTTGGCGGGGGGCATTGTGGGCTATCTCACGGGAGTTGTGTATTCCACAGGACCGCTGACCGTGCCCATTTTTGCCGGATTCGGGCTGGTAAAGGGCGCGCTGCTTGCCACTGAGGCGGCCGCCTCCATAGCCGTGTACCTTGCCAAGGCTCTGGCTTTTGGGGCTGTGGGTGGGTTGCCTCTGTCCGTACTGGGCAATGGCCTTGCGGTGGGGGCGGCGCTGGCGGTGGGTACTTTTCTGGGTAAACGCTTTGTGCTTGGCCTGTCTGAAGCGACCTTTCGGCTTCTTATTGATATCATGCTGGCCTGCGCGGGCCTTGTGATGACGGGTAACGCGCTGTTTGCGTAGCGCTGATGCCGCCGGAACCGGACTTTTGCCGCTTCACAAAACTCTGCATGAGGCATAACAATTCCAGAGCGAACTGCGTGATGGCAGAATCATCCCGAACAAGCCACGCGCTGTATTTGCGTACAGCAACTAACAGGACACGACTCATGGCACAGCATTACATGAAATATGGCGACAGGGAATTTTTAGTGGAGCTTGGCAACGGCCTTATAGCGGCTGAACTGCATTCCAATGCAGTTGCGCTGCCTAAAAAGAGCGCGCTGGAGCATATTAACGATGCTCTGGACAACCCCATTGGTTCACCCAGGCTTGAAGAAATGCTCAAACCCGGTCAGACCGTATGCATTATCGTGCCTGATTCCACGCGTTTGTGGCAGTCGCCCAATGTCTACGTTCCTGCCGTGGTGGCCCGCCTGAACAAGTGCGGCATCCGTGATGCGGACATCCGCATCCTCACGGCCACAGGCTCGCACCGTCCCATGTCACGTGAGGAACACATCGCCATTGTGTCCGAGGATATTTACAACCGCATTGGCGTTGTTGACCACAAATGCAGGGAATCGGCGGATATGGTCAAGGCTGGCGTCACCAGCCATGGCACCGAGGTATGGTTCAACCGCATTGCTATGGAATGCGACCATATCATTCTGACTGGCGGCGTGGTGTACCACTTTCTGGCCGGATACGGCGGCGGCCCCAAATACCTGCTGCCCGGCATAGCCAGTTATGAGACCATCCAGAGGCACCACAATCTGGCCCTGAACAAGGGCTTTGGCAGCGGCTCCAATGCCGCCGTGCGCAGCGCCAATATGGAAAACAGCAATATTTTCCATACTGATCTTGAAGAAGCCGCGCTGCTGGCCAAGCCCAGTTTTCTGCTCAACGTGGTGGTGGACGACAATTACAACATCATCAAGGCCGTGGCTGGCGACATGGTGCAGGCCCACCGCGAGGCCTGCGCCCTGGTTGACGCCATCGACGGCGTCAATGTGGCCGAGCGCACGCCTCTGGTCATTGCCAGCGCTGGCGGCGCACCCAAGGACATCAATTTTTACCAGACCATCAAAACCCTGGCCAACGCCCTTGCGGTGGTGAGTGAGGGCGGCACCATCATCATCCTGTCAGCCTGCACCGAAGGTTTCGGCAGCCCGGATACCGAGCGCCAGATTCGCGATTTTGACACTATGGAGGCGCGCGAAAAAGACCTGCGCGAGAATTTTTCCATCGGCAGCTATGTGGGTTTTCTGTTCGCGGAATCGGCGGAAAAGCACAATCTCATCATGGTCTGCTCCATGGCTTCGGCGGATTTTGCCAAAACAAAGATCCACACTGTCACAACCCTGGACGAAGCCCTTGCGCTGGCAAAAAAACTTAACGGCGGCATTGATATGCGCGCGACTCTGCTGCCCCACGGGGCCAATACCCTGCCCAAACTTCAGGCTGCCAGTCGCTAGCGCGGTTTTATTTTGAAATGCTTAGTGGGGGAGGGTCTTTTTGTGAAGCAGAAATACTTTGTGGGGGAGGGACCCTTTTGTAAAAGGGTCTCCTCCCCCACGCCCCCACCCCCTAAAACTTTTATTGTAACTTTTTGTGGTTCAAAGATATTTTTGTGTGAGGGGCGGGCAGCGCCTTCCGAGTATCACGTCATGTAACAACCACCCCAATGCGTCTTTGCTCGCCGCAGGCCTTTGTAAATACTCATCGCAACGGAATGTGGTTGGCCCGGTACGTGTTGGCGTGGGCTTTTACGGCGGGTGCAACAGGCCCCAGTGGCCGGTTGGCCTGGCAGCGTGGAGGGGTATAGTACCGTCCTTCCAGAAACGAGCCGATGGCCTGATACGCGCGTGAGGACCTTGGCGCTTGCTTCATGGCGCGTTGAGAACTAGTATAAAAAACGGGGCTGTGAAGTCCCGTTTTTTTTCATCCCTGCAAGGTTGTTCCTTCATGCCGCCCACAATGGGCAGCATGATGCTGAAAAGCCTGACATCAACAAGCGGCTGCGGCCGCAGCGCAGGAGGTTTCATGCGGCGCTTTTTCTCATTGGTGGTTCTGGCTCTCGTGCTGGTTCTGTCATCAACGGCCCAGGCGGCCAGTGGCGAGGCGGTTCGCAAGGACGACCGCATGCTCACACGCCTGCCCAACGGGCTTACAGTCTATATTGTCAAGGATGCGCGTTTCCCTCTGGTGGCCACGCGCCTTTATGTCCGCACCGGATCAGCCAATGAAAAGCCGGAGCAGGCGGGCATAAGCCATATGCTGGAGCATATGGTTTTCAAGGGAACCGAGCACAGGCCCAAAGGCCAGGTTGCCCGCGATGTGGAGGCCCTTGGCGGTTACCTCAACGCTGCGACCAGCTTTGACAAGACCTGGTACATGACCGACATGCCCGCCGCGCACTGGCGCACAGGCATGGACGTGGTCAAGGAAATGGCCTTCCAGCCCTCCCTTGATCCCAAGGAACTGGAATCGGAAAAAGAGGTGGTCGTTTCCGAACTGGAGCGCGATCAGGATTCACCCATGAGCAGGCTGTTTGAAAGCCTGCAAACGTCGGCTCTGCAGAACACGGTTTACGGTCGCCCCATCATCGGTTTCAAGGACACCATCCGCGCCATAACGGCGGACGACCTGCGCGCCTATGTGCGGCACTGGTATCAGCCGCAGAACATGCTGCTCCTTGTGGCGGGCGATATTGAGCCGGAAGCCGTGCTGGCCTACAGTCAGAAACTTTTTGGCGGGCTGACCAACAGCGGCGAACTTGCCGAAACACAGCCCATAAGCCTGGCCGATGCTTCGGGCGGCCCCCGCGTGGAGGTTGTCCACGGCCCCTGGAACAAGGTGTATATGGGAATGGCCTTTCCCGCGCCCGGACTGCGCGACCTGCGGTCTGTCGATCTTGACGTGCTTTGCTATCTTTTGGGCGGCGACGGCACTTCAGAGCTGTACCGCAAGTTCAAGTATGAAAAGCAGATGGTGGACAGCATCGGCATGGGCAACATGAGTCTGGCGCGGGCCGGGCTTGTGTACCTGAGCGCGCAGCTTGATGTGGAAAAGGTGGAACCTTTCTGGCGTGAATTGACCAGGGATATGGCGACGCTCAAGGCTGAAAGCTTCAAGCCAGAAGCCATCGCGCGCGCCAGGTTCAACCTTGAAGACAACATGGACCGCGCCGGTGAAACGCTTAACGGCCTCGCTTCGTGGCTGGGCACCGTGCAGTTTGAACTGGGCGGCGAACAGGCCGAAATGAACCTGCGTTTTGCCCAGCGCAATGTGGATACGGCCCAGTTGGCGCAAGCGCTGCAGCAGTGGATCAATCCCCGGCAGGCCCGAGTGCGCGTGTTGGCCCCAGAGGGCGCCAAGCTGCCTGACCTTGAGGCCATATTGCAGCAAAACTGGCCAGGAACCGATGGCGACCATGCGCAAAAGGCCCGCGCCATGAAGGCGGGCGAGCGCGAAGTGGTGCAACTGGGCGAAGGCCGCACCCTTATTCTCTTACCTGACGCAACCGTGCCCTATGTGGCCATGGATATGATGTTGCCCGGCGGAAACGCCCTCCTCAAGCCCAACCAGCAAGGGCTCGCCGGTCTCACTGCCCGCGCCCTGACAACGGGCAGCGGCAAGCTGGATGCCCAGGCAATGGAACGGTTTTTTGCTGACCGCGCGGCAGCCATCGACGCCAGCGCCGGACTGCAAAGCTTCACCCTGTCCGTCACCGGCCCGGCGCGCTTCAATGCGGACTATTTTTCCATGCTGACAGAAGTGCTGCGTAGCCCGCGCTTTGAAGAAAAAGAAATACGCCGTGAGGCCGACAGCATGAAGGCCGCCATCCGGCAACGTGCCGACAGGCCCACGGCATACCTGTTTTCCCGGCTCAACGGCTTTCTTTTCCCGGGGGGGCAGCCCTACGGTTATGACGGCCTCGGCAGCACGGAAATTCTGGATCGTCTGACAGGCAAGGAAGTACGCGCGTTCTGGCAGGAACAGCTGGGACAGCCGTGGGTTCTTTCCGTCTCTGGCGATTTTGACCGCGAAGCTGTGCTGGCCTTTGCACGTTCCCTGCCCGTGCCCAAAACGCACATTGCCGCGCCCGGCGCTCCAGTATGGGGGCAGGACAAAAAGCTTGATCTGCATTTGCCCGGCCGTAACCAGGCCCACGTGCTGCAGACATTCAAGGCCGTGCCGCCGACTCATGAGGACGCGCCTGCCCTCATGCTGCTCCAGTCTGTCCTTTCGGGCCAGAGCGGGCTGCTGTTCAGCCAGTTGCGTGATGTGGAAGGGCTTGGCTACACGGTGACGGCGTTTTACCGCAGCATGCCCGAAGCGGGTATGATGGCTTTTTATATTGGCACCACACCGGACAAGGTGGAGCAGGCCCAAAAAGGCTTTGCCAAGATAATTGGCGACATCAGGGAAAAGCCTTTGCCCGCCACGCTGCTGGAAGCCGGGGCCAACCGGCTGCTGGGCGCGTACTACCGTGACCGGCAGAGCCTTGGATCCCGGGCGGCGGATGCCGCCAGCGACGCCTTGCTGGGGCGGCCCTATGATTTTGAGCGGCAGCTCATAGAAAAGGCCGCAAAGCTGACTCCGGCCCAGGTGCAGGCAGTGGCGAAAAAGTATCTGGACGAGGCCAATGCCTACAACCTTGTGCTCTTGCCCTGACAGCATCCCCTGCAGGGTTGAGCGTACACGCGAACCCTGACACGCACACTGACAAAAAACCTCCGGCCCCAGGCCGGAGGTTTTTTGTCTGATGGCTAAGAGCGACCGTTTGAAGTTTTTTTGTGGGGGAGGGACCCTTTTGCAAAAGGGTCTCCTCCCCCACGCCCCCACCCCCCAAAACTCTTATTGCATGTTGGTATGGTGGAAAAGGGTATTTGGGAAGCACTGATTAAAGAGCCTCCTGGAAACGCGCAGTTGTTTCGTTTTGGCAAGGCATGCGGGTTTCTCCACGCGGGGCAGGCAAATCGGCGGGCAAGGCATGGGAGGGGGGACGCCTGATTGCCAGCCGCGCTGCACAGCGCATATCGGCGGGCAAGGCATGGGCGGAAAGCCCGGCCATCTCCGATACGTGCGGCAGACCGATGTTACACGGCTGGAGTAAGATCATTTTACCAGTTATTTACGCATAATTAGCTTAATTAATTAAATTTTGTGCGTTGCCTTGCCGCTTTTTGGTAATATTTATTGAAAAAATATGCCCCGGCAATAATGGCAAATGGTGCGGTTTTCCAGAGGCCGTATCTGCAAAGCCGCAGTTGCCAAGGGTTTGATCAGCCTTGAAATCGTCAGGGCAGTGCGCTAGATTGTTGCTCGCACCTAGGGAGTAATCAGCCAACCATATAAAAGGCTGCGGAACTTTCAATGGCGGTTCCGGCAGTGTATTTTCGGGCAGGGTATAGCTCGCGCCCAGCACTTTTTTGCGGCCTTTTTTTGGGTTTGAGTGGACGCTTTATAATAAAATTTATCATTAAAAACTGCACTGTTCCCACGAGACTAGGAAGCCTTTTTTGCTTGCCCCAATTGACATGATGCAGTTCTTTTGAGATTTTCTAGACATTGAAAGCGCCCTATGGGCTTAATAGAGAATCCCGTGAAAAACGGGAGCGGACCCGCCGCCGTAAGCCGCACAAACGCCGCCTTTCTTCATGCGCCACTGGGGCAATGCCCTGGGAAGGCCGAAAGGTGGTCGGCAAGCCGGAAGACCTGCTTTCAACAATACCCCAACGGCTGTCGGGTATAATCCCTAACAGTCATACTATGGATTGTCGGCACGGGGCCTTTGCCGGCCAATCCTTTGCGGGAACGACCTGTTCCCGGCTACAGGCTTGCCCCTGGGTTTACTTTACCGCCCCATACGTTACTGGTGTCCCCTTCGTTCGTTTTGCGAACGAACTTTTTTCACAGTTGTTTTCACAGTTGTTATGGGAGTCTTCCTCCATGCCCGCCAGCATCACTAAGCGCGATGGCACGGCAGTGCCTTTTGATTCTGTCAAGATTCTCAACGCCATTACCAAGGCCAATCAGGCCGTTGGCGGTGAGGATATGTCCCCTACAGACCTTTTGTTTGTCACCGAAAAAGTGTGCAAAAAACTGGATGCCCGCAGCCTCAAGCACGTTGAAGAAATTCAGGATCTTGTTGAAGAAACGCTGATCCAGTACGACTACGCCAAGACGGCCAAGGCATACATACTGTACCGCGCCGAGCATACGAAAATCCGTAATGCGGAATCGTATCTCATGGATATCTATAAAAAACTTACTTATTCCCCGGCCCTTCACGAAGACATCAAGCGCGAGAACGCCAATATTGACGGCGATACCGCCATGGGCACCATGCTCAAGTACGGATCCGAGGGTTCCAAGTACTTTATCGACAACTACATTCTGCCCAAGGATGCCTCGGCCGCGCACATCAATGGCGACATCCATATTCATGACAAAGATTTCTACATGCTCACGGAAACGTGCTGCCAGATAGACCTTATCCCGCTGTTTAAAAACGGGTTTTCCACCGGGCACGGCTATCTGCGCGAACCCAACGCCATTGAAAGCTATTCGGCTCTGGCCTGCATAGCCATCCAGGCCAACCAGAATGAAATGCACGGCGGTCAGAGTGTGCCGCATTTTGACTTTGCCATGAGCGAAGGCGTCATTAAAACGTATCGCAAGGAATACGAAAGGGCCTTTAGCTCCTTTGTACGTATTGCCATGCATATGAAAGCCCAGGACGCGGCGGCTTTTACCGAAAAACTGCTGGCCAGCGTTGATCTGTGCCCGCGCCTTGGCAATATGGAAGAATTTGGCCGCAAGCTTGATCAGGTCGTCGCAGCGGACCAGAAGGCCATGATGGGCGAAGCCCATGCCTATGCCGCTGAAGAAGCCCTGAAATATACCGAGCGGCGCACCTATCAGGCCATGGAAGCTCTTATCCACAACCTGAACACCATGAACTCGCGCGCAGGAGCCCAGGTGCCTTTCAGTTCCATCAACTATGGCACTGACACCTCCGCCGAAGGGCGCATGGTGACGAAAAACCTGCTCAAGGCCACCAAGGCGGGCCTCGGCAACGGGGAAACATCCATCTTTCCCGTGCAGATTTTCAAGGTGAAGTCCGGGGTCAATTACAATAAAGAAGATCCCAACTACGACCTTTTTCAATTGGCCATTGATGTTTCAGCCATGCGGCTGTTCCCGAACTTCAGTTTTCTGGATGCTCCGTTCAACCTGCAGTACTACAAGCCGGGCGACTACAACAGCGAAGTGGCCTATATGGGCTGCCGCACAAGGGTTCTCGGCAACGTCTATGACAAGGACAGGCAGGTGACCTGCGGACGCGGCAACCTGAGCTTTACCTCGATCAATCTGCCCCGGCTGGGCCTTGAGGCCCAAGGCGATGTCCAAAAGTTCTTTGCTCTGCTGGACGACAGGATTGATCTTGTTTTTCGGCAGCTTATGCACAGGCTCAAAATCCAGAGCTCCAAAAAGGTGCGCAACTATCCCTTCCTCATGGGCGAGGGCATCTGGCTTGACTCCGAAAAGCTGGGCTGGGACGACAGCATTGAAGAGGTACTGAAGCACGGTACGCTCAGCATGGGCTTCATCGGCCTGGCTGAAGCCCTCATGTCCCTGCTCGGCAAGCACCATGGCGAAAGTGAAGAATCACAGAAGCTCGGCCTTGAAATCATCGGCCATATGCGCAAGCGCTGCGATGACGAGTCGGAAAAGACAGGTCTGAACTTCTCGCTCATCGCCACCCCGGCGGAAAGCCTCAGCGGCCGCTTTGTCTCTCTGGACAAGGGCAAGTTCGGCAGCATTCCCGGTATTACGGACAGGGATTACTACACCAATTCCTTCCATGTGCCCGTGTACTGCCATATCAAGGCATTTAAAAAAATCGAGATTGAGGCTCCATACCATGAGCTGACCAACGCAGGCCATATCACCTATGTGGAGCTTGATGGCGATACCTGCAAAAATCCTGAAGCCTTTGAGCGCATTATCCGTTTCATGCACGACCATGGCGTGGGCTACGGCTCGGTCAACCATCCGCTTGATCGTGACCCCCTGTGCGGATATGTGGGCGTGATCAATGACTGCTGCCCACGGTGCGGCCGCAAGGAAGGCGAGGGCGTCAGCGCCGAACTTCTTGACGAACTGCGCAAAAAGTATCCCCATATTCCCCAATGGAGCTAGGGCTGTTCGCCCTGGAACCGCGCAGTCGCCTGCGCGGGTGAGCGCCCGCAGCTGGAATGCCGGTGCGGCGCGGTGGTAAAAAATTTGAGAGTGCAAATTCTCAAAACGAAAAATTCATGTTGCTTGCTGTTGTGGCGGCCGCTCCGGCGGCCTGCCTGAACCCCATACTTATTATTTATTACGTGCAAGGAGAAAGTCTATGTTGATGAAATCGCGTTTGTTTGACGAAGTGAAGCCCGCGCAGAAGCTGGTGGGCCAGGGCATGACCTTTGAACGTACCCGCCGCATCACCGGCTACCTTGTGGGTACGCTGGATCGCTTTAACAATGCCAAGCGCGCTGAGGAACATGACCGGGTCAAGCATGCCTAATGAGGCGTCTTCGCAACCCATGCGCCTGTCCGGCATTGTGGATGAATCCATAGTGGACGGCCCGGGGTTGCGATACGTTTTGTTTACTCAGGGTTGCCCGCACCGCTGCAAGGGGTGCCACAATCCGCAGACGCACAGCTTTGAGGGCGGCTTTCTCTTTACAGTGGAAGAGGCGCTCAAGCAGTTTGACGAAAATCCTTTGCTTGCGGGAGTGACCCTTTCCGGAGGCGAACCATTTGCCCAGGCGGCCCCCTTGTGCTCAGTGGCACAGGGGGTGCGCGGCAAGGGCAAGACCGTGATAACCTACACGGGCTATACTTTTGAAGATTTGTGGCGGCGCGCCCATGATGATATCTGGACAGCACGCCTGCTGGATCTCACTGACCTTTTGATTGACGGCCCGTATATGGAAGAATTGCGCGATCTGGAGTTGCACTTTCGGGGAAGCTCCAATCAGCGTCTTTTGAGTAAAAAAGACCGTGAACATATTGCGGCCGAGCTTGAAAAGCCTGATAAACCTCCCCTGTAGCACCAGAGAGTAGCAGCGTTTCGTTTCAATATTTGACCATGAATAAAGCCCGCCATTGGCGGGCTTTATTCGTGATTTTTAGTGCGTTTCAACTTTTTCAAAGCTAATCCGTTCCAGATGCTCCGGCAGATGTGGCAATGTTCAGTCCTTGCGCTCTGCGCCCTCTGCTGCGCTGTCGTCCGTTTTCAGCGCTATGCCGTGATGCTTCGCCACATAAGGGGCAAAGGGCACATCCATGCCCTGGATGTGCTCAATGAGCCATGTCTTTAAAAAATCCAGCAGGGTCTGATCCACATCAGCGCTGCCTTGCAGCAGCGCTTCGCGAAAGAGCATGATTTTATTTTTAAAAGACTGATGTTCCTCAAGATGTTTATTGCACAATGGGTAGTCGGTGTAGGTAAAGAAGACTTCTTCGGTAGTAAAGTGGGTAAAGGCGTACCCGGCCAGTGCATCGAGAATTTCCAGAAGAAGGGCGGAATCGCTGCCTTGCCGAAGGCCATTGTGCAGCCTGTTTACGTATGAAAGCAGCAGTTTGTGTTGACCGTCAATAACGGGAACCCCGGTGGAATAGCTGGGCGTCCACTGAAAGAACTCTTCTTCCCGCGCCGTTTCGTTCTGAACGGAGGAGGCAGGCGTATCACCAAGAAAGGCGTTCATCTGGGCCAGGTAGTTTTCGCAATATTCCAGTTCTGCCGCAACCTTGTTCAGCCATTGGGTGGTGAGTCCGCCAAAGAAAGTCGTTTCCGCAAGTTCCGGGCAAATACCGGCAAGCTTGCGTTCCTGCTCTGCCTGATCGGCCGACAGCAGGCGCAGTTTGCGTGCAGCTTCGCGCAGGCTGTCCTTGGTCATGACCTGGCCGGACATGGCAAGCGTGTATTTCTCATGGCATTCGGCGGCATCCTGCCGCATTTTGTCCAGGTCGCGCCTGGCAGAGGCGAGCTCCCTTGTATGGGCCTCGCCCTGTGCGGCCATAAGCTCGGCCATGTGGCACAGAGCCCCGCAATCTGTGGCAGGGGGTAGGCGGAGTGCACCGGGCTTTCTGAGGCTGCTGCAAATGGTCTTAAAAGGCTTGAGCAGGTTCTGGTAGAGTAGAAAAAGCCCGCCAAAACCGCAGGCAAGCCCTGCCGTGCCCGCAGCATAGGACAGGGGAGGGGAGAGGAGCAGCCCCAGTGCGCTGATGGCTGGCGAAACAGCTAAAAGAATAAAAAAAGCAGGCATGCTCGATCCTTGAGTCATGGCGGTTTTTGGCTGCGGAGGAATTTCAGAAGGCATTTCTGACAATGGTTCCAATAAAGCAGCCAGCCCGTTGGTGTAGCGGCCGGAATGCCCTGTTGTTCCAGGCTTTGGCGTGGGGACTGCCCGCCGTGACCGGTGAAACCTCACTGGCCACGGCGGGTGTGGAAAGGAACCTGCCGGGCGAACGGCTGGTACAGTCTTTGACAGAGCACCATTGAGAGTCTGCTTGCGGTAGAATCCACGCTATGTTGTGCCGCGCCGCCTCTTGTGCCAATTTTAGAGCATTTTAACTTTGAAAAAGTGTAAATGCTCTAACGCTGCACTTTCGTGCAGCGCGCCACAACGTGGCGTGGATTCAGCCGAGCTTTGGCCGTTGCGACGAAGGAAGCTACGGCCAAAGACAGCAATTGGTTAATAGAATGCGCAGCCTGCTGCTGGCTGTCGCAAATCGCATTTTTCGGCTGAATGAACACTATGAAATGTTAAGCATTTCAAAGTTAATCTGCTTTAGAGCAGTGTACCCTTTTTCAAGGGTAGCACGCTCTAATTCTTGAAGGGTGAAATGGCTCTGAGCGTTTCAATGACCTGCGGAAAATGCTCAATCACAAAATTCACATCGTCTTCGGTGGTGTAGCGTGACAGAGAGAGGCGGATTGAGCCGTGCGCATAGTTGAAGGGAACGCCCATGGCGCGCAGCACATGTGAGGGTTCCAGGCTGCCCGACGTGCAGGCCGATCCGGAACTGGCACAAATGCCCAGCCTGTCCAGCATGAGCAGGATGGCCTCGCCCTCCACATTCTTGAAGGAAATGTTGGAAGTGTTGGGCAGGCGGTTTTCCACATCGCCATTGACCATACAGTCGGAGATGCGCTCAAGCAGGCCTGCTTCCAGCTTGTCGCGCAGCATGGCCACCTGTACGCGTTCTTCCTGCATATGATCCAGCGCCAGTTGCGCGGCAACGCCCATGCCTACAATGTAGGGCACGTTTTCCGTACCGGCCCGGCGTCCCCGTTCCTGATGACCGCCGCGCAGGAAGGGACGAAAGCGCACGCCCTTGCGGATGTACAGGGCGCCTATGCCCTTGGGCGCGTGCAGCTTGTGCCCGGAAAGCGACAGCATGTCTGCGGGCAGATGGCTGAGGTCAATGGGGGTCTTGCCCACTGCCTGCACTGCGTCGGTATGGAAAAGCACGCCTTTTTCGCGTGCCATCTCGGCCATGCGCTGGATGGGATAGATATTGCCCACTTCATTGTTGGCAAACATGATGGAGACCAGCGCCGTGTCTTCAGACAGGGCCTGCGCATACTCGTCCATATCAAGCCTGCCCTTGTGGTCAACGGCAAGATAGGTGACGTGATAGCCGTGACGCTCCCAGTGCTGCATGACGTTGAGCACGGCAGGGTGTTCCACGCGGGTGGTGATGAGGTGGCGTTTTTCCGGCTGCGTCTGAATGGCCGACCAGATGGCGGAGTTGTCGCTTTCAGAGCCGCAGGACGTGAACAGGATTTCGTCCGCGCTGGCACCCAGAAGTCCGGCCAGGCTCTCTCTGGCGGCGTCCACGGCATCGGCCACCTGCCCGCCGAAGGTGTGCATGCTGGAGGGGTTGCCATAGAGGTCAGTGAGGTAGGGCAGCATGGCGTCCCGAACTTCGGGCGCCACCGCCGTAGTGGCATTGTTGTCCAGATATATGGTTCTCATGGCCTTATGCCTCCTCAACCACTAGGTCGGGTTCCACATGTTCACGCAAGAGGCGCTGCACCAGGTCGCGGATGGTCACATCGCTGGAGCGGCATTGAGCGCAACGTCCGCGCAGCGAGACCACCACGCGCAGGCCGTCTACATCGACGAGTTCAATATCGCCGCCGTCGGCCGCAAGAAGAGGCTTGATTTCTTCTTCAATGGTCTTGAGCACCAGTTGCATGCGCTGCACATTGGTCATCCGCGGCTTGGGCTTCAGCTCCACCAGGGGCTTCTGCTTGAGCTCGGCCGCGAGAATCTCGCCGATTTCATCCAGGCATTCGCCGCACGCGCCGCCAGCCTTGGTGTAGTTTGTGACCTCTTCAACTGTCTTGAGCCCGTTTTCCCGGATGGCGCGGATGATCTGGGCATCGGTCACGCCGAAACACTTACAGACGAGCTTGCCTTCCTCATGGGCGTGCGGCACGGGCGGTTCGCCCTTCCACTGCCGGATGGCGGCCTCAAGCGCCTCCTGTCCCATGACCGAGCAGTGCATCTTTTGCTTGGGCAGCCCGCCAAGAGCATTGGCAATATCTTTATTGCTGATCTTGAGGGCGTCTTCCACAGACATGCCCTTGATCATGTCAGTCAGTACGGAACTGGAGGCAATGGCGCTGGCGCAACCAAAGGTTTCAAAGGTTGCGTCCTCGATGATGCCCTGTTCGCTGATCTTGAGATAGAGCTTAAGAGCGTCGCCGCAGGCCAGACTGCCTACTTCGCCGACGGCATTGGCCCCTTCCAGAGGACCCACATTGTGGGGCCGCAGGAAATGGTCATGTACGGCTTCAGTGTAATTCCACATAATTACCTCCCGACGCGGAGTGTTTCTCTGTGTCTATGATTTCTTGCAGCGTTCGCTGTTGCAGAAAGCTGCGGATGTGTGCGTCCAGTTCACTCCAGAAGCCGCGTGTGGAGCAGTGCTTTTCCCGCTGGCAGGAACGGCCCTTGCTCAGGCAGCGTACTGGAGATATTTCGCCTTCAAGATGCTGAAAAACTTCTTCCATATTAATATCAGTGGGAGCTTTGGCCAAAGCGTAGCCGCCGCCGGAACCGCGTACGGCCCGCAGTACGCCCATGGGGCGTAATGCCCGGACAATCTGTTCCAGGTAGCCCGAAGAAATGTTTTCTTCGCGGGCTACCTGCCCCAGTTGCAAAAGACTGCCCTGGGGTTGGGCTGCCAGTCGCAATAGAAAACGCAGTCCGTAACGGGTTCTGGTAGAAAATCGCATAGGCTCCTCGTCTCCGGCAAGCGGTCGGTTTGGGTATTACAGAGACCGCGATTCGCGGTTCTGGGCAATGGCTGTAAGACTGAACGGAGTTTCCTGATACACGTAATAGTTGAGCCAGTTACAATAGAACAAATGCGCGTGCGCCCGCCAGTTCATGTGCGGCAAGGCGGCAGAATCGTCATTGGGGTAGTAGTGCTGCGGCACATCAGGGCTGAGGCCCCTGTCAACATCGCGGCGATACTCTGCATCAAGTGTTCCCCTATCGTACTCCAGATGCCCGGTCATGAAAACTTGGGAGTGATCCTTGCTTTCCGCAAGAGTGACTCCCGCTTCATCCGACTGGGCCAAAAGGCGCAGACGCGGTTCGTCAAGGATGTTCTGCGCCCGCACTTCGGTATTGCGCGAATGCGGCGCGGTAAAAGTATCGTCAAAACCCCTGAAAAGACGGCAGCCCGGATGCAATATGTCGTGATTGAAAATACCCGAAAGTTTGCTCGGAAGATTGAATTTGGGTATGCCGTAAAAATGGTACAGGGCCGCCTGGGCCGCCCAGCAAATATACAGGGTCGAGTACACGTGGCTGGAGGCATAGTTCATGATGTCAAGCAGTTCATGCCAGTAGTCCACATCCTCAAAGGGCAGGTGTTCCACTGGCGCTCCGGTGACTATCATGCCGTCAAAGCTGCCGTGCCGTATTTCGCTGAACGTCTTGTAAAAACGTTCGAGATGCTGGGCCGGGGTGTTCTTGGATTCGTGAGCCTCAGTGCGCAACAGGGTGATATTGACCTGAAGAGGTGAGTTGCTCAAAAGCCGCAGCATCTGTGTTTCTGTGGCAATCTTGGTGGGCATCAGATTGACGATGGCTATTTCAAGCGGGCGGATGTCCTGCGCCACGGCGCGGTCTTCGGTCATGACGAAAATATTTTCGTTTTCGAGATCTGCGCAGGCGGGTAAATCCGCGGGAATCTTGATGGGCATGGCCTCTTCCTTGACCCTGAAGTTATTATAAAGGCAGTGATTCTCTTACCTGGTTGTGTGCATTTTCAGCGTCTGGTCCCCGCTTTGTGCTCTCGCGGGGACCGTGGTTAAAACATAGCAATTTGCTATGTTTTGTCAAGACGCTATAAAGGCTATTTGTTTGTACAGACAGAAAGAGAGTCGCTGTTCATGTTACACCGCAACTATCTGGCACTCCACAGGAATATCGCTTTGAGCATCTTTCAGGGCTTGCTCCACCAGTCGCTCAAGCCCGCCACAGCACGGCACGCTCATGCGCAACACCGTGAGCTTGGCTATTTGCCCAGATTGTATAATGGCCGTGAGTTTTTCCAGCAAAGCCGCATTGTCTTCAAGCTTGGGACAGGCGATGATGGGAATGCGGCCCGCTATCCAGTCCTTGTGCAAATTGGGCAGGGCAAACCCCGCACAATGGGCGGCCAGCAGCACATGCGCGCCCTTGAGAAAGGCGGCAGTGGGCGGTACAAGGCGCAATTGTATGGGCCACGAGGGCAAATCTGTGACAAGGCCGGGATTGGCTGCCACAGCGGCGGGGCTCAAGGGCTTGAGGGCGCGCGCCATGCTTCCGGGGCACCCGCCGGGTTTATGCGGCATGCCGTGTGCAGGCCCGTGCGGGCCGTGTCCGGCAGGTTTGCCAGGCAGCCCATCGCGTTCAGCCTTGGCGGCCAGGGCTTCTTCCTCGTCAAAATCATCGGCCTCACGCTCTATAAGCTGTAAAGCGCCCTCGGGGCAGTTCAGACAGGCGCCCAGACCATCGCAGTATGAATCTTTTATAAGTTTGGCCTTGCCGTCAACAATGGCCAGCGCGCCCTCGGCGCAGTCCAGTATACACTGGCCGCAGCCAGTGCACTTTTCTTCATCAATCTGAATAATAAGACGCTTCATATGCTATTCCTCGTCTGCCAGTGTAGGCAGTTGGGAAGGACTGTCAATAATATGGTCGGCTCCGGCACTACGCAGTTCTTCTGCGCCACGGAATCCCCAGGCCACGCCTACAGAAACCACGCCCGCATTGTGTGCGGTCAGCACATCTACATCGCTGTCGCCCACATACAGAGTTTGTGGGACAGAAATATGCATTGATTCCATCATGTCCAGAAGGGCACGGGGATGTGGCTTCAGGGGCGCGTCCTTTCGGGCGCCGCGAACCAGGGCAAAGGGAATGCCGGAAAAGTAGTGCCGGACGATTTCCTGGGTATGTTCATCGGGTTTATTGGAAAGAACCGCCAGAGGGTGCCCTGCGGCCTGCAGGTTTTCCAGGGCTGCCATAACGCCGTCGTAGGGGCGGCTGTGTTCGCACATATGCTGCGCGTAGTAGTGGCGGGCTTCTTCCTCGATCTGCGTCATGGTCTGTTCGTCAAGGTTGGCGTCTGCGGGCAGGGTACTGCGCACAAGTTTGCCAAAGCCGTTCCCCACAAACTGCCTGTAGCTTGACAGTGGATGCGCGGGGTAGCCGTATTTCTCGAGGATGGCGTTGCAAGCGCCGCCTATGTCAGCAAGAGAATTGAGCAGGGTTCCGTCAAGGTCAAAGAAAAAGGCTTTCATCAAAACTCCCGTTGGTCCTTGGTAACAGTAGAAGTCCCACAATGGCGTTGTAAAACATTGTAGCGGAAAAGCAGTACAAATCACAAGTCTGCACCCATGCAAAAAAGCATCAAGGTGAATTTTACACACAGGATTGACTGCTGGCCCCACAGTGTCGGGCTGTTTTTTGTACAAAGGCTTTGCGTATGGTGTCAAATGCTTGCGCGACGCTTCTGGACAGAGGCACGACGCCTTGTTAGAGTCTTAGCACCAGGCTGAATTAACGTATGTGACCCTCGTCACGGAGGATTTATGGCACGACATATTTTAACTATCAAGAATCTGGGCGAAAAGGCATCCTGGCTCCTTGTGCAACAGGCCATGGGCATGCCGGACGCCAAAACCCGTACCAATTTTATGAATGAACGTGTGGCGATGCTCATGTTTGCCGACTATTCCCTGCCGGAACGGCTCTGCGTTTCGGCGGCGGTGCGGCAAATGGGCGGAGCTGTGGTGTATGAAGGCAACCGTAGTGTCTGGCGAAGAGAGCTGGCTGCCTTTCGTGAACAGCTTATGCCTATCTTCAGCTATTATGTGGATTGCCTTTATACGTACGGCTTGTCGGTGGGTTCCTGGGATCCTGATCGGCTTGCCTTGCGCTTTCCCATCATCAACGCGGGCAGCCCCGACGCCCACCCCGCGCACGCCCTGGCTGATATTGCCTGCATGCTCCGCAATTCCAAGGACCTTCGCAATGTGACCTGCGCCTGGATCGGCTGCCTCAATGGCACCCTGCATTCACTGGTGACGGCCACGGAGTGGTTCCGCTTCAACCTGCGTATTGCCCTGCCGCCACATGTAAACGGAACTTCCCTCAAGGAAGAAGCGGCGCGGCTTGGAAGCAAGATCGAATTTGTAGATACGCCTGAAGATGCCGTGCAAGGTGCTGATTACATCTCGGTCGGCAGCCGGGGCGGTCTTACCGCTGAAGAATATGATGACTGGAGCGTGAGCGACGATCTGTTGGCCAAGGCAAAGCCGCACGCCAGGGTCATGCTTGGCGCGGCGCCGGCCGATGCCATCATGGTGAGCAGCAACATCATGCGGAACGGCAAAACGTCCATGCTGGCGCAACAGTCCGAATACCGGCTGCGCATGCACAAGCGCATGCTGCACTGGGCGTTCCTGGATAATGACGACGATGCGTAAAAAGAACCGCCCGTTTTACGGGCGGTTCTTTTTACGTAGCGAACGTGTCAGTCCGCCAGGATTTCATATTGCTCCAGCTTGTCCCACACGGCGCTGATCAGCATGGCCATGATGGCCGCCAGGCGGGCCATGGACTGATTGTCCAGAGGCGTGGCTTCGCCACGAATCCGCGCCGTTTCCACAGCAAGGCGCTGGCAGAAAAGTTCGGGGCACTGTGACTGCTGCCCCTGGGCCAGCAAGGGCATATATTGGGCAAAGGGGCCATCCACAAAGGCTTCCAGCTTCGCGCCTGCGTCCTCTGTGCATTTGCCGGAGCCTTCGGCCTTGTCTGCGCCCTGGCCGTGCTGCGCAGCCTGACTCTGGTCAGCGTGCTGCAACAGGTTGCCTGTCTGGCGCAGATAGCCCATGAGCACGCTGTTGGGGGCGTACTGCATAAGGCCCGACGTGACCACAGCATGGGTAAAGGCGCGCCATTCCGAGCAAAAGCTGATGGCACCCGGGCCATCAAGATAGCTGGATGGCAACTGGGCGCTGTGCGCCAGCCGCACCATGCCTTCCACATCCGAATTGATGGCAAAAAGAATGCAGGCCGCTTCAATGCCCTGTGCGGCAGTCAGCTGTTTTTTGGACATACTCTTTCACCTTCGGCCCGGCAGGCGGCCACGTACTCGGCATAGCCCGCTGCCCGCAATTTGCAGGCCGGGCACTGGCCGCAGCCATAGCCCCAGTCGTGGCGGCTGCCGCGCTGGCCCGCGTAGCATGTGTGGCTTTCCTCCACAATCAGGTCAACCAGGGCGGAGCCGCCCAGACTGCGCGCCAGGGTCCAGGCGTCTTTTTTGCTGCGCCACATGAGCGGCGTGTGCAAGGCGTAGTTCGCGCCCATGCCCGTGTTCAGGGCCACCTGCATGGCCTTGATGCTGTCGTCGCGACAATCGGGATAGCCGGAATAGTCGCTCTGGCACACGCCCAGCACCATGTGGCGTATGCCCAGGCCGTACGCCCAGGCAGCCGCATGCAGAATAAAAATAAGGTTCCGGCCCGGAACAAAGGTGGTGGGCAGGCCGTCAGGGCCGTGCTCTTCAATGGGCGCGGATGATGTGAGGGCCGTATTGGCCAACTGGCGAAAGAGATCAATATCCAGAAGGCAATCGGGGCCAAGGCGCTGTTCCCATTGGGGCTTCAGAGCGGCCATGCCCTGCCGCAGGTTCTGGCGGCAGCCCAGTTCTACGGAATGGCGCTGCCCGTAATCAAAGCCAAGGGTGCGGACATGGCCGAATCGTTCCAAAGCCCAGGCCAGGCAGGTGGCGGAATCCTGACCGCCGGAAAAAATGACCAGAGCGGTTTGATCCGCCAGCGGCCCGTGAGCTGTGGTATTTTGTCCGAGGCTTTCGTTCATGGCGTCACCGGCCAGAAGGGGCAAATCCGCGCAGGGGCGTAGCCCGCCATGAAGGCGTCCATCAGATTGCCGAAATAGACGCGGTTTCTAGGGCGTATTTTTTGCGCTTCGGCACAGTCTGAGGGGAAGAAACGCAGGGACTCCTTGTTGCCAAGGTAGGTGTTTTTGGCCACAGGCTGCGAAAGCAAAAAGCCCCACATGCCCCGGCGTTCGGCAATGGCTTCGTGCTGCAGGTTGCGCAGGCGTTCCTGCAACTGCGGGCTCAGGTCGCGGTGCGGATAGAAATAGGCCGCGCCATTGCGCACCATGATTTCATTGAGGGATCTGCCGTCAGGCAACAGAACTTCGGCCAGGATGCGGCCATACAGGTCGCGGTGTTTGACGCCCGCCTGAAGGAGCTTTACCTGCTGGCCCTGGGTCAGCGTTGTGAGCTGGACCCTTGCTTCCCGCGCAAAAAGCTGGCCCTTGCGGTCGCCCTTGGCCAGTTCGGGCGCGTCAATGCCCGCCAGACGCACGATGCGCCTGTCCGTAAGCTTGAGGGTGTCGCCGTCAAAACAGGTAGCCACAAAACCAAGCGGCTGGGGCAGAGGCGGAGCATCGGGGCCTGGGCTGGGAATCGTCTGAGTCGAGGGCACCGCCTGCGTTGTGGGGGCTATCTGGGGAGCAGGGGCGGCTTGGGGCGCGGGGGTTGCCTGAGGGGCAGGCACGGCTTGGGGCGTGGGGGCTGCCTGGGGCGTGGGGCTTGCCTGAGGGGCAGGCACGGCATCGCTGGCGGCGGGAGCAGTGCTCACAGGCACTGCGGCGGCAGCCGGTTCAACGGGCGGAACTTCAACTTCAGCGGCGTTCGTGACCGTTGCTGTGGCGTCCCGGGGACTGTCGGCGATGTTCGGGATGGTGCTGCCAGCAGTGTCCGCAGTATCCAAAGCCGCATCTGCGGGCGTGGTGGTGGCGGTCTGCTGTTGCGTCTGAGCCCAGGCGCAGGCCACTGGTGAAAGGCTCAACAGGGGCAGGAGAGCCAGCAGACAAAGAAGGCCAAAAAATCTGGGCGCGCTGTACAGCCGCCCGAACCTGCGCAAAGCTGACACAATCACTATGGTATCCTGCTGCATGTGTGAAAAAGTGGCGGGATCATGCCGCCCTTTCAAAGTTGTGAGCACCGTAAACCCTGCTGTTCTGCGCGGCCATGAAGCCGGGGCGGCCTGACGCTTACTGCCAGACCGCCCCGCATGAATCAGTTTTCGTAGTATGAGCGCAGAGGCTGGCTGCGAACCGGGTGGCGCAGTTTGCGCAGAGCCTTGGCTTCGATCTGCCGGATGCGTTCACGTGTGACGTTAAAGAGCTTGCCCACTTCTTCAAGGGTATGGTCGCTCTTTTCAGCAATGCCGAAGCGCTTGCGCAGCACCTGCTCCTCACGCGGGGTGAGGTCGGCCAATACGGCGGCCAGCTGCTCGGACAGCTTGGTGTTGATGACTTCTTCAGCCGGGGCCACAGCCTTTTTGTCTTCAATGAAGTCGCCGAGGCTCGAATCTTCTTCATCACCAATGGGCGTTTCCAGCGAAATGGGTTCCTTGGCGATCTTGAGCACCTTTTTGACCTTTTCCACCGGATATTCCATACGTTCGGCGATTTCTTCCGGGGTGGGGTCGCGTCCCAGTTCCTGCACAAGGTAGCGCGACGTGCGGATGAGCTTGTTGATGGTCTCAATCATGTGCACGGGTATGCGTATGGTGCGGGCCTGGTCGGCTATGGCGCGGGTGATGGCCTGACGGATCCACCACGTGGCGTAGGTGGAGAACTTGTAGCCGCGCTGGTATTCAAACTTGTCCACAGCCTTCATGAGGCCGATGTTGCCTTCCTGGATGAGGTCAAGGAACTGAAGCCCGCGGTTGGTGTATTTTTTGGCAATGGACACCACAAGCCGCAGGTTTGAGCGGATAAGCTCCTGCTTGGCGCGCATGGCGGCGGTGTTGCCGCGCTTGATGCGCCACAGCACTTCTTCAAGATCCGTCACGTTGTGGCAGCATTTTTCCTGAAGGCGGCTGAGAATTTCTATCTTGCCGATGATCATTTCCTTGAAGGAAAAAAGCTCGTCCACGCTGAGCTTGAGATCGCGCGCAGCGTCAACGGGGTTCACTTCACGCTTTTCAAGCCCGTCAAACATGGCCTGGATTTCTGCCTGGGTGCGGCCGGTGGAAAGAATGTAGGCCGAAAGGTCGCGCTGGCAGTTGTGCATCTGGCGCACGTAGTCTTCAACCGTTTCAATGATGCGGTCGATGAGGGTCTTTTCCAGCTTGATGTCGCGCAGGCGCGTGACGATTTCTTCCTTGAAGCAGATGATTTCTTTCTGCACGGCAGTGACGCGGCGATCCATGCAGGCACATGTATCCAGCTTTTTGTAAATCTTGCGCTTTTTCTTGAAGGTCTGCTTGATTTCGTCAAGCAGCAGAATAACGCGTGAACGCTGGTTCATTTCGTCTTCGCTGGGGTCGTCCTCTTCAATGGTTTTGACCACATCCTTAAGCTTGATGCGGTTCTGGCGCAGGTCTTCGCCAACATTGATGAGTTCTTCAACCGCCACAGGAACTTCAACCAGGGCGTAGAGCACGTCCTGCTCGCCCATTTCGATTTTTTTGGCAATAACCACTTCGCCGTCACGGTCCAGCAGGGGAACGGCGCCCATTTCGCGCAAATACATGCGCACGGGGTCGGTGCTGCGCGACGAATAGTCGGCGGACTCTTCGTCTTCGGACAGATCCAGCGAGCTGTCGGTAATTTCTTCATCCGACTCGGTGGCAGCGGCGGAAATCTTTTTGCCGTCCTTTTCCGAGTCCACAATAACGATTTCCAGCTGTTCAAAAATGCCGATAATTTCTTCAAATTGCTCGGGCGTGCTCATTTCAACGGGCAGAGCCTTGTTGACCTCTTCAAAAGTCAAAAAGCCCGCGCCCTTGCCTTTAGCAATAAGCGATTGAATCTGCTGGATATCTTTAAGATTGCTCATGCCCTTTCTCCAAGGTTTCCTTAAGTGCGCGAAGATAGTCCAAATCAGCCTCAAAGTCACCTGTGCCGGTATTGGCTCTCAAGGCTGCGGATAGAGATGATTTTTGCGCTGAGGCGTAGTAATTGTTCAGATAATGCCGCAGTGATTCCAGTTCCCTGTCGCCGTTGTCACGCGGTGCGGCCTCCGGGCCGCAACATTTGCACCAGAAATTTTTTTCTCTCTGGTCCAGTTGATGAAAAACCGCTTCCGGGCCGTGCGTTTCGATCTTGTCCCACAACTGTCGGGCCACGGGGGATTGGAGAACCAGGTCGGCCCCCATTTCCTGCATGTCCGTCAGCCGGTGCGGGTAGCGCACGGCGAACATCATGACTTCACGATCGCGTATGTTCTGTCGCGCGCGCCCGGTCGAAGTTCCGCCAGTTTCGGCGCGCGTTCTGTCTGACCGTGAACCGCGCGACTGGACAAGCCCTTCGCGCAGGTCGGTCTCTGACAGTTGAAGATGATTGGCCAGCCGTGAAACGTAGGGGCTGACCAGTTCGGGAATCTCCACCTGACGCAGAAAGTTTCGCGCCCATTCCACGGTTTCCCGTGGGGCAAGCGCCTTGAGCACATCGACGCAAAACCTGAGGCCGTCCGGGGCCTGGGCCTGCAGTTCCTCAAACGCTTCCGGGCCAGCGCCGCGCAGCAGGCTGTCGATGTCTTCACCATCGGGCATCAGCACAACCGAGCAGGACAAGCCGCGCGTAAGCAGCATTTCGCACGACCGCAGGGCCGCCTTGCGCCCGGCGCGGTCGCCGTCAAAAAGCAGGGTCATCTGCGAAACAAAACCAGAAAGCCGTTTGATCTGCTCTGGCGTCAGCGCCGTGCCAAGCACCCCAACGGCATTGTCATAGCCGAACTGGTGCAGGGTCAGCACGTCCATATACCCTTCGGTCAGCAGTACCCGCCCCTTGGTGACCAGACCCTTGCGGGCCTGCGCCAGACCGTAAAGATGTTCGCCTTTTTTATAGATGGGCGTGTCGGCGCTGTTTATGTACTTTGCTTCGTCCTCATCGCCGATGATGCGGCCGCCAAAGGCTATGATCTGGTTGGACAGGCTCTTGATGGGAAAGATGAGCCGCCCCCTGAAGCGGTCATAGGCCCGCCCGTTGCCGGACTGCCCCAACAGACCGGACTCAACCGCCATACGCCCGTCAAAACCCGCGCGCCGCAGCGCATCCGCCAGGGACTGCCACTCTCTCTTGGCCCAGCCAAGGCCAAAGCGCTGCACTATTTCCTGGCTCAGGCCGCGCTTGTCTATGTAGGCCCGGCATTCTTGGCCGTCAGGGCTGTTGAGCGTGGCGGCAAAGTGCCCGGCGGCCAGCTCATACATGCGCAGCATCTGCTGCCGCGAGGAGCGGCGTTCACGTTCCTCACCCTGCTGGCGGGCGCTGCCAGGGCCGCGCTCAATGGTTATGCCGGCCTCAGCGGCCAGCTGTTCAAGTGTTTCCTTAAAATCAAGGCCATTAATGCGGCTGTAAAAATCAAAGATGTCGCCCGAGGCGTGGCACCCGAAACAGTAAAACAATCCCTGGTCTTCATTGACGGAAAAGGAAGGCTTGGTTTCCTGGTGAAAGGGGCAGGGCGCTACCCAGCGTGGGCCGTTGCGCCTGAGTTCCACATAGCGGCGCACGATGTCCACAATATTCATGCGCTCCTTGATGGCGCGTATGGCGTCCTTGGACTGCATTGCAGATTCTTTTCCTTGGCCAGAGAGCGGTGTGCGCGTGTTTCGGCACTGTTGCCGTCAGCGGTGGCAGCCCGTTACGCAAAAAAACTGTTCTCTCGCGGTAACAAAACATGTTTCGTCAGAATGCTGCACGGCTGCTTCCAACGCAAATTTTTGCAGCCCCAATCACGTGATCCGGGCGTATCGGCTACCGCAGGGTTACAATGGTCATGCCGTCACCCCCCTGATCTTCGGGGGCAAGACTGAAAGTCTCCACTGCCGGAAAGGCCCGCAAAAATTCGTGAACCTGTTTGCGCAAGGCTCCCGTGCCGCGCCCGTGCACAACTTCCACTTCCCTGAAGCCCGCCAGCAGCGCTTTGTCCATAAAACGCTCCAACTCCGCAAGCGCTACATCGGCACGATGGCCCCGCATGTCAAGACGTAGTGACGCTCCATCGGCCGCTCCGGCAGGCCGGGCTGATCCGCCGCTTTCAGGCACAAGGGGCTGTCGGGGCGTGCTGTCCAGAATGGAGGATTTGCCCGTGGGGCTTGGGGCAGCCTGACGCCCCGGAATGCGCAAGGCCTTCATGTCGGCCCAGAGGTTCACGCCGTTCATGTCCAGACGCACGCGGCTGCGGCGCTCGTCCACATCGGTGACGACGCCGCGCTTGTTGAAAATGGTGTGCAACACTTGCTGGCCCACAACAAAATGTTCCGGGCTGGGCAATATGGATCGGCTTTGCGTGGCTTCGCTTTCCGTTGCCAGCGACGCGCGCAACCGGGACATTTCTTTCAGGGCCTGCTTGTGTGTGGCGCGGCCTTCTTTCCAGGCGCGCATAAGCTCGGTGGCCTTGGCGCGTACTTCGTCATGCAGACGCAGACGCTCTTTTTCCATTTTTTCGCGCTCGAGCTTTGTGGCCGTGCGCGCCTTGTCCTGCTCCTGCCTGAGGGTAACAAGCTCTTCCTCACGCTGGGCGGCAAGATCATTCAGGCGGCCAAGCAGGGTCGTGGCGTCCTGGCCGTCTTGCAGCAAATAGTGTTCGGCCCGGCGCACGATGCTTTCCGGCAGGCCGTGTTCGCGCGCCACATCCAGAGCCTGACTGGCTCCAACTTGGTCGTAAGCCAGCTTGAACAAAGGCTTTTTACTCTGGGGATCAAAGAGCATCGAAGCCGCCCTGGCTCCTTCCCTGGTGAGGGCGTAGCTCTTGAGCGCGGGAAAATGTGTGGCCGCCAGAACAAAGGTATGTTTGTCCAGCAATTCGTCAAGTACCGCCTGCGCCAATGCCGCGCCCTGGGCCGGATCGGTTCCTGCGCCAAACTCGTCCAGCAGCACAATGCCGCTGGCGTCAAGATGCTTCCAGGCTTTGGCCAGGTGTTCTATCTGGGCCGTGAAGGTGGACACGTTGCCCTCAAGGCTCTGTTCGTCGCCGATAAAAGCGTCCATGCGGCTGAACCACGGCACATGCGAGCCAGCCCCCACAGGCACGGGCAGTCCGCTCAGCGTCATGGCAGCAATAAGGCCGAGGGTTTTCAGGCAGACGGTCTTGCCGCCCGCGTTGCCGCCGGTAATAACCAGGGCGCGCTCGCCGGGGCGCAGGATGATGTCCAGAGGGCGCACGGACGCAGCAGACGGGGCCGCGCCTTTTGCACCCTGAGCAGCGGCGCTGCTGGCCGCCTTTGCCCTGTTGAGCATAAGCAGGGGGTGCCGGGCCTCAAGCAGCTGTATGCCCTCGGCCACGGGAGTGAGCGGCAGGCAGCGCCCGTCCAGCAATGCGGCCAGACGGCGTTTGGCCTGCAACAGGTCAAGCTGGGCAAGAAGCTCAAGCGCCGCCAGGGCTCCCGGCAGTTCGGCTTCCAGCAGGCCGCGCAGGTAGAGCAGCACCTTGCGCTCTTCTTCGCGCTCCTCACGCTTGAGTTCCTGAAGGCGGTTGTTGATTTCCACCAGAAACATGGGTTCGAAATAGCAGGTTTCGCCGGTCTGCGACCAGTCGTGGATAATGCCCTGCATGCGGCCCTTGAAATTGGCCTTGAGGGGCAGCACGTAGCGGTCTGACGAAAGGGTCATGAACTCGTCCTGCAGGTAGGTCAGCATGTTGTACTGCAGGGCAAAGTCCTTGACCTTGCGCATACAGTTCTGGTGCAGGCGGCGCAGTTCGCCGCGCAGGCGATAGAGTTCGGGGGAGCTTTCGTCCTTCAGAAGGCCGTCATCGGAAATGCAGCGCAAAAGGGCGGCCGTAAGCTGCACCGGCAGGGGAGCGCCGTCGGCCATGGCCAGAAGGTGCGGCCACTGCCGCGGCGCGTCGGGCACCGCGATGGCGGCATGGGCGTCGCGCGCCAGGCGCAGCACTTCCCGCAGCGCCCAGAAGGCGTCCACGTCGGGCTGAAAGGCGTGGGCGCGCGAGGTTTGCGCCGCGTGCAGAAAGCCCGATACGTCGGGAAAGGCGTTAAGCGTAAAGACCGCGCCGCCAGGAGTCGGGCGCGAGGACCAGTCCGCGGCTTCCTCATAAACGCGCGCGGCAAGGTTCACGTCCTCCGCCGAGTCCAGCGGGGTCAGGTTCAGGGCACGTTCACGTCCGACGCCTGAAATGCACAGCGAGGAGAGATGGCTGGTAATGTGGTGATATTCAAGGGCCTGGAGCGTGCGGGTATGGATCATGCTGATGCCTCAAAAGCGCTGGTACGGCGAACCGCAGAAAAAAGGGCGCACGAAATGTCAGGCCTTGCAGCCCGGATAGTATGGAGGGCGCTTCTTCGCCAGGCACACAGTCTTTCCATTTGCGAGGCAACTCCCGGCTGGACGGTATATCTGGCCATGGCGATTGACGCTGGAATGCTGCGGCATGCCCACTTGCGGGAATGCGGCGTGAAAATGGCGCGCGACGCTGTGCGCCGGAGGATGTCGCAAAATATCCTTCGGCCGTGCGGTATGCTCAGGACTGCAGGCGCTTCTTGACGGCTTCGGACAAAACCTTGCCGTCCACCTGCCCCTTGTGTCCGGCCATGATGGCGGAAATAACCCGGCCCATGTCCTTGGGGGAGGTTGCGCCAAGTTCAGCCACCGTGGACTCGATAAGAGCCTGCAGTTCTTCCTGGCCGAGGGCCTTGGGCAGGTATTCCTTGAGAACGACCAGCTCTGCCGCTTCTTTGTCCGCCAGATCAGGGCGCTGCGCCGCAGTATACTGTTCAATGGAGTCCTGGCGCTGCTTGCCTTCCTTGACGATGACGTCAAGCATCTCTTCATCGGTAAGGCTGCCGCCAGGCCGCCGCATGTCCACCAGGCGGTTTTTGACCGCCGTTTTCAGCAGGCGCAGCACAGTGAGCCGCACGCTGTCTTTAGCTTTGTAGGCCAGGATGTAGTCTTTTTCGATCTGCTCAAAAAGCGTGGTGGTGACGGTCATAACAGTAGTGGGGTGGAGTGTGGAGTAATGCAGAAAATGCGGGAAACCCCAAGGGGCTTCCCGCATGACTGGCCGGATGAAGGCCCCGGGCGCATATATGCGCGGCCGGTTAAGCCATGTTCATCTTCCTGATTTTTTTCATCAGCCGCTTCCGGGCGGCGGCCTTTTTCTTTTTGCGCATAACGCTGGGCTTTTCGTAGTGCTGGCGCTTTTTCATTTCTGAAAGAACACCGGCCTTTTCTACCTGCTTCTTAAAGCGACGCAGCGCAATGTCAAAGTTATAATCGTCTTCGTTAAGAAAAACTCCGGGCAAGAAAATCACCCCCTTCGGCGGCAGGGCTGGCTCTTGGCAGCCCCAAAAATAACCGTCAACGGTCTTACCCGTACACGGACAGCGACAGAGTCGCCAAATGAGTGGGTTATATAGCCCGCAAACTGTAAAAGGGCAAGTTTTTTTTCAGGGAGACGGTGTGGTCAGAAAGCGGGTTGCGTCAATGCATCGCAGAAGAGGGGCTGAAAACCCAAGATAACATGTATGTTTTCGGCTCCCAGTGGCCTATGGCATACATGTTATCTGAGTTTTTTCCGAACGTGCCTTGCATCGGCCACTGCCGTGACGGGCATGTTCGGTTTTGGCTGCTTTGCCGTGCGGCAGAGCAGCGGAAGATCAATTCAAAGAATCTTTGAGCATCTTGCCGGGGCGAAATTTGAGAATTTTGCACGCTGGAATGGTAAGCGTATCACCGGTACGGGGGTTGCGGCCCTGCCGTGCTTTACGGTGCTCGACCGCAAAGGTGCCAAAGCCAGTAAGAGTGAGTTTTGATTCCTTGACGAGAGCGTCTTCGACGGAAGCAAGAAAAGCATTGAGGGCCCGCTCAGCAGCAGCCTTGGTCAGATTGGCCTTGGCAGCGATTTTTTCAACCAGATCAGCCTTAGTCATCAGCATGTCCTCCTGAAAAGTTCCCCGGCATTGTTTTCAAGTGGCCTTTTGCAGGTCCACTTGCTTGAAATACGCTAAAGTCGCACATTGCAGCAAGATAATGAATAGACAGAAAACTTTTTATGCCATGTTGTCAAGCTGTGACGCCCAAAAAGCGGAAATACGCTGAAAATCGTGATGAGAAAGCACTTCTGGACGCAAATCAGGTGCAATTTGGGTACTTTTGAATGCATCTTCAAGACCAGGTTGGGCCGCTCGGCGAAATATTCCGCCGAGTTGCTTGCGCCTTTGCTGAAAACAGATGCGCAACAGACGGGATAAAAGCGCCGGGTGCGCAGGGCGCTCACTGAGAGGCAAGGGGGTGAAACTCAGGACTGCGGAGTCCACCTTGGGAGGCGGACTGAAGGCTCCAGGGCCCACCACAAACTCCATGCGCGGGCGGGCATAGCTCTGCACCCATACGGAAAGCGCCCCGTAATGCCCGGTGTCCGGCTGTGCCGCAAGACGCTGGCCCACTTCTTTCTGCACCATAAACGCCGCCATCTGCCAGCCTTCGGAAAGGGATACGATGTCCCAGATAAGCGGAGAAGCCACATTGTAGGGCAAATTGCCTATGACCTTCCACGGCTCCTGCGGGCTGATGCGCCGCCAGTCAAACCGCAGGGCATCGGCGAGCACCGCCTGCGTGTTCGCGCCGCCCAGGCGCTGGCGCTCGGCGGCCCAGTGGCGGTCTTTTTCGATCAGCAGCAGCCGGGCATGCGGGGCAGCCTCAATGGCGCGGGTCAGCGCGCCGGGGCCAGGGCCGATTTCAACGATACGGTCATGGGCGCACGGGGCGATAAGGGCAGCAATGCGGTGGCAGATATCTTCACGGCGCAGAAAATGCTGGCCAAGACTTTTTTTGGCGCGGGGGGCATGCCCTTTGCCGCTGGTTTCTGTAGTGCGGTTCGTCACGGGTTCACAGCCTCAGGGCAGGTCAAAGCGGTCAAAGGTCAATACCAGCCCGGCCCGGCCCTGTGTGGCCGAGCGAAGGGAGGTGGAAAAACCGAACAGGCGGCGTAGCGGGGCGGTGCCGCTCAGGATTTTGCGTGCCCCGTTGTCTTCAAGGTTTTCAACCTTGCCGCCGCAGGTGTTGAACAGGCTGATTGAAGAACCCAGAAAATCGTCAGGAACAACTATTTCCACGCGCATGACAGGTTCCATGACCACGGGAGAAGCCGCGGCCAAAGCCTCGCGCAGGGCCTGGCCCGCTGCCATGCGGCTGCCGGGCAGGGTGGTCATGCCTTCGCGCCGTTCTACATTGGTGAGAACCACCTCCACATCTTCCACGGGATAGCCTGTGACTTCGCCGCTCTGCATGGCGTCGCGCACGCCCTCAAGGGCCGCGTCAAGATATATCTGGGGCAGCAGTTTGCGGGCCTCGGCGGGATCCGCAGGCAGAAAATCGCCCACAGTCACGAGGTTTCCGCTGCCGCGCGGGCGCGGCGACACACGAAGCTCAACCGCCCCCTGGTGATGCTCCTTGCCCAGTTCGCGGTCAAAAACCACGCTGGCGTCAGCGGACTTGCGTATGGTTTCACGCAGAACCACCTGGGGATTTCCCGCACGGGGACTGATGCCGTATTCACGCCGCATGCGTTCCAGCAGCACGTCCAGGTGCAGTTCGCCCATGCCGGAAACCATGCGCGCCCCCGTATCGTCATCCAGTTGTGCCCTGAGCGTCGGGTCTTCCTCAACGTAACGGGCCAGGGCCTCGTCAAGAACCTTGCCTTCATCGGCATTGCGCGGTTCAAGGGCAAGCGTGATGACAGGCGCGTTGGCCTCAATGCTTTCGAGGATCAGAGGCCGCTCGCGCGCGGTATAGGTTTCTCCCGTATGGGCTGATCGCAGGCCCACGGCGACAACTATTTCGCCCGCGCCAGCCTCTTCAAGCTGTTCGCGCCTGTCGGCATGGGGCCGGTACAGACGGCCCAGGCGGTCGTCCTTGTTCAGCGTTGCATTGCGCAAATTGTCCCCTTCATGAATGCGCCCCGCATACATGCGGATAAAGGAGTGCTTGCGGTTTTCTTCGAGCAGGACTTTAAAAACCAGAGCAACGGCCGGGGCATCTGGATCAGGGGCAACGGTGATTTCTTTTCCCTGGGGGTCAATGCCCACAGGGGCGGGCACGTCCAGTGGCGAGGGCAGCCAGCGGCACACGGCGTCCAGCACGGGCTGCACGCCCGCGTTGCGCAGGGCTGAGCCGCAGAGAACAGGAGTGATGTGACGCGCCAGGGTGGCCCGCCGAAGGGCCGCGTGGATGTCATTGATGCCGTAAGTAGCTTCAAGGTATGGCTCAAGAAAATCTTCATCGGCTTCGGCCAGTTTTTCCAGCAGCAGTTCACGCCAGGGAGCGGCCAGCGCGGCCTGCTCCGCTGTGAAGGGAGTGCGGCCTATGGTCAGGCCCTGATCGTTTTCATCAAAGGTCAGGCACTCTTCATGAATAAGGTCAAGGACAGCGCTGAAGTCCTCACCCTGCCCGAGGGGGACTGTAACGGCCAGGGCGTTGGCCTGGAGCCGCTGGCGCATGGCTTCAAGAACGGATTCAAAGTTCGCTCCCAGCCTGTCCATCTTGTTGATAAAGGCTATCTTGGGCACGCCGAAGTCTTCGGATTGCCGCCACACGGTTTCAGACTGCGGCTCCACGCCGCCCACGGCGCAAAACACGCCCACGGCTCCGTCCAGCACGCGCAGAGAGCGCTCGACCTCAATGGTGAAGTCCACGTGGCCGGGAGTGTCTATGAGGTTGATGGTGTGGTCGTTCCACTGACAGGTGGTGCAGGCCGACATGATGGTAATGCCGCGTTCCTGTTCTTCGGGCATGTAGTCCATGGTGGCGGCGCCGTCGTGTACTTCGCCCATGCGGTGGATTTTGCGGCTGTAGAAAAGCATGCGCTCAGACAGTGTGGTCTTGCCAGCGTCAATATGGGCAATAATGCCAATGTTGCGAATGCGGTTGATGTGGGACATGACGGCTCCAGAACACAGGGTTTATCACAGCATGCCAAAGGTCAGGCAATGCACGCGGAAAAAATCCGGCGTAAGGCCGGGGTGCAGCCAAAAGCCCTCGCAGCCCGGCGTCAGAATCAAACCGGGGCCGCCGGTGGAAAAGGCTTTGCCATGCAGCAAATCTGCCTGCTCCTGGTCGCCGGAAGTGAGATAAAGAGCGTCCGGCGGCTGCGCATCCCGTGCAAGCGGCGTGGTCGCGCCGCTGGGGCCGTCAGTGGACATTGGGGCCGTGACGCTTGTGGCCGTGACGCTTGTGGCCGTGTCCAGAGCTTCTGCCTGGGCAAAATACAATGCCTCAAGATCAATGCGGTTGCCGTCGTCCGCAGGGTTCTGCCCATTGACGGGGGGATCTGCTTCAACCAGGGCAAGCGTCGGTGAATGATGTTCCTGCCAGCAGGGCAGGCCCATGCTCCGGGCCAGTTCCACGGTGGGGGCCAGTTCCACGTTGGGGGCCAGCCCGCCCGCGTGCAGCAGCACCAGCCTTCCGCCGGGGGGGCTTTCTTCAAGCAATCTGTGAAGACCGGGGGAGTCCAGCACAAAGATGTCTTCAACGCCGCCCAGTTCAAGGCTGACCAGGGCGGAGCGGTGGGGCTGCCCGCCCACACAGACGGCTCCTGTCAGCGGAACCCCGGCCAGAATGGCCGGAATGCAGGCGGCGGCCAGCCTTGCGGCGGCCGCGTAGGCCGGGGTAAAGGCAACGATGGCCCACGGGGCGGCATGGCTTTCGCCGCGCCGCCAGAACCCCAGATGCCCGTCGCTTCGCATGTCCCACATCCGGCCGGGATCAGAACCAAAGTGCATATGGGCCAGGGCAAGCCCTGTCTTGATGGCCGCCCGCCATTGCGCAGGGGTGTCCTCATAGGCCTGGGCCGCAAGGCCGTCATCCAGACGGGCCTCTTCAACCCACTGGGGCCAGGAAGCGCCCTGCGGGGCTTCGGGGTTCTGATCCGTAAAAAAGGGCATGGCAGTCTGTCCCGGTTTAAATGGCCGTGCCGTTCATGCCGGCAAGCCACGTCCTGAGTTGGGCCACCTGCGCGGCAATGGACTGCGGGCCAGTGCCGCCGGGCGTCTCGCGCCGGCGAACAGCGGCCGCATAGTCCAGTATGGCGTACACATCTTTCTCAATGCGTGGCTCAAGCGCCTGCATTTCAGCCAGGGTGAGGTCTTCAAGCCCCTTGCACTGGCTTTCGGCCGCCGCCACGCATTGGCCGGTAACGTGATGGGCCTCGCGGAAGGGCAGGCCCTTGCCCACCAGATAATCGGCCAGTTCCGTGGCGTTAAGAAAACCGGCCTTGCAGGCTTCGCGCATGCGATCCGTGCGAAAGGTCAGCTCTTCCATCATGCCCGCCATGAGGCGCAGCGAGGCTTCAACCGTGTTGTCGGCGTCAAGAAAGCCTTCCTTGTCTTCCTGCATGTCGCGGTTATAGGCCAGGGGCAAGCCTTTCATGATGGTGAGCAGGCTCATGAGCGAGCCGTACACGCGCCCTGTCTTGCCGCGCATAAGTTCGGCCACGTCGGGATTCTTTTTTTGCGGCATGATGGAGGAGCCGGTGGAGTAGCTGTCTGGCAGGCGCACAAAGCCAAAGCCCGGATTGGCCCACAGGATGATTTCTTCACACAGGCGCGAGAGATGCATCATGATGGTGGAACCGCAAAAAAGCGCTTCCAGCACGAAATCCCTGTCGGAGACCGCGTCCATAGAATTACTGTAAACGCCGGAAAAGCCCACGTCCTCTGCCACGCTTTGCGGGTCAAGAGGGTAGGTTGTGCCCGCCAGGGCGGCCGCGCCCAGGGGGGATATGCGAACACGGTCAAGGCAGTCGGCCATGCGCATGGCATCACGCCTGAACATCCATGCGTAGGCAAGCAGATGGTGCGCAAGGCTTACGGGCTGTGCGGGTTGCAGGTGGGTACAACCGGGCAGGATGTCGGCGGTGTGTTCCGTGGCGCGTTGCACCAGCACGGAGCACAGGCCAGCGGCGCGCTGACGCCATGTCTCAAGCCTGTCCGCCACAAAGAGGCGAAAACTCAACCCGACCTGGTCATTGCGGCTGCGGCCTGTGTGCAGTTTTTTGCCCACATTGCCCATAATTTCTGTAAGACGCGCCTCAATGTTCATGTGCACGTCTTCAAGTTCCGGTTTCCAGACAAAGTTGCCGGAGCGGATTTCTTCGCGAACGCGGTCAAGCCCTTCAACCAGTAACTGAGCTTCACCTGGCGGAATAATGCCCTGACGGCCCAGCATGCGCGCATGGGCTTGCGAGGCGCGGATATCCTGGGCATACAGGGCCCTGTCGTAAGATTGGGAGTCCGTATACTGGGCCACGGCTTCTTTGGGGCCTTCGGCAAAACGCCCGCCCCAGCTCTGGTTGGTTTTCATGACAGTGTCCATTGCTTTTTAAAGTAATGATTCGGGGGCAGGGGCGCTTCATAAAACGCCTCTGCCCCCGAAATTCCAGTACGCTTGAGCGGTACAGGGTGGAGCCGTGCTCCACTGCGGGAGGCTTTGCCGGGCAGGCTGGTCCGATGACCGCCGCCTGCCCGGCGGAGGCTTTTGCTGGCCAGCCGGGGGCTTAGGGCATGTTACCTTTGAAAGGCCTGCACGCCCTACTACTGCACAAGAATGCAGTGCGCCACAACATGGCGTGAATTCTACTGACGATCACATTTTTCGGCTGAATGACAAAGCGAAATGCAAAGCATTTCAAAAATAGTCCGGTCTAGTCCTTCAGCTTGCTTTTAACGGCCGCATGCAGGCGCAGGCGCAGGCTGTTAAGGCGGATAAAGCCCGCTGCGTCCTTGTGGTCATAGTCGCCGCCTTCAAAGGTGGCCAGGTCTTCGGAAAAGAGCGAGTTGGGAGAGGTGCGGGCCAGGGGCCAGACGCCGCCCTTGTAAAGTTTGGCGCGCACAGTGCCGGTGACGGTTTCCTGCGACTTGTCCATAAAAGCCTGCATGGCTTCGCGTTCGGGCGAATACCAGAAGCCGTTGTACACGCACTGGGCGTAGCGCACGGCCAGCATGTCGCGGATGCCGAGCAGCTCGCGGTCAAGGCAGATGCCCTCAAGGTCGCGGTGCAGTTTGTAGAGCAGGGTGCCGGCGGGGTTTTCGTACACGCCGCGGCACTTCATGCCGACAAAGCGGTTTTCTACCATGTCGTCGCGGCCAATGCCGTTGCGTCCGGCGATTTCGGCCAGGGTGCTGATGATGGTGGCGGGCGAAAGGGCCTTGCCGTTGACGGCAACGGGATTGCCACGCTCAAAGTCCACACTGACGATTTCCGGCGTGTCCGGGGCCAGTTCCACGGGCACGCAGCGCTCGTGGCAGGATTCGTGCGGCTCGCTGCCGGGGTTTTCAAGTTCGCTGCCTTCAAAGCTTGTGTGCAGCATGTTGGCGTCCATGCTGTAACGCTTTGCGGCGCTGGAAATGGGAATGCCGTGCTTTTCGGCAAAAGCGGTGAGCGCTGTGCGGGACATGAGTTCCCATTCGCGCCAGGGCGCGATGACCTTGATCTCGGGCGCCAGAGCGGCGGCGGCGAGTTCAAAGCGCACCTGATCGTTGCCCTTGCCGGTGGCGCCGTGCGAGATGGCGTCGGCGCCTTCCTTGCGGGCGATGTCCACCAGGGCCTTGGCAATGAGGGGCCGGGCGATGGACGTGCCGAGCAGATAGCGGCCTTCGTAGATGGCCGCGCCGCGCATCATGGGAAATACGAAGTCTTTGGCCATTTCTTCGCGCAGATCAAGCACATAGGCCTTGGAAGCGCCGGTCTTGAGCGCTTTTTCTTCCACGCCCGAAAGGTCTTCAGGCTGGCCGAGATTGGCGGTGACGGCGATGACCTCGCACTTGTACGTCTCGATAAGCCATTTCAGGATGACGGATGTATCAAGCCCGCCGGAGTAGGCGAGAACAACTTTTTTGATGTCTTGCATTATCAATGCCCCCTTGTGTATTCAGAACCCGAAGTATTGCGTAAATCTGGATGGTGCGCAAGGGCTTAGTGTGGTGCGGCCCAGTTTGCCTTGTGAGAGAAAATGTTGACCTTGCCGTTAAGTGCGTATATTGTTCCTCAGTTTGAGCAAACGGTGGCCCTCAGAGCCGCCCCTTTCGTACCGATCTCCAAAGCCGCAGGAATGTCCAATGCCTAAGCGTACGGATTTACACAAGATTCTTGTCATCGGCGCGGGACCCATCATCATAGGCCAGGGCTGCGAGTTTGACTACTCCGGTTCACAGGCCGTCAAAGCCCTCAAGGAAGAAGGCTATGAAGTGGTGCTGGTCAACTCCAATCCCGCTACCATCATGACCGACCCACAACTGGCGGACGCCACGTATGTGGAACCCATCGAACTCGACACCCTGACTGCCATTATTCGCAAAGAGCGCCCTGATGCGCTGTTGCCGACCCTTGGCGGACAGACGGCTTTGAACGCCGCTCTTGGACTTGCCAAGGGCGGCGTTTTGGCGGAGTACGGCGTTGAACTCATCGGCGCACGGGCCGAAGTTATCGAGAAGGCCGAAAGCCGGGAGCTTTTCCGTGAGGCCATGGAACGCATCGGCCTCAAGATGCCTGCCAGCGGTATTGCCCGCAACCTTGACGAAGTGCGCCAGCTTGGCAACGTGCTGCCGTTCCCGCTGATTGTGCGCCCGGCCTTTACCCTTGGCGGTACGGGCGGCGGCGTGGCCTATAATCTTGCCGACCTTGAAGAGGTGGCAAGCAACGGTCTGGCCGCAAGCCCCACTACCGAGGTCATGATAGAGCAGAGCGTGCTCGGCTGGAAAGAAATTGAAATGGAAGTGATGCGCGACACCAAGGATAACTGTGTCATCATCTGCTCCATTGAAAATCTTGATCCCATGGGCGTACACACGGGCGACTCCATAACCGTGGCCCCGGTGCAGACGCTTACGGATTCCGAGTACCAGCAGATTCGCGATTTCTCCATTGCCATCATGCGTGAAATCGGCGTTGAAACCGGCGGCAGTAATGTGCAGTTCGGCATCAACCCCGCCAATGGCGAAGTTGTGGTCATTGAAATGAATCCGCGCGTGTCGCGCTCTTCAGCGCTGGCTTCCAAGGCGACGGGCTTTCCCATTGCAAAGATTGCGGCCAAGCTGGCGGTCGGCTACACGCTGGACGAACTGCGCAACGACATCACGCGCGAGACCGTGGCCAGCTTTGAACCTGCCATCGACTATTGCGTGGTGAAGATTCCGCGCTTTACCTTTGAAAAGTTCCCCGGAGCCAAGGACGAGCTGACCACCTCCATGAAGAGCGTTGGCGAAGCCATGAGCATCGGCCGTACTTTCAAGGAAGCCCTGCAAAAGGGCTTGCGCTCAATGGAAATCGGGGCCACGGGCCTTGGTTTCAACTTCAACGCCGAGCTGCCCGCCCGTGAGGACATCCTTGAGTCTTTGCAACGGCCCAATTCGCGCCGCATTTTTGCGCTGCGTCAGGCCTTGCTCGCAGGCATCACGGAAGAAGAAATCTTTGCCGTGTCCGCCATTGATCCCTGGTTTGTGCGCCAGTTGCAGGACATTGTGGAGATGGAGCAGCACATCCGCAACTTTGGCATGGCCAATGACATGACCGCCACGAACGCCGACCTGGCGGTAATCTTGCGCGAAGCCAAGGAATACGGCTTTTCCGACAGGCAGCTTGCCGAAATGTGGAAGCGCCCCGAAGCGGACATTCGCCGCTTGCGCCAGGAAATGAACATCCTGCCCACATATTATCTTGTGGACACCTGCGCTGGCGAGTTTGAGGCCTATACTCCCTATTTTTACTCGACCTATGAAAAGGGCGAGGAGCTCAAGGTTGAAAACCGCCGCAAGGTGCTCATCCTTGGTGGTGGCCCCAACCGCATCGGTCAGGGCATCGAGTTTGACTACTGCTGCTGCCACGCCTCCTTCGCCCTGCGCGATGCCGGGGTCATGGCCATCATGGCCAACTCCAACCCTGAAACTGTCTCCACGGACTATGACACTTCGGATCGGCTTTACTTTGAACCGCTGACCTTCGAAGACGTCATGAACATTGTGGAAAAAGAAAAGCCCGAAGGCGTCATCGTGCAGTTTGGCGGGCAGACGCCCCTGAACCTGGCCGTGCCCCTCATGCGCGCCGGGGTGCCGATTCTCGGAACCAGCCCCGATGCCATTGACCGTGCCGAAGACCGTGAACGCTTCCAGGCGCTCATCCAGAAGCTGGGCCTGCTGCAGCCGCCCAACGGCACGGCCATGAGCCTTGAAGACGCTCTGGAAGTGGCCGAGCGCATCACCTACCCTGTGGTTGTGCGGCCAAGCTACGTGCTTGGCGGCCGCGCCATGGCCGTGGTGTATGACGCCGCTGAGCTGACGGCGTACTTTCACTCCCAGGTGCCCGAAAAGCCGGAGCATCCCATCCTCGTGGACAAGTTCCTCGAGCATGCGGTGGAAGTGGACGTGGACGCCCTGTCTGACGGCAAGGACGTCTATGTTGCTGGCATCATGGAGCATATCGAAGAAGCTGGCATCCACTCCGGCGACTCGGCCTGCGTGCTGCCTTCCTATTCCCTGTCCTACGACCATGTGGCCCTTATCGCTTCCCAGGCAGAGGCTCTGGCCCGCGAACTCAAGGTGGTGGGCCTCATGAACATCCAGTTCGCCATCAAGGGTGACGATCTTTATATCCTTGAAGTCAACCCGCGCGCCTCGCGCACCGCGCCCTTTGTGTCCAAGGCCACAGGGGTTCCCCTGCCGTACCTGGCCACCCAGGTCATGCTGGGCAAAAAACTGGACGAACTGGACCCCTGGAGCATGCGCAAGGGCGGCTTTACCTGCGTGAAGGAAGCGGTCATGCCCTTCCAGCGCTTCCCCGGAGTGGACGTGATACTCGGCCCTGAGATGCACTCCACCGGCGAAGTTATGGGCATGGGCTCCAGCTTTGGCGAAGCCTTCCTTAAAAGCCAGCTCGGCGCTGGACAGGTGTTGCCGCAGGGGGGCAAGCTTTTTCTCTCCGTTAATGACCGCGACAAACCCTTCCTGCCAGAAGTGGCCGAAAAGTTTGCCAATATGGGCTTTGATCTGCTGGCCACCAAGGGCACTGCGGCCATACTGCGCGACCACGGGCTCAAGGTTGAAGAAGTGCGCAAGGTCTATGAAGGACGTCCCAACATTGTGGACCTGCTCATCAATCACGAGGTGGCCCTGGTCGTGAATACGGCTTCGGGCAAGCATACGGCCAAGGACTCCAAGGCCATCCGCCATGCGGCCCTGAACTACAAGGTGCCGTATTGCACCACCATTGCCGCGGCGCGCGCCACTGCCACAGCCATAGGCTCGCGGCGGGACGAAATCCATGTGGAAAGTTTGCAGGAATACTATGCGCGGGACGCGCAGGGGTAAGCTATGAAAGCATTACTGGTGCTGGAAGATGGATTTACGCTGGAAGGCAAGTCCTTTACCGGCGAATTTGAAACCGGCGGCGAAGTTATTTTCACCACCGGCATGACCGGATATCAGGAGGTTCTTACAGATCCCTCCTACTACGGGCAGATGGTCTGCATGACCTATCCCCTCATCGGCAACTACGGCACCAGCCGTGAAGATATGGAATCCGCGGGCGTGCATTGCTCGGCCCTGCTGGTCAAGGAGTGCTGCAAAAAGCCCTCCAACTGGCGCTCCGTAATGTCTTTGCCTGCCTTTCTGAAGCGCTACGAAACGCCTGGCATGGAAGGGCTTGATACGCGTGCCCTGACCCTGCATTTGCGCGTCAACGGGGCCATGCGCGGCATCATTTCCACCAAGGAAATGGACCCGCGTGTGCTTCAGGAACGCGCCAGGGCTCTGCCCACCATGAAGGGGCGCAACCTTGTATCCTTTGTGGCGCCTTCGAAGCCCTATGCCTGGTATGACAACGCTGTGCAGGAGGCTCCTTTGGCCGAAGACGGCAGCTATGCCTGGCGTGGGACGGGGCTGCCCCTGCTGGTTTATGACTTCGGCATCAAGTGGAATATCCTGCGCCGTCTGTGTGAAGCGGGTTTTGAACCCCTGGCGGTGCCGCCCAGTTTCAGCGCGGCTCAGGCCAAGGCCAGCGGCGCGAGGGGGGTGTTTTTGGCCAACGGCCCCGGCGACCCGGCCACGCTGACCAACGAGATAGCCCTGGTGCGTGAGCTTATCGGATTGTTTCCGGTTACGGGCATCTGCCTTGGCCACCAGCTTATCGGGCATGCGCTCGGCGGCACCACCGACAAGCTCAAGTTCGGTCATCACGGCTGCAACCATCCGGTCAAGGACCTGACCACGGGCCGTATCGAAATCTCTTCACAGAACCACGGGTTCCACGTTGTTCTTGACGGAGTGGAGGATGTGGAGGCGACCCACATCAATCTTAACGACAATACGCTCGAGGGTTTGCGTCACAAGACGCTGCCTGTCATGAGCCTGCAGTATCACCCTGAAGCCGCCGCCGGGCCGCACGACGGCGAATACCTGTTCAACCGGTTCCGGCAGGTCATCGGCGAGTCCGCCGGAGCCTGATAAGGCGGAAAAGACTTGATATGAGAGTCTTCTTGTGACTAGACTGGAACAAACACTGATAGCGATTAGCGCTTTTAGTCTATTGGTATGAGTGTTCCCCCGGCGGTTCATCCGCCTGTTCTGTAAACTGCAAGGAGCTTCGAGTGAAAAAGTCAGTTTTGAGCCTTGGGCTGGTTCTGGCTCTGGTTTTGGCCTGCGCGCCCGTTCGTGCGGCTGAAACCACCGCCAGCGCTGTGCCTCATAATAATCCCGTTGAACAGCTTACAGGTGCCGTATGGCAAAAAACGACTGAAACCGATAAAGCCGCTTTTCTGCTTGGGGTGGAATCGGCCATTACGGTGGAGTACTTTGTTAACGGCAAGATAATGGAAAAAGCTGCCAAAACGGGCAAAAAGCCTACCAGCACCCTGTCACCCTTTGAAAAGGGCTGGATGAAGGCATTTGATAATGTCAACCGCGCTGACATCATCAAGCTGGTGGACAGCTGGTATGCTGCCAACCCCGACAAGCTTGACCGTCCGGTTATGGGTGTTATCTGGTATGAACTGATCACCCCGCGTCTTGCCGCGAAATAGGGTCAATGCCTTTCAAGCCTCGACTGGACTTTTCAGGAGAATTGCCATGAAAAAAGTTTTAATTATAGGTCTGCTGGCCGCCATGCTTGCCAGTGGCGTTGGCTGCACCAATATGAACAAGACCCAGCAGGGTGTTGCCAGCGGCGCGGCTCTTGGCGCCCTTGGCGGTGCCGGTATTGCCGCCATTTCCGGCGGCGCGGCCGGTTGGGGTGCCCTTGCCGGCGCTGGCGTAGGCGCTCTGGCTGGCGGTATTGTGGGTCATGAGCAGAGCAAGGGTAAAAGCTGGTAAACAGTAACGCCTCAAGCTTTTCGCAACACTTTAAAAGGGCCGGATACGCATATTCCGGCCCTTTTGCCATGGGCAGTCCAGCGCGGACTGCCCTGAGAATTTATTTCCGTTTACCTTTGGGATATCCATATGCACTCCAAAGGCTGAAGACGCCCGCTCCGGAGTTTACCGGCGCAAGACGCTGCGCCGCTCTGCACTGCGGACGCCTGCCCACGCAGTCGCCAGAGCAGTCTGAACATGAATTGCTCCATCTTCTCTGTCATGCAACCCAAAAGAGGCACACATGAGCGGAATACTGCACGCTGTTTTTTTCAGCCCCACGCACAGCAGCAAAAACCTTGCCCTGGCCGTGGCATGGCCCCTGGCGCAAGCGCTGGGCAAGGAACTTTGCGAGCATGACCTGACCTATCCGCCAGGGCGCGCCAAAAAATTGCGCTGTGGGCCGGATGATGTGCTGCTTCTGGCTTTTCCTGTGTATGCCGGGCGTGTACCCCGGCTGCTTGACGGTTTTTTGTCTGCACTTGACGGCGGTGGAGCGCGGGCTGCGGTTCTGGCCGTATACGGCAACCGCCACTACGACGACGCCCTTCTGGAGGCTGTGGATACGCTGCAGAAACACAACTGCGTCGTGGTCGCGGCCTCGGCCTTTATCGCGGAACACAGCCTGACGCCTGCCATTGGCACGGGCAGACCCGACAGCCGGGATATGCAACTCGTCGGGGAATTCGCCCGCCATACGGCCCAGGCCATACTTTCGGGCCGTGACGGGCCGGTCGCTGTTCCGGGCAACCACCCCTACAAGGATCTGCCCCCTGTCGTGGACATCCGCCCGAAAACGTCTGAGGCATGTACCCAATGCATGCTCTGCGCAAGCCAGTGCCCTGTGCAGGTCATCAGTGAGGACGATGCCACCCTTGTGGATCAGGGCTGTATACGCTGCTGCGCCTGCGTGAAGGCCTGCCCGGAGCAGGCCAAGTTTTTCGACCAGGAGCCAGTATTGAAGGTTATCGCCATGCTCGAAGAAAAATGCAGGGACAGGAGAGAACCGGAAATTTTTACGGTGTAGCCCAGGTTGATGAAGTGCTTGGTGGGGGAGGGACCCTTTTGTAAAAGGGTCCCTCCCCCACGCCCCCACCCCCTAAAACTCTTACTGTATTTTACTGTAGTACAATAGGTTTTCGGAACGAAGGGGCCGAGTCAGCTTTTTTCAGGCATCATGCCACTATAAAGTTTATCTGCCGCAAAGTTTATCTGCCGCAAAGTTTATTTGGCGCAAAGTTTATCTACTCTGAATCGGAGCATCTTTGAAATATGAAGAATTTTAAAGATGCTCCGTCAGCTGAAAATGCGATTTGCGGCTGAATCCACGGCACGTTGCAGTATCAGCCTGTCTATCTGTTTTCAACATTACATTGTTCTGGCTCTTTGCCGCGAACGCCTGCGCGGCCAGCAGTGCCGGAACGGTTTTGCCTGGGCATTTAGCTATTCTTTGCAGAGACCGTACAGCTGTTCCAGCAGCGGGTCTGGCAAAGCAACCGATTCTTTGGCCCGCGCAGATGCCTCCAGCGACAACCGCCTGTCGCCGGGCAGGCGCACGCCTTCCTGTTCTGTGATGACACGCAGCAGAGCGTCAATGCGGTCAGTAAAGCCGTCTCCCGCTGTGGCCACCGGATCCATGACCAAAAAGCTTTGCCCGATGCGCGGCGAAGGCCCTTCGGGTGCAAACAGCGAGCTTGCCTCCACCGCCAGAGCAGCGCCCGGCAACACAGCAGCCATGATTTCCACCATCAGCGCCAGCGCGTAGCCCTTGGGGCCGCCAAAGGGCAGCAGCGAGCCAGCAAAAGCCTTGGCCGCATCGCGTGTGGGCTTGCCCTCCGCATCAACAGCCACGCCTTCAGGCAGGAGTTCTCCTTTTTCGGCCGCCTGCAAAACCTTGCCGCGCGCCATGACACCCATGGACATGTCAATGACCAGTGGCGGCGCGTTTCTTCTGGGACATCCCATGGCCATGGGATTGGTGCCAAAAACGGCCTTGCTGCCCCCATAAGGCGCGAGCGCGGCGGGGCTGTTGGCAAATGCCATGGCCAGAAGCCCCTGTTCCGCAAAATCAGCGACAGGAAGGCCCAGTACGCCCGCGTGGTGTGAATTCTTTATTGCCAGCAGGGCAATGCCGTTTTCTCTGGCCGCCTGGGCCGCCACGGGCAGGCTGTCGGCCATGGCCCGAAAGGCAAAGCCGCACCGGGCGTCCGTGAGAATGGCGCCCGGTCTTGGACGCGATATCTGCGGTTTTGCAAAACCGTCTATCTTGCCCGTGGCTGCCTGGCCAGCATAATAGGGAATCCGTGAAAAGCCGTGTGAGGGAATCCCCTGCATCTCCGCCCGGAGCAGGGCGTCAATGGTCACCGCGGCGTTTTCAGAGCTGACCTTGTGCCTCATGAGGGCACGCTGACCGAGGTCGCGTGCTTCATCCAGTGAAATGGAGCCCATATTTCCACCTGCAAAAGTTGGGTCGTTGTCGCCATGCCGGGTGAGGCATCACAGCCTCATGTGCATCAGAACAAATCACCTTTGATAAGCTTTCCAAGGCGCGGCACGTTCGCATTGTCTCTTGTCAGCGCTGATACGCTGCGCATGCGCCTTCACGGCGGACGCCCGCTCGTGGGGCTGTCAGAACAGTTTCATCAGGAAACGTTATTCAGGCCACGCAGGCAGATATCAGTTTATGCAACGAACAGGAAGCTCGCACGGCCCGGCCGCGCGCCGGGCGTTTAGAAAGAAATAGACTGAAACGTGAAAGACCGCGCCATGCGGCGCGGTCTTCAGTCATGCTGGCCTGCAAGTGGCCGGGATGGAGCAGATAAGCTTCGCGGTAGGTGATGCCTGGAAGCCGCTTTGTCTGAAACCCCCGCGTAAAATCAGAAACACCTTAACGCTCTACGCAGACATAACAAGAGTTTTGGTGGGTGGGGGCGTGGGGGAGGGACTTTTTTGCAAAAAAGTCCCTCCCCCACAAAGCTTTCCCCACAAAACACTTCAAAGTGAAACTGCTCTAAAGCGGGGTATCCACGGCCTGGTCCATATCCACCATTTGTCCAATATTGCCAGAAGCAAAACCCGAGAAGAGCAAGTTCGAGAACTCCCCGTCATACCGGGCATCGCCAGCCAGCTCTTTGGCGGCGGCAAGAGGCTCCTTGGCTTCGCTGTACGACCTGTGACTGATCATGGCCGAAAAGGAGTCCGCAATGGCCGTGATGCGTCCCACCCGGCTGATCTGATTTCCCTTAAGATGCTGGGGGTATCCAGAGCCGTCCATGCGTTCATGGTGTTCATAGCAGGCCCGCACCAGTTCTTCAAAGCTTACATCCATTTTGTGCATGAGTTTGATGCCCACAAGCGGGTGGGGCAAAATTTTTTCCCGCTCTTCGGCCTTGAGCGGGCCGGGCTTGTTGAGCAGAAAGGCTGGAACCTTGCTCATGCCCACATCATGCAGCAAAAGGGCAAGCGTCATGCGGTCAAGGTCTTTGCGCCTGTATTCTCCGCCAACCTGCAGCCACAGCCAGAGCCCGACGCTCATGGTGTTTATGGCATGGCGGGCGGGCTGATGCCTGCGGAACAGCCGCCGCATGAAGGTGTTGATGCGGTGTCTGTCTGCCCACAGGTATTCCGTGACGACCATGGCGTCACGGTACAGAGGCTCAAAAAGGGTCTTTATGGGCTGGCTGTCGAATTCGGTATAGCGAAGAAACAGCGCACGGATGCAGATGTCGGCGATTTCGGCTTCTTTGAGGTTCTTGTCCTGCAAAACAAGGTCGAGCTGTTTGACGATGTGGCGCGAATAGATGTGATGGTCTGAGCGGGCCACAAAAAGATCGCCCTTGTCGCAAAGACGGGCCACCTCTTCAACCTGTTCATTGGTCAGGCGCGTTTCTTTTTTGCAATAGGGCGCCAGCACCATGATGTCTTCACGAAAGCTGAAAAGATCCACCGGTGGGCGGTATTTGGGAAAGCTCGAAAGAATTTCGCCGCTTATCTGGTAGTACTCCTCGTTGATATTCTGGGGAACCTCTTTTGCAATCCGTGCGCTTTCGGCCATGGCCTACTTCCAGTAGATTTTGACGAGGTTGGTGCCTCTTGGGGTGGAGGAGGAACCCTTGACCTGACCGGCGGTGATGACAATGCAGTCGTCCGACGCAAAATCATCGCTGCTATGGATGAAATGCTCGGCCCGGATAAGATGGCTCTCCTCATCCTGCGGCCTGGCCACGAAGGCGGGCTTGACGCCCCAGACGAAGTTCAGGGCCTTGACGGTCACCGGATCGGGCGTGAGGGCGTAAATCTGCTGCGGAGGACGCCTGGCAGAAACCTGACGGGCAGAACTGCCGGAAAGACTGTGCGAAACAATGGCCTTGGCCTTGGCCTTGTCAGCCAGCAGGCAGGCAGAATATGCCAGAAATTCAGGAATTCCCTTGTCGGCATCAGGTTCTTCAAGCCTGTGATTGAGCAAAAGCAGCTTTTCAGCCTCGTCGGTAATGCGCCGCATGTAACGCACTGTTTCAACAGGAAAGTTCCCCATGGCCGTTTCTTCCGAGAGCATGACGCAGTCGGCTCCGTCCAGCACGGCGTTGGCCACGTCAGTGGTTTCAGCGCGTGTGGGGGCGGGGCTGTTCACCATGGAAAGCAGCATTTGCGTGGCCACAATAACGGGCTTGGATGCCTTGTTGCAGGCGCTGATGATGCGCTTTTGCAGGGCGGGCAGCAGGGGCAGCGGGCATTCAACGCCAAGGTCGCCGCGCGCCACCATGACCACATCCGTTTCAGCCAGAATTTCGGCCAGATTGTCCACGGCGCTCTGACGTTCGAGCTTGACCACAACGGGCAGTTTCTGCCCGGCGGCGGCTATGAGTTCCTTGGCTTCGCGCACATCGTCAGCTGTCTGTACGTATGAAATGGCTACCGCGTCCACGCCAAGCTTGAGGCCGTCCGCAAGGTCTTTTTTGTCCTTGTCGGTCAGGGCGCGCACCTTGGTGGCCTTGCCGGGCAGGGCCAGACCCTTGCGGGATGTGACGATGCCGGCATTGTCGGCTTCAAGCAGCACGAGCCCGTCGGGGCGGCGCTCCTGCACGATGAACTGAAGACCGCCGTCGGCCAGCACAAGGCGGTCGCCGGGGTCGAGGCTTTCAAGAATGACCTGATGATCAAAAGGCAGGTAGGGCATTTCATCGGTGCGGCTGGCGCTTGGGCCCAGCAGAAGGCGCATGCCCTTGTCAACATCGATGGTTCCTTCAGGCACTATGCCGAGGCGGATTTTCGGGCCGGAAAGATCCTGCATGATGGTGATGGGGCGCCCGAGGGTACGCTCCACTTCACGTATATTTTGTATGATGGTGACGAAATCCGCTGCCGAACCGTGTGAAAAGTTGAGGCGAAAAACACTGACGCCAGCTTCAGCCAGTTGATGCAGTTTTTCTTTGCTGTTTGAAGCGGGGCCTATGGTTGCGACAATTTTTGTTCTCATAATGTATCCTTGCTTTAGATGCCAGAAAAAGCTGGTTAGGCGCATGGGCGCAGATTGAAGAAGAGTATAAAACCAGCACCATAAATCATCCTGATTTTACCACATATTGTCAAGGCTTCCAGTCTTTCGCACAGAAGGCGTGCACTATGGACTTGCTGCCCTGCGCGACTGCGCATGAAAGATTTTAGGAAACGCTGATTTATTCCGTTTGGCATCGTTGCTTCACTTTTTTTGAAACAGTCGAGGACGGAAGAGTCCACTCCTGCTTCAAAAAAAGATCGCGCCTTGCCAAACGAAATAACTGCGCGTTTCCAGGAGGCTCTTTAATCAGTGCTTCCTTTATTCAAAACTCCGCCGCCGGAGTCCCGCATCCCTTTTGCGTGGTAAAAACCACTTTTTCCCACCGAAGCCGCTGGGTTGAAGAAGCTTTTCTTCTGCCCACAATAATCCGTCAAACTGGCTTCAGACATAAATAATACACTTTTTGCCCAGTTAGCTTGACACCCCCATTGCCTTGGGGCATAAGTGGGAAAAAGTGGTAATTAATGGTAATAAAGTGGTAAAAGAAGTGCCAAAACTCTTCACAAAAAGCCTTTCCCGCAGCCTCGACCCCAAGGGTCGCCTTATGCTGCCGCCGGAATACCGGGACGGGCTTTATGCTGAAGGGGGCACGGGCGCTTTCTGGCTTACCGCTTACTATGGCCGCCTTGTGGCCTATCTGCCTGAAAATTGGGAAAAAATCACTGAACAGTTGAGCAGTATTCCCATGCCCTCTCCCCGTCTTTCGCACTTTAAAACCAAGGTCATGGGTCTTGCGCAGGAAATGCTGCCCGACGCCCAGGGCCGGGTGCGCATTCCGCAATCCCTCATGCGTGAAGCAGGCCTTCAGAAGGACGTCATGCTGGTGGGTATGCTCAGTAAGTTTGAAATTTGGGATCAGACCCGCTTTGACGCCCTGACGCTTGAAGACGTCTCTGACGAGCTTGCAGCCAGTGGTGTGACAATCAGCCTCTAGGTTTATCATGATGCAGACCATGCACGAAAATGCGGAACAGGAACGTCATGTTCCTGTCCTGCCTGTGGAAACGCTGGCCGCGCTCGACCCGCGCGCCGGGGGGCGCTATCTTGACGGCACCCTGGGAATGGGCGGGCATGCCAGCGCCGTGCTGTCGTCAGCTTCTGACATAGAATTGTGCGGCCTTGACCGCGATGAAGACGCCCTGAATTTTGCAAGGCAGCGCCTGGCCCCCTTTGGCCCACGGGCGCATTTGTTCCACTGCCGGTACAGCGATTTTGCCGACGCTCTTGGTGAACTAGGCTGGAGCAAGGTGGACGGAGCCCTGCTGGATATCGGCGTTTCTTCTTTTCAATTGGACGAAGCCGGGCGCGGATTCAGTTTTTATGGCGATGGGCCGCTGGATATGCGTATGGATCAGAGTTCTGGGCAGCCTTCGGCCTGGCATTGGGTAAATCGCGAAAGCTTCGACAGGCTCAAGGACTGCATCGCCACCCTTGGCGAAGAGCCGCAGGCGGGGCGTATCGCCCGCACCATTGTGGACGCCAGGCAAAAAGACCCCATAGACACCACCGCGCAGTTGGCCGCCCTTGTGGAAAGGGCCTATCCCGCAGCCTGGCGGGCCAAGGCCCGCCGCCATCCGGCCACGCGTACGTTTCAGGCTTTGCGCATGGCCGTCAACGACGAACTTGGCGAACTGCAACGCTTTCTGGATCAAATTCTGGCCTATTTGCCTATCGGCGGGCGTCTGGCCGTTATTACCTTTCACTCGCTTGAAGACCGCATGGTCAAGCAGGTCATGCGTCATTGGGCTGAAGGCTGCCGCTGTGCGAGGCATATCCCGCGCTGTGTGTGCGGTCACCAGCCTGAAGTGCGCATTCTGCATAAAAAACCTGTGCAGGCCGGGCCGGACGAACTGGCCGTCAATCCCCGCGCCAGCAGCGCCAAGCTGCGGGCAGTGGAAAAAATAGCCGAGGCGTCAGGCTCGTGAAGCGGAACCTCTCGGCAAAACCTGCAGGCGGCAGAGGGTGGCTGTTGTTTCTTGTACTCGGTCTGCTGGCCTGTATGGTCATGGGGCTTGTGCTCGTCTGGAGCAACATTGAGCGCATGGACACCACCTATTTTATCAATATCGCGCAGAATACCCTGCGTGAACGCCGCGCGCTGCGCGCCAAGCTTGAAGTTGAAAGGGAACGCCTGCTTTCGCCCTATGAGCTGCGCCGCAGGGCAGAAGAGTTTTCCATGCGCGAACCCAAGCCCGGCCAGATTCGCCGCATGGAAGCGCGCTAGCCTCAGGAGCCGGATCCGCTCCCGCAACCGGAACGTCCGTCAGGACAGCCCGAACCACACCATTGTGATAACCCGAAAGTATTTGGGATAAGCCATGTTCAAATTCTCTTCCCGCAAGGGCAATAGGCACACGGATGCCCCAAGAGCAGAAAAAACAGCCCGTCCCGTCAACCGCGCGCGGGCCAATGTTTCTGAGGGCAAGGCGCGTTTTGCCTGGGCGGAAAAGGTAGATTGGGGTCGCGTACGCATCAGGCTCGTCGTGGTCATTTTTTGCCTGCTGTGGACTGGCCTGTGGGGCCGTGCCTGGTATCTTCAGATGATTGAAGGGCCACGTCTGGCCGAACGCGCGCGTCGGCAGCACATGGCCTCTGAACTGGTCACCGGACGCCGTGGCATGATCCTCGACCGCAACGGCCAGGTTCTTGCCCGCAGCATTGAAGCGCGTTCCGTGTATGCGCGTCCGCAGGAAATTGAAGACTTTCAGGCCATGGCCAATACCCTTGGCCCCATTCTGGGTATTGAACCCAAAAAGTTGTATGACGAACTTTCGCAGACCAAGCGCCGCTTTGTCTGGATAAAGCGCAAGGTGGACGACTACACCGCCGAGGCGGTGCACAAGACCAATCTTGCAGGCATTGGCCTGTCAAAAGAGTATGACCGCGTGTACCCCTTCAAGCACATGGCCGGGCAGGTGCTTGGCTTTGTCGGCCTGGACGACAAGGGACTTGAAGGCATTGAGCGCTCTATGGAGTCCCGCCTGGGGTGCATCCCCACCAGACAGATTGTGCAGCGTGACGCCATGGGCCGTCGTTTTTACCTGCATGAAGAAGGGCAGAGCGAACCGCGCGGCGAAGATCTTACCCTGACCATTGACGTGCAGATGCAGTTCATCGTGGAAGAAGCCGTGGCCCGCGCCGTTCGTGAATATGACGCGCGCTGGGGCGGAGCCATCGTGGTGGACGTGCCCTCCGGCGAAATAATGGCCTGGGCGCAGTATCCTTTCTTTAACCCCAACACCTACAAGGACGCGAGTCCGCTTGTCTACCGCAACCGCATGGCGGCTGACGCGCTGGAGCCTGGCTCCACGTTCAAACCCTTTGTCATGGCCACAGCCATCCAGGAAAAAAAGATCAGTGCCAGCACGGCCATTGATTGCGAAAGCGGCAGGTGGGAAACAAAGAATTTCACCATCCGTGACACTTCGCGGCAGGGCGTGCTGCCCGCCAGCAAGGTGCTGCGCTATTCGTCAAACATCGGTATGGCGAAAATCGGTCTCATGATCGGCGTGCCTACCTTTCACAAATATTTGCAGGCGCTCGGCTTTGGTCAGCGCACCAGCGTGCCTGTGTCCGACAGCCGGGGCATTTTGCGCATCCCGCGTGACTGGAGTGAAGTGGACATCATGTCCACATCATTTGGGCAGAGTATTTCGGTCACGGGCCTGCAAATGGCTCAGGCCTATCTTACCCTGCTGAATAATGGCTTGTACAAGCAGCTGACGCTTACCCGCGACGAAAATAATGTGGAAGAAACGCACCAGCGGGTCTTTTCGCAATCCACGGCGCGCGAAGTCATGCGCATGATGCGCGACGTGGTGGAAGAAAACGACGGCACAGGCAAGCGCGCCCGCATTGAAGGCGTTGAGGTGGGGGGCAAGACCGGCACGGCGCAAAAGGCCGACCATCGCGCCGGAACCTACGGCAGCAAGCGTCTGGCCTCATTTGTGGGCTTCTTCCCTGCGGACAAGCCCAAATACCTTATTCTTGTCATGGTGGACGAACCCACGCGCAACCAGTACGGCGGCGTGGTGGCGGCCCCTGTGTTCAAGGAAATCGCCAGCCGCACCCTGACCTTCACGGGCCTCGGAAACGATTCCAAGGTCGCTGCGGCTGAGGAAAGTCCCGCAGCCACTCCTGTTTCTGGACGCAGGCGCGGGCTCAAACTGGCCAGTCTCGACATTCCCTACGTGGCCGACGCCTTCAAAAAAGAAGATGCGCCCGCCCAGGATCAGGGCATGCGCCTGCCCGGCCATCTGGCCAAGGCGGGCAGCCGGGTGCCCGATGTTATGGGCAAGTCCGTGCGCAACGCTGTGGAACTGTTTGCCAGGGCCGGGGTCGTGCCCGAACTCAAGGGAACGGGCAGCCGCGTCGTCAAGCAGACGCCAGCCCCTGGTTCGGTCTGGCCCGAAGAAGAAAACAAGGTTGAATACATCCTGTGGCTTTCGGAACGGTAGTAAGCCAGTTGCAATGAATTTTCGGCGGGTATGGCATTGTACGCGCAGTTGTGGAGCTGATTGGTCGCCTGCCCGCTGAAACTTTGGCCGATAAAAAATGGAATTCGGCAACTCAATGAGGTTAGTTATGAATCGGGAATTTGCGGCCCTTTTGGATGAGTGCGGGCGCGGCGGCATTGAAGTGCGCGCTGATTCACGTCAGGTCGGTTCTGGCGATATCTTTGTGGCCGTGCCCGGTGTCAAGGAAGACGGGGCCCGTTTTATTCCTGCCGCAGTGGAGGCGGGAGCCGGGGTTATCGTTTGCGCGGCCCGCAGCGAAGAGGCCGCAGCGGCGGTCAGCGCCGGTCGCAGGGTCATTTATCACGCTGATCCGCGTGAAGCCCTCTGGCGTCTGGCGCAAGCCCGCTGGCATACTGATACCTTGCCCATCCGCATTGTTGGTGTTACAGGCACCAACGGAAAAACCACCTGCACCTATCTGCTGGAGCGTCTTTTCGCCCAGGCCGGGCACAAGCTCGGCGTGATGGGTACGGTGAGCTATCGCTGGCCGGGGCACAATGAGGCCGCCCCCCTGACCACTCCTGACGTTTTGAGCGTACACGCCATGCTGGCGGCCATGGCCAGGGACGGCGTGGATGTGGCGGTTATGGAAGTATCCTCGCATGCCATTGATCAGCAGCGCGTGTGCGGCGTGCCTTTTTCCGGCGCGGCGTTCACCAACCTGACCCAGGATCATCTTGACTATCATCAGGGGATGGAAAGCTATTTTCAGGCCAAGGCCCGTCTTTTTCTTGAACTGCCCCGCGCTGACAAGGCCATGGCCGTGAACGCCGACGATGCCTGGGGCCGACGCCTGCTGGAACTCTGCCCCACGGCCCTTTCCTTCGGGCTGCAAAAAGGAGCGCCCAACAGGCGGCACCTGTGGGGTGAACTGCTGTCTTCCACGACAGAAGGCTGTCATTTGCGTATGAGTCTTGAGGATATGCGCTGGGATCTGCGGTCTCCGCTGGTAGGCGCGTTTAATGCTTCCAATCTGCTTGCCGTTCAGGCTGTGGCGCTGGAAATGGGTATTGACCCCGACGCCTTCAAGGCTCTGGAAAGTTTTACCGGAGTGAGCGGGAGGCTGGAAAGGGTGGACAACCCCCAGGGCCTCAGCGTCTTTGTGGACTATGCCCATACCCCCGATGCGCTTGAGAACGTGCTCAAGGCTTTGCGCGAAGCAGGGTTCAAGCGCATTGTCACCGTCTTTGGCTGCGGCGGAAACCGCGACCGCACCAAGCGCCCCATAATGGGTGAGGCTGTGGCCCGCTGGTCGGACGTGGCCGTGCTGACCTCGGACAATCCCCGCTTTGAAGACCCGGAGGCCATCCTCGAGGATGTGCTGCCCGGCCTCGCCACAGCCAAGGAAGTTGTGGTCGAGGTGGATCGTCGCGCGGCTACCTCCAAGGCCCTTTCGATGCTTGGCAAAGATGACGCTCTGCTTATTGCCGGCAAAGGGCATGAGGATTATCAGATCATCCAGGGCGTAAAGCACCACTACAGCGACCAGGAGGTGGTGCGGGAGATACTCCGGTGCGCCTGACACTGAATGAAATGGCGTCCTGCCTGGGCTTGCCCCTGTTTTCAGGGCCCGAGGGGCATATTGTCCTGACTTCTGTCGCCACTGACAGCAGGGAGGTTGTGCCGGGTTCCCTCTTTGTATGTGTTTCCGGCAGCCGGGTGGACGGACACGATTTCGCCGCCAGGGCGGTAGAGCAGGGGGCCGGAGCCATGTTGGCCTCGCGTCCTTTGCCCCATATAGCCGTGCCTGTTTTTGTCGTGCCTGACACGGTCAGGGCGCTGGGCAGTCTGGCCGCGCTGTGGCGCGACCGCACCAGGGCCCGTGTTGTGGGCGTGACCGGCTCTGCGGGCAAGACAACCGTCAAGGAAACCCTGGCCAGGGTACTGTCCCTGGCGGGTAAAACCGCGCGCAACGCCCTGAACAACAATAATCAGATCGGCATGCCCAGGGCCGTCCTGAATACAGATGGCGATGAAGATTTCTGGGTTATGGAAGCAGGCATCAGCCAACCCGGCGACATGGACGATCTGGGCGCGGTGCTGCGGCCCGACCTTGCGCTCATTCTCAATGCGGGCGCGGCCCATACCGAGGGCCTTGGCGATAAAGGCGTGGCCTGGCACAAGGCCCGGCTGCTCAGTTATCTTGCAGAGGGCGGCAAAGGGCTGGTCAGCGCCGACTATCCCGATCTGGCGCGCGAGGCGCGCGCCACCGGCGCGGACATCCGCTTTTTCAGCGCCACCGGGCAGGATGCCGCGTTTCGCGCGTCCTATCTGGGGGCCGCCCCGGTCGCGGCTGGCGCGGGTGCTACTGACGAGGGCACGGCTGGCGCGGGCGCGGGCATGGCCGCATCGCGCGGCAAGTACCGCCTCTGGCTTGACGGCACGGAACTTGACGTCATCGCTCCCTTCAGAGGGGAGTATGGAGCCGAAAATGTAGCGGCCGTGGCCGCTGCTGCGCATATGCTTGGCGTTGATGCCAGCACCATCGCGCAGGGATTGGCCGATGCCCGGATGCCGGCGCAACGGTTCAATCAGGTTCAGGTCGGATCATGGCTGCTCATAGACGATACCTACAACGCCAATCCCCTTTCCATGCGGCGCATGCTGGAAGCCGCCGCAGAACAGGCCGGATCCCGCCCCTTTGTGGCCGTGCTGGGCGCCATGCTGGAACTGGGCGCGCAGGCCGCGGCAGAACATGAGGAACTGGGCAGACATTTGGCACGATTGAAGCCCGCTGCCGTTATCTGGAAAGGCTCCTGCGCGGAGGACGTTCGCAGGGGGCTCGACATGGCTGGATATGCTGGCGTGTGGCAAGCAGTGGCTGATGCCGAAGATTTTGTAAAAGTGTGGCGCGATTTGCAGAGCCACGGTCTTGAGGCCAGTGCCAGTGCTTGCGGTGGCGTGGCTTTGTTTAAAGGCTCCCGCAGCAACAAGCTTGAGACGCTTGTGTCCGTTCTGACCAACGGGCGCGAGGTATAGAGCAATTTCACTTTGAAATTGCTCTGGCGACTGCGTGAGCAGACGCCCGCTGCGGAGGCGCAAGCGCAATTTATTTGCGCGGTTACGCGCCGAAACGAGCGGCTTGAAAGCATTGAGAATGGATATTCTCAATGCGTAAATGCTATAGTGTTTTTCAGGCGGCGCAAGCGGTTCGCTAGCCCGGCATGGGGGGCGGATCGTCACAGGGGACGTCCCTGCCGCTGACAGCAACGGTCGTAGTGTGGCCAAACGAACGGATTCACGTGCATGTTTTATAATTTCCTTTCCCCCCTCGCCTCCGAATGGACATTTTTCAATGTCTTTCGCTACATCACCTTCCGTTCTATGGCCGCGCTCATGACGGCACTGCTTGTTTCCATCATTCTCGGCCCACGGTTTATCGGCTGGCTTCGCCGCCTGAAATGCGGCCAGTATATTCATGAAGATGTCGCCGCTCACGCCTGCAAGGCGGGAACGCCCACCATGGGCGGCCTGCTCATGCTGTTCAGTCTTTCCGTGAGCCTGCTCTTGTGGTCTGATCTGACAAATATCTACATCTGGCAGGCGTTCTTTGTGTTCGTCGGTTTTGGGGCCGTAGGACTTTGGGACGATATGACCAAACTGCGCCACCACAAAAACCGGGGCATTTCCGGCAGGGCCAAAATGGCCGGACAACTGGCTGTCGCCTGCGTGGCCATGCTGCTGCTTTTTGTGAATCCCGACTACAGCAGCAAGCTCACCATTCCTTTTTTCAAGGAAGTGACCTTTGACCTCGGCTGGTTTTATCTGCCTTTCGGCGTTTTTGTCATGGTGGCAGCCTCAAATGCCGTCAATCTTACCGACGGGCTTGACGGCCTTGCCATCGGGCCCGCCATTGTCGCCTGCATCGTCTTTTCCATCTTTATCTACATTACAGGCAACGCCCGTTTTGCGAGCTATCTGCTGGTTCCCTATATGCCCGGCGTTGGTGAAGTGACCATTTTTTGCGCCGCGCTTGTGGGATCCGGGCTGGGTTTTCTCTGGTTTAACGCCTATCCCGCCCAGGTGTTCATGGGGGATGTGGGTTCGCTCTCCATCGGCGGCGTGCTCGGCTATCTGGCGTTGCTGTGCAAGCAGGAACTGGTACTTGCCGTTGTGGGCGGCCTTTTTGTGGCCGAGACCCTTTCAGTCATTGTGCAGGTCGGGTATTTTCGCTGGACAGGCGGCAAGCGCTTTTTTCGTATGGCGCCCTTGCACCATCACTTTGAACTCAAGGGCGTTCCTGAATCCAAGATCATTATCCGCTTCTGGATTACATCAATACTTTTGGGCCTCATGGCGCTCTCAGTCCTGAAGCTGCGTTGAGGAGAACTGCTATGGCATTGGAAAAAATGCGCGGTAGACGCATCAGCGTTGGCGAAACGGCCGTAGTGATCGGCGCGGGACGTTCCGGTCTTGCGGCTGCGCGGCTTTTGAACCGTGAGGGCGCGCGCGTGCGCCTTCTGGACAGCAATACCCAGGCTTTTTCCGGTCGTGAAGACCTGGTCAGCGAGCTGGGGCAGCTTGGCATTGTTGTGGAACTGGGGCCGCACAGTGCGGCGCAGTTTGAAAACGCCGCCTTTGTGGTGCCGAGCCCCGGCATGCCCGTGGCCCGCCTTGATGGGCTGGTGGACGTGGAACACACGGAAATTCTGGCGGAAATGGAACTGGCCTGGCGCTATCTGGACAATGAACCCGTTCTGGCCATAACCGGCACCAGCGGCAAGACGACCACAGCCTCGCTGGCGGCGGCCATGCTGCATGAGCAGGGATATTCCGTTTTTCTTGGCGGCAACATTGGCACGCCTTTGTCCGAGTACATACTGTCGGGCCGCAGGGCTGACGTTCTGGTGCTGGAGATTTCGAGCTTCCAGTTGCAGACCTGCACCACGTTTTGCCCGCGAGTGGGCATCTTGCTCAATATTACGCCCAACCACCTGGATTATCACAAAGATATGGAAGAATACACGGAAGCCAAGTTCCGTCTGTTCCGCTGCCAGGATGAGGGCGATCTGGCCGTGCTTGGCGAAAGCCTGAAGGATCAGGCCGCCCGGCACAAGCTCAAGGCCCGCCAGGTGTACGTGACGGCTACGGAGCGTTTTGCCGGGAGCAGCCTCATGGGCCTGCACAACCGTATCAATGAAGAGGCCGCCTGGCAGGCATGCCGTTTCTTCGGCGTCAGCGAGGAAAGCGCGGCACGGGCCGTGGCCCGTTTTGCGCCGCTGCCGCACCGTCTTGAACGTGTGCGTGAACTCAACGGCGTTCTTTATGTCAATGACTCCAAATGCACGACGGTTTCTTCTATGAAGGTGGCCCTTGAAGCATTTGACCGCCCGGTACGCCTCTTGTGCGGCGGCAAATTCAAGGGTGGCGATCTGGCCGGGCTGGCGGATCTCATAAAAACGCGCGTTGCCGAGATAGCATTGTTCGGCGCCAGTCGGGAATATTTTGAAAAAGCCTGGCAGGGCATTGTGCCCATGACCTGGCATGCGACGCTTGAGCCTGCCATAAAGCACCTTGCCGCAGCGGCACAGGCGGGCGATGTGGTTCTTATGGCTCCGGCAACCTCAAGCTTTGACCTTTACGCCAACTATGAAGAGCGCGGCAAGGATTTCAAGCGGATAGTGGGCAGGTTGGCATGAAAAACGTCTTTAGAGCCAAGGCAAAGCCCGGCAAGGCGCACAGCGCCATGGCCAGGGCAACGGAAAGCGGCCCCTTTGCGCCCTTTGACTGGTGGCTGTTCACCATTATGCTTATCATTCTGGCCATTGGGCTTGTTATGGTGCTTTCGGCCAGCGGCATTGTGGCGGAGCAGGTAAACGGCGACAAGTACTTTTTCTTCAAGCGCCAGGTGTTCTTTGCGCTGTTGGGGGGCATCCTTTTGTGGGGCGCAGCCCTGCTGCCACGCGACTGGCTCTATAAAATGCAGTATCCGGCGCTTTTTTTTGCCCTGCTGCTCCTGCTGCTGACGCTTTCGCCGCTGGCGCCCTCGATCAACGGCGCAAAACGCTGGATTCGCCTGGGGCCGGTAGGCATTCAGCCGATGGAACTCGTCAAGGTGGCTCTGGTTCTGTATCTCGCGTATTTCATGAGCGCCAAACAGGACATCATCAAGACCTTCAGTCGCGGCGTCATTCCGCCTTTCGCGGTGACGGCGCTTTTCTGTTTTCTTTTGCTGTTGCAGCCGGACTTCGGCAGCGCCGTCGTTTTGGCCAGTATCCTGTTCTTCATGTGCGTGGCCGGGGGAACCAGGTTTGTCTATCTCTTTTTCTCCATAGCCCTGGCCTGCGGGGGCGCCATGGCCCTGGCCATTTCGTCTCCCTACCGACTCCGCCGTCTGCTGGCCTTTCTTGATCCTTTTGAGGATGCTCACAACACGGGCTATCAGCTCGTGCAGTCCTTGCTGGCCATTGGTTCGGGCAGCTTTTTTGGCGTTGGCGTCGGCGCAAGCAAGCAGAAGATGTTCTATCTGCCTGAAGCGCACAACGACTTCATTATGGCTGTTCTGGCTGAAGAAATGGGTTTTGTGGGCATGAGCGTGGTCATGATACTCTTTGGCCTTTTGTTCTGGCGCTGCTACAAAATCATACAGGGGCAGCGCAACCTGCGTGACCGCTTCACCGCCTTTGGCATTACCACCATTCTCGCCATGGGCGCGGTCATGAACCTCGCCGTGGTCATGGGGGTAGCGCCGCCCAAGGGCGTGCCCATGCCGCTCATGAGCTACGGCGGCAGTAACCTGATGGCTACCATGCTCTGCGTGGGTCTGCTTTTGAACTTTTCACGAACGGCGGACACATGGACCTCAACATCCTCCTGACCACGGGCGGCACTGGCGGTCATATCTTTCCGGCTCTGGCCGTGGCTGAAGAAGTGCGCCGGCGGCATCCTCAGGCCAGGCTGCTTTTTGTGGGCTCCCTGTACGGGCCGGAAGCACGTCTGGTTCGCATGGCGGGCATACCCTTTGAGGGGCTGCCTGTGCGTGGCTTTCTGGGACGCGGTCTGCGCTCTGTGGAAGCCGGTTTTCGCATGACCTGGTCAGTTGGCAAGGCGCTCGGCATTGTACGGCGCTTTAATCCGGATGTTGTGGCCGGTTTTGGCAGTTATGCGGCCTTTGCCCCCATGCTTGCCGCGCGTTTGCTTGGCCTGCCGACCATGCTGCATGAGCAGAACGCCATAGCCGGGGCCAGCAACCGCGTGCTGGCAAAGCTGGCGCGGCGTATCTGCCTGTCACTGCCGGACACCGAGGGCTTTGATCCCGCCAAGTGCGTGCTTACGGGCAATCCCGTGCGCGCCGGGGTCAATGAGGCCGGGCGGCTGCCGCGAGCCAGAGGGGCCAGACGTCTGCTGGTTATGGGCGGGTCGCAGGGAGCGCACGCTCTCAACACGTTCATCATGGAGCACCTTGCCGCTTTGCGCGAAGCCGGGGTGGACATTCGCCACCAGACAGGCAGCGCGGATGAGGCGTCTGTACGTGCTGCCTATACGGCGGCAGGCTATGATCCTTCTTGCGTGACGGCCTTTATTGACGACATGGCGGCGGCCTACGCCTGGGCCGATGTGGCCTTGTGCCGCTCCGGAGCCACCACCGTGGCGGAACTGTGCGCTGCGGGCCTGCCTTCCGTATTGGTGCCTTTTCCATATGCCATACACGACCACCAGACCCGCAATGCCGAAGTGCTGGCCAAAACAGGGGCAGCCATTTTGGTGCCGGAATCGCGCATGATTGAAGACGGTCTGGCGCAAACTCTTATCCGCCTGCTGAATGACAGCGGCGAACGCACGCGCATGTCCTCGGCTGCCCTGGTCTCTGCCTGGCCCGATGCCGCTGCGCGTGTGACGACTGTTCTGGAAGAAATTGCCCGTTCCCGGTAATTGCCGGAGAAGGACGCATTCTATAACAAACTGTTTTTATTTTATTATCTAGACTTTCTTTAAAGGTGCTACATGAACAGCAAGATTCGTCATATCCATATGGTGGGCATCGGCGGTGCAGGCATGAGCGGTATTGCCGAAGTTCTTCTTAATCTCAAATACGAGATATCTGGTTCGGACATGAGCGATTCCGCCGTGGTGCGCCATCTGCGCAAGCTTGGCGCGCATATAGCCATTGGTCATGCCGCGGAAAACGTGGGGGATGTGCAGGTATTGGTCAAATCCACCGCCATCAGTGACGACAATCCCGAACTGGTTGAAGCACGCAAGCGCAATATCGCCATCATTCCCCGTGCCGAGATGCTGGCCGAGCTCATGCGCCTGCGGCAGGGCATAGCCATCGCGGGCACCCACGGCAAGACCACGACCACCTCGCTCACGGCCTCCATTTTTGACACAGCCGGGCTTGATCCCACCGTCATCATCGGCGGACGGCTCAATGTTTATGGCGCCAACGCGCATCTTGGACACGGCGAGTACCTTATTGCCGAAGCCGACGAGTCTGACGGCTCCTTTCTCTGCCTGCTGCCAATTATCAATGTTGTCACCAATGTGGATGAGGATCATCTGGATCACTATAAGAGCCGCGAGGCCATTGACAGCGCTTTTGTGCAGTTCATGAACAATGTGCCCTTTTACGGCCTGAATATTGTTTGTGGTGATGACCCCGGCGTTCTGGCCTTGCTGCCAAAGGTGAAGCGCCCTGTGCTCACGTATGGCTTCGCCGAGGATAACGCGCTTCGGGCCATCCCGCTGGAAAGCGGGCGCATCAACCGCTTTGAGGTTTTGTTGCACGGCAATCTCCTGGGCGAGGTCAGTCTGCCGCAACCGGGCCGCCATAACATTCTTAACGCCCTTGCATCCATTGGTGCTGCCATGGAAGTGGACATTCCTTTTGACAAATGTGCGGAAGGTCTGGCGGGATTCAAGGGAGTGGGGCGGCGTTTCGAGTTCAAGGGCGAAATGAATGGCATTACAGTGGTGGACGATTACGGTCACCACCCGGCGGAGATTGCCGCAACCCTGGCCACAGCACGGCAGGTTTTTGCGGGCAGGCGTATTGTGGCGGCCTTTCAGCCCCACAGGTTCAGCCGTACCCAGGCCCATTTTGGCGAATTTTGCAAAGTTTTTGATGCCGTTGACCAATTGCTGCTGACCGAGATTTACGCAGCCTCCGAAAAGCCCATCCCCGGCGTTTCCGGGCAAAGTCTGGCACAGGGCATACGGCAGGTTTCCGATACTCCTGTGGAGTATTTTCAGACTCTGGATGAACTGGTACTGGCTTTGCCGCAGATTCTGCACGAAGGGGATGTTCTGCTCACATTGGGGGCAGGCAGCATCACCCGGCTGGGCCCGGCCTGGCTGGAAGGACGCGATCATGCGTGAAATAGCTTCGCCGCTGCTGTCCCAGCGCACGACGCTGCGCCTGGGCGGTACAGCTATCGCAGAGCTGATTCTTGAAAACCCCGAAGATGTGGCGCGGTTGCCGGAACGCCTGCGCGCTCTTGGCGGCGCGTCCGTGATTATGGGAGCGGGCAGCAACATTCTGGCCCAGGACGGTGATTTGCCGCTGGTGCTGGTGCGCCCGGACTTTAGTCAGGGGCCTGAAGTTGTCGGCGAAGACGCGGGCAAGGTGTTTGTGCGTGCCGGGGCTGCTGTACCCCTGCCGAGGCTTTTGCGCTTTTGCGCAAGCCACGGTTTTGCAGGGCTTGAAGGCCTCGTTGGCATACCTGGCACTGTTGGCGGCGCAGTGGCCATGAATGCGGGTTCATTCGGCGTTGAAACGTGCAGAAAGATTGAAAATATTCGAATAGTCTATAATGGTGAAGAGCGTGTTGTTGTTGCGCAAGCACTGCACTATTCGTATCGCAAGCTGTGCATTGATGATAAAAAGAATGATTTTATCGTCTTGGAAGCCACATTTGGCTTGACCAGAACTGCAAGGGATGGCATCTGTAGTTGCATGCGTCACAACTTTTTTGAGAAAAAGTCTAAACAACCTGTGACGGCCTGGAGCGCTGGCTGCGTATTCAAAAACCCCTCCCCAGAAATGCCTGCAGGTAAACTTCTGGATCAAGCGGGATTCAAAGGTAAAAAAATGGGCGGCATGGCCTTTTCAACCTTGCACGCCAACTTCATGATCAATGAGGGCAAGGGTAGTGCTACGGCGGCTCTGGCTCTTATGCAGGAGGCCAAAGAGGCTGTGCTGGAAAGGTTCGGCATTGCGCTGGAACCGGAAGTCAGGATAATCCCATGCCTCTTTCCCTGAAAAAAAATGCCCGTAAGGCCCGTAACTCGTATACAAGAGCCAGCAGTGTATCGGGCAGAAAGGGGCCGAAGACCGCAAAGCTGCGTATGCCGGCTTTTTTGGCAGCATGCTTTGGCAGGATCAAAAGCCTGAGTGGATTGAAAAGTCTTGCAGCCATTGTGACGTTGTTAGTGGGCATGGGGCTGGTGCTCGCCGGGGTGTGTTTTACATCCCTGTGGCTCTATAACACAGCCATCACCAGCGATTTTTTTACGACCCGGCACATTGACGTGGCAGGGAATGTTCGCCTCTCCCGTGACATGGTTTTGCAGTATGGCGGCTTGCAGGAAGGCGATAACAGCCTGGCCGTAAGCATAGCCAAGGTGGAGCACAACCTGAGACAGACCCCCTGGGTGGAAGAGGTCTCGGTAAAGCGCCTTCTGCCTGACAGGTTTGTGATAAAATTGAAGGAGCGCATGCCCTCCTTCTGGGTACACAAGGACGGCGCCCTTTATTACGCCAATGAACGCGGGGTGGTCATCGCCCCGGTAGAAAGCAAAAATTTTTTGTCCCTTCCCACGCTGCGGGTAGAATCGGGGGCTGAAGATGCCATCCCCTTTCTCACCCGCCTGATGAAGGACATACAAAGCGGGGTGCTGCCTGTTGAGGCTGGAGCCATAGCCTCCATCACCCTGAGCCCCGGACGGGGCATTGAAGTATACCTTGAGGACAGGGAAATGCGCCTCTCCATCGCTACAGATGATTGGGAGGGCAACCTGGCCCGGCTGGGAGTTACCCTCGGAGATCTGGCCCGAAGACACGAACTGCGTAATGTGCGCGAAGTGCGGGCCGTAAATGGCAATGTATGGGTTTTGCTTAATCAGGCTGTATCAAACTGATATGGAATGGTTGTTGCTCGTGAAGAACAGGCGTCTTAGGAGAATGGCATGAATAAGTCCGAGCTCATCGTTGGTCTCGACATCGGCACCACAAAGATTTGCGCTGTGGTGGGTGAACTTACGGAGTCGGGCCTTGTTGATGTGGTGGGCATCGGCACCAGCGTTTCCACCGGCCTGCGCAAGGGCGTGGTGGTCAATATCGAGCAGACCGTACAGTCCATCCGCAAGGCGGTTGAAGACGCCGAACTGATGGCAGGCTGCGAAATCCACTCTGTTTATGTGGGGATTGCGGGCAGCCATATAATGGGCATCAACAGCCACGGCGTCATTGCCGTCAAAGGCGGCGAGGTGGCTCAGCGCGACGTTGAGCGCGCCCTGGACGCCGCGCGGGCCGTGGCCATTCCTGCTGACCGCGAGGTCATCCATATTTTGCCGCAGGAATATATCGTCGATAACCAGCGTGGCATTGCCGACCCTCTCGGCATGGCTGGCGTGCGGCTTGAGGTGAAGGTGCACATTGTCACCGGAGCCGTTTCTTCAGCGCAAAACATCGTGCGCTCCTGCCATCGCAGTCAGCTTGAAGTTTCTGATATCGCCCTTGAATCGCTGGCTTCGGCCAAGGCCGTGCTCACAGAAGAAGAGCGCGAAATTGGCGTGGCCCTTGTGGACCTTGGCGGCGGCACCACTGATATTGCCGTTTTTGCCAATGATGCCATAAAGCACACGGCGGTGCTCGCCCTGGGCGGCCAAAACCTCTCCAACGACATAGCCTTTGGCTTGCGTACCCCCATTGCCTCGGCCGAAAAAATCAAGCTCAAATACGGTTGCGCGCTGGCTGATCTGGTGCGCCATGACGAATTTATCGAGGTGCCCAGCGTCGGCGGCCGCGAACCGCGCCGCCTTTCGCGTCAGGTACTTGCTGAAATCTGCGAGCCGCGCATGGAAGAAATCCTCTTCCTTGTGGATCAAACCCTTGTACGCTCCGGCTACAAGGACATGATCGGCGCTGGCGTCGTGCTTACTGGCGGCACCGCCCTTATGGAAGGCTGCCAGGAACTGGGTGAGCAAATCTTCAACCTCCCCACGCGTATTGGATACCCCAGGAACGTGGGCGGCCTCAAAGACGTTGTAAACAGCCCCAAGTTTTCTACTGCTGTGGGCTTGCTGCGCTATGGGGCTGAAAAAGAACTTTCCGGACAAAAAAAGTTTACCACAAGAAGTGAGAGCGGCGTCTTTGATGGCGTTTTGGCTCGCATGAAAAAGTGGTTTGCTGATATTTCATAAACAAAGCAACCTCAAGCGGGCATTTTGAGGGTAGTTTAAACAGGAGAGGAACCATGTCTCAGTCAATCGTCGATGATATCGACACCTCGTTGGCAAGTAACGCTAAAATCAAGGTTATCGGGGTTGGCGGCGGCGGCGGCAACGCGGTGCAGAATATGATAGCCTCTGGCTTGCGCGGCGTGCAGTTTGTCTGCGCCAATACGGACGTGCAGGCTCTGGCCAAAAACGGCGCATCCGTTAAAGTGCAGATGGGCGAAAAGCTCACCAAGGGGCTTGGCGCTGGGGCCAATCCTTCTGTGGGGCGTGAAGCCGCTGTGGAAAGCGTGAATGCCATTCGTGAAGCCATCGGCGATGCGGACATGGTGTTTGTTACCGCTGGTATGGGCGGCGGTACCGGAACGGGCGCGGCCCCTGTTGTGGCGCAGGCTGCAAAGGAAATGGGCGCGCTTACCGTGGGCGTGGTGACCAAGCCCTTCAGCTTTGAAGGCGCAAAGCGCAAACGCGCTGCCGAGGCCGGGCTTGAAGAATTCAAGCAGCATGTGGACTGCCTTATCACCATTCCCAATGACCGCCTGCTTGCTTTTGCTCCCAAAAAAGCTCCCTTTGCTGAAATGCTCCAGAAAGCCAATGACGTGCTGTACTACGCCGTGAAGGGCATTTCTGACGTGATTGTGGGTGACGGCCTCATCAATCTTGACTTCGCCGACGTGCGCACCACCATGGCTGAAGCTGGCCTGGCCCTTATGGGCACCGGCATCGCCTCGGGTGAAAACCGCGCCCGTGAGGCCGCCCAGCGTGCCATCATGAGCCCGCTGCTGGAAGACGTCTCTCTCGAAAGCGCCAAGGCTGTTCTTTACAACATCACTGCGCCTGACGACATTACCGCTGAAGAAATTGCCGAAATCGGCGATATCATCGGCGATGCTACTCCTGAAGATTCCAACATCATCTTTGGTGTTGTTTTTGATGACAATATTGGTGATGAAATTCGCCTGACCGTCATTGCCACGGGTATTGAAGCTCCTCAGGCCATCCAGAGCGCCCAGCCCCAGGCTGCCGCCACTGTGACCAACTTCCGCAAGCCTGGCCCCGATGCCGTTATGGCCGAACCGCGCCGCATGGGTCGCATGGTTCCCCAGTCCGGCATGATGCAGGGCAATATGGATGAGCACGAAATGGGCGAAAGCCGCCTGCCGCGCACGTCGCGCCGCTCTGAAGTGGAGCGCTGGTACGATGAAAACAGCAGCCGTCCGCCGTATCTGCTCAAGCGTGAAACCATGACCCAGGGCCGTCATCGTACGCACAACCCCGGTCAGGAAGATTTCACCTACGATGAGGACGATTTCGAAATTCCGACCTTTATCCGCACCCAGGCCGACTAAATCAGGCTGGGAAGCGTATGGAACAAATTTTCAGGGCTTGCCTCTTCGGCCCTGAAATGCCCGCCGGGAGGCCCATTGGGGGCCTCCCAGTGTGGGGCGTTACGCTCCGCTGATGTCCGTGAATCCTAAGGATTCGCGGATTTTTTGTTTATGAAGAGGCCGCTGGATTCCGTGTGGTTCCGTTGACAGCCGCAATCATTTGGGGGCATTCTTGGGGGCATCTGAAACGCATAAAAATATGGATGCCCCCAAATGTCTCTGACAGTCAATCAAATTAAAGCATTACAACCAGAAAGCAAGCCAAGACGCTATGTAGACGGGCATGGTCTATATCTGGAGGTGTCACCTCAGGGTGGCAAGCTGTGGCGACTCAAGTATCGGTTTCTGGGCAAAGAGAAGCGGCTTAGCATCGGGATTTTCCCTGATGTTTCTCTGAAAGAAGCTCGAGACGCAGCCCAAGCTGCTAAACAACTTTTGTCGAAAGGCATAGATCCTTCCGCTGCAAAGCGCGTCTCTGTCGAGAGTGTGGCACATGTCTTCCGAGTGGTGGCACTTGAATGGTTCGACAAATATCATATATTGTGGACAGGAGCCCATGCCACAAAAATTAAAGCGCGCCTAACTGACAAAATCTTTCCAGCCATTGGCGATCTGCCTATAGATTCAATTTCAACTGGTGCGGTACTATCTTTTTGTCGTGAAATCGAGACAGAAATATCGCCATACATGGCGCATGTCCTGCACGGGGTGATCAGTCGTATTTTCCGGTTTGCTATCGCATGCGACTATGTTGCCTCAGATCCATGTCGTGATTTGCGTGGTGCGCTTACTCCACACAAAGAAGTAAAGATGCCAGCCATAACGGAGCCTGTCAGAGTAGGGGAGCTTGCAATAAAAATTGACGGCTATGATGGGCTTATCACAACGCGCTGCGCCATGCAGATGCTGTTGCTGTGTATGTGCCGGACTCAGGAAATTCGGGGTATGCGGTGGGCTGAGATCGGTGAAGATGGAGTGTGGCGTATTCCAGCAGAGCGAATGAAGATGCAACGCGAACACCTTGTCCCTCTGTCGCGTCAAGCCCTGGGGATATTGGCACAGTTGAGTCCTGTAACTGGTGAGCATGAACTGGTTTTTCCCTCATATTGCCGGGGAAGGAAGGATTCACCTCTGGGCAAGAACACCATTAACAACGCCTTGAGGGTGATGGGGTATAAGAGCGGTGAAATTGTGGGGCACGGCTTTAGGTCGGCTGCTTCTACAATTCTAAATGAACTTGGCTGGAATCCTGACGCCGTTGAGATGCAGCTTTCACATGCGCCCAGTGACAAGGTGAGGGGCGCCTACAACCGCGCCGCCTATTTAGACGAGAGGCGGCGCATGTTGCAAGCTTGGGCAGATCATCTGGACACCCTCAAAGAGAAAGCTGGCCGGATTTAATATCTTCTATTACGCGCGTCACTTCGGAAGAGGGCCACGCTTTTGATCTTTTTGTAAGCGCGAGTGCAGGAGGAATTTTCCCTTCTTTTTTGGCGGCGTAAAATTTTGATTTCTTGATGCCCAACAGTTCCATGAACTCCGGGGCTCGAATCAGGCGTTCCTGTTTTTGTGTCTCTTGATGCATATATACTTCTCCGATCCTTGATTGAGGTCAGGGCGTTTCTGTGCTGATGGGGCGGAATTCGTCCAGCTTTGCGTCCAGTCGAGCGGCAGAGGCCGCAATCATTTCCAGCGAGGCGTAAATAAGCCTTCCCCGTGGAACGTCGATACTCACCATGCCGCGCACCTCTTCGGCCAATTCCTGGATGTTGGCCACCAGTTGCGAGACATCAAACAGCGTCAATTCCAGGGCAGAGGGAGTGGGTCTACTCATAGCTGGCCCCCGCTTCGATAATCGCCTTGTTCACAGTTGGCCTGTTGCATTCGGCCAGTGTGAACAGTTTGCGCACAAGATTATCCAATTGCATTTTTACATGGTCGGTATCACCGTCTTCCAATGCTTCAAGGGCTGAAAGGGCCTTTGCCCCAAGCCCAAGGAATTCTAGAGCTTGATCATGCGTGTCGGAATTTTCCAAGGCTGCCTTGAGGGATTCGGGGCGGGGCTGGAATGCAAAAAGTATTTGTCCGGACTCCGCGTAGGCTTGAATGAGGCCAGGCAGGGTGGCAGTTGAGAAGGTCAGGCGGGCGCGTGGGTTCGTGTTAGGGCTATTCATGATTGGCCCCTTTGCCGTGCTTCTGTGCCAGGCGCTCAAATACACCAAGTTCAGTTTGGCATTGCTCCACATACTCGCTCAAATTCTTTGCAGCAAAAGCAATCATGTTCAGTCCGGCATAAAGGGAATGTTCGGCAGTATCGTCGCCAGACTTCAAGCCGTGGTCGAGGTAGGTTTCCCTTAATCCTTGCGCCATGAGTTCAATGGATTCGGACAGCATGATTGCATTGCCGTGGTCTTTGATGGTCAGGGGAGTGTTAGTCATGGCTGACCTCCTTCCTCCTGATCGGTGCAAGTCCTATGGCGTCAATGGTGATCTGTTCGCAGTGTCTGAGAATTCGGCCAAGGCCTTGGCGACCGCTATCACTCATTTCTATTTCAACGTCACGGCCATTGCTGTGCTGGAAAAGATCGCTGAGGCAGGCAAGCACTTCGTGAGCTTCCCAGAGAAGGTCGTTAAGGTCGGGCTGTGCCTCCTCAAACTGGTATCCGGTGAGGGCGGGATATTTACTCATGGCATTCACCGTCCTGCGCGTTATCGTTAACAAGAGGTTCACGCCATTCGCGCGGAACATCCTTCGCGCTGTTTAAAGTTTGAAGTTCCATAGCGATGTGAGGATAGAGCGCCCCGTTATGAACGAGACCGTGTCCGCGCGAGGTGTTTTCGCACCAGCGAAGAGCGTGGCGCATGACGGATAAAACATGTGATGTAAGGTGATGGCAGGGGAAGTTTTCAATTAAGGCCAGCAACTGGCGAAGGGGGGCGCGCGAGCGGACGTATGCAGGGTTTGCTGGCCCGTGTTCGCCATAAACAATCCACCCCTCGTTCTCGAGTGCTTCCTTCGCAGCAGCAAAAACTTCTCCAGGGTGCTCAGCGGTTCTGGCATCGAAAACAGCGGACAACACGGCAAAAAGGGTAGCGGCGGGTATTGCGAAAGATTCTCTAATTATCGCTTCTTTCTTCTGTCGCTCAGCTTCACTCCGTAGAACATCTTGGGCATCTTCATACGCGACTGCCAATGTTCTTCGGGCGTCGTTAAGCTTTTTTTGTTCGGCGTAACTGACGGGACAGGCATCCATGTCTGGATCAAGGTTATTCAATATGTCGAATAGATAGCCAAATTCTTTGGCCAGTCCTGAGGGGGAACGCACTACTCTTTCAAGCTCTTCCAACCCTTCACGAAGATCAGACACGGCACCAGATATATACGGCAAAGTGGCGTATCCGCCGGCCTTGGAAACATAACTGGCGCTTGCTGATTCTGGTCGACCGTCGTCTCGTCGGGGGACATTGTTTTCTGTGGACATTTCACACTCCCAAAAGTTTGCTGCAAATAATTACTGCCAGAAAAGCCACTCCGCCCAGAAAAAGAGCGCGAAGCCAGTCACCAAGGTAAAACATTGAATTTCTCCAGTGTTGGAACCTGGCTGCTTTCACGGGTCTCGTTCGTGCGCACTACTGCTCCGACTTAGCATTGAGGTTCGTCGTGGTTCGTTTGCTTCCTGCCACCCAAGCAGCCGCCATGTTGGATTCCAGCTTGTTGCTACTTTTTGCCCGTGGGCTAAGTTCGCTACCTTCTTCCTCGTTGGCAAAACCAAATTAACAAAACGCAATTTATAAATCAAGAAAAATAAATTAATAGCAATATAGTTGGAAATAAAAAAGCACCCCTTGATGAGGTGCTTTTATTTCGGATGGTTATATGAGTTTATTTGTTGCTTATGTCTGACCAAGCCCAAACAACACGCCCAACGATTGCATTGCCGAACTCTCCGTCAAAATCTTTTCTAAGGCTATATATTTCTGGAGGGTTGTCGAGGGCATTGTCAGAGTAGTATATTACTGAATAGTCTCGATCTTTTTCTTGTACATCTACGCGCTTAACTTTCCCGCATCCATCTGGGTCTCTAACCAGCATTATATGTCCAGGGCGATCCACATTTCTATCGGCCCTATCAACGAGCACAATATCCCCTGGCCGAAGAGTGGGCTGCATGGACGTGGAATTTTTGCCAATTTCCACTGCGATCAGATCATTTCTATTGCGCACTGCAGGTTGATATTTCCATACTAAAAACCATGATTTAATCCCATCTTCTGGAAAATACCCTGGGCCGGCACCAACTTCACCAACAACGGGTACAGCTAAATACGCCTCTGCACTCGGCGGGGAGGCTTGTCCGCCCGCGTCCACCTTCCGGGCATTAACAAAGCAGACTTCCCGTGAGGCATCGTCACCAGGTGAGACAGCCTTCACGCCAAGCGAATCAAGGATGACAGATATCTCTGCTAGACGTGGAGTTCTTTTCCCTGAAAGCCAATAGCTTATGTTCGCAGGAGACACACCAGTTGCCGCCGACAAGGCTGCGGCGCTCCCGTACTCTTCTACGGCGTTCCGGAGAATATCCAAGACAGATTGGTGGAATGTCTTTTTCATGGGGACAGTATTAACCAAACGCAATTTTAAATCAAGATTGCGTTTAGTTTATTTTTTGTTGATTTTTATATTGCGCTTTGTTAATAAAGGGACATGTCAAACGTAACTATCGCCACCGAGGTCAGCCGTTTTTTGGACCAGTACTCTTTATCCGCGGCAGTTCTTGCCAGGGAGTCTGGAGTCAGCCCCGTCATTCTGTCTCGTATGAAGAAAGGAAAACAGAAAGATGTGTTGGCTGCAACCGCAGACGCATTACGAGATGCGATGAAGCGCTTAGCCGAAAACCATAGGCCGCCGGAAGAAGAGGGATAGCAACATGACGTTCAGCAGATTTTTGGAACCCTGCATGTGGCTTGCCTGCGCGCTGTGCCTTGTGAGCCTGGCAGGAACTGGCAAATGGCTTTTCACCCAATGGAGACGACACAATGAACGCGAACGTTGAAAGTCTCGTCGCCGAATACGCGACAAATAAAACTGAGGCCGACCGATTGACCGCACGAAATGCGGAAATTGCTGATGCCCTTCTTGAGAAGGCTACCTTCAAACCGGGTTCTGAATCCGGGCATCTGACCGCTGCCGGATTCAAAGTCACAGTGACCAGGCGCATCAATGAAAAATGGGACCAGGGCAAGCTGGAGGCTGCACGCGCGGCCATGACCGACACGCTCTTTTTCTCCATTTTCAAGAGCAAGTATGAGCCTGACCGCCGCGCTCTCAAGACGTTCATGGTCGGGCAGCACGATGGCGCTTTCCGTCGCATGCTGCTTGAAGCTTGCACCGCAAGCGCCGGAAAGCCCGGCGTGAAACTGGAACCAGCCAAGGAGGCAGCGGCGTGAGCGGGCTTAAAATTATCAGCGCTGACCAGCGTATGGCGGAGCAGGGCGGCATCAAGGGTGTGATCTTTGGTCCGGCCAAGATAGGCAAAACCTCCCTGCTTTGGACCCTGGACCCGGCGACTACCTTGTTCGTTGACCTTGAGGCTGGCGGGTTATCCGTTCAGGGCTGGAGCGGCGACTCCCTTGAAGTGCGCGACTGGGACGCTGCCCGCGACATCGCATGCTATCTCGGCGGGCCGAACCCGGCCATGCGGGCAGATCAGGCATACAGCAACGAACACTATTCCTATGTCTGCGACCAGTACGGCGACCCTGCCGCGCTCCAGAAATATCAGACTATCTTTGTTGACTCCATCACCGTGGCCAGTCGCTTGGCCTTCCAGTGGGCATCCGGTCAGCCGCAGGCATTCAGCGAAAAAACCGGCAAGCCTGACACGCGCGGCGCTTACGGCCTTCTTGGCAAGGAAATGATCGGTTGGGTGACGCAACTGCAACACGTAGGTAGCCGCAACGTCTGGTTTGTGGGGCTGCTGGATACCAAGCGCGACGACTTTAACCGCGAATATTTCGAACCGCAGATTGAAGGCAGCAAGACCGGGCTGGAGTTGCCTGGCATCGTTGACGAGGTCGTCACCATGACCGAACTGCGCCCAGAGCAGGGAGAACCATACCGGGCCTTCGTTTGCCGCCGTCCCAATCAGTGGGAATTTCCGGCGGGTGACCGCAGCGGCAAGCTGGACCTGGTGGAGCCGCCGCACCTGGGCAAGCTTATGCAAAAGATACGTGACAGCCGCCGCCCGGAAGCTGCCAGCTACAACTACGACATCGCTACCGATTAAAGGAGAGGAACCATGTCTTACGATTTCAACAATGCTGATCACCAGCAGAACGGTTTTGACCTTATCCCTGCTGGCACCATCGTCCCTCTGGTTATGACCATTCGCCCCGGTGGTTCCGGTGAAGGCGGCTGGCTCAAGGCCTCCAACAATTCTGACGCGGAAATGCTCGACTGCGAGTTTGTCGTCGAATCCGGCCCCTACGCCAAGCGCAAACTCTGGCAGTTCATGGTGCTGTCCGGCGGCAAGCTCAACGACAAGGGTGATTCCGTTGCCGGAAACATCAGCCGATCCACCTTGCGCGCCATTCTGGAAAGTGCGCGCACAATTATGCCCGACGATATGAGCGACGCTGCCATACGCGCCCGCATCATCAACGGCTGGCAAGACTTCTGTGGCATTGTCTTCCTGGCCAAGATCGGCGTGGAAAAGGACAAGACCGGGCTATACAGCGACAAGAACAAGATCGCCACGGTCATTACTCCGGATATGAAGGACTACAGCGACGGCGGGCAGAGCGCCAACGCCAAACTTACTACAACCGCCACCAGTGGTTCTCCTCAGGACGCGGCACCTGCCCCCAAATGGGGCGGCACACCGTCCTCTTCTTCTAGTGCTCCAGCGGCTGCTCCCACAGCAGCCATGCCCCCGGCCCAATCACAGCCGCAATCCTCTCCCACGCCCGCGTGGGCAAGATAAAATCCTCTCCTCAAACCGTATAACCCCCTGCCCGCTGAAAGGTGGGCAGGGGCACAGGAGCCATGTCCATGCTTGAACTTAATGTCTCCACGCTGTCCCAGGGCGGAGCCGTGGAACGGTTTCAGGACGAACTGACCAAGGTCATTGCCAATATCACCGATCCCAATACTCCGGCAAAGAAGACACGCACGGTCACGCTCAAAATGACCATCAAGCCCAATGAACAGCGCAACATGGCGGAAGTGCTTGTGGCCACTTCTTCCACTATCTGCCCGGCAAGCCCCATTGAAACCAGCATCTACATTGGGGCCAACCCCAAGACTGGCGAAATTGGTGCTTCTGAAATGGCCAGCGGAGAGAACCCCATGCAGAACATCCTGCCCGGCGCTGAATCCGCCATGCCTGGCAAGATCACGAAGTTTGCAAACAACTAACCGCTTGAAGGAAACAACATGCTGAAAGCACTCTACAATGCCATCCGTGGCGACGCTGCTCCTACCGTTATTGAAATCAAGGGCCGCAACTACACCAGTAAGAACGTTGTGCCTGTGTCCACCCCGACGCCCGCAAAACTAACTGTGTCCACTCTCACCGGGCTTGTCGACTATATCAAGTCCAATGTGGACGAATTGAACGTGTCCAGCCTGCTCTGCCATGTTGAAAGCCCGTCGAAGGTCACGCTCAATTCAAATTTGCTTGGTGATTTTGCTGACCGCGCCGCCTTCCTCGCAGCAGAGCTTCACCAACTCCAAATCCCGCTCAACAAGTACTTGGACGCCGAAGCGTTCAACATCCTGCTGCAATCCTGCTTTGTGGAGCCTGAAGACTCCATGCAGGGCACTGACCGTGGGCTTGTCCTCAAGTATGTATCCAATGTGAAGAAGACTCTTGAAGCTGGATATGAAGATGATGGTGTTTCTCAGGGCGTTACCGTCAAAAAAGGTATATCTGGCTCTGAAAACGTGGTGCTTCCGAATCCTGTCACGCTACGCCCATACCGCACCTTCGTTGAAGTTGAACAGCCTGCAAGCAAATTCGTCTTTCGCGCCCGCGACGACGACGGCATGCAATTCATGCTGGTTGAAGCCGATGGCGGCGCTTGGCGTGGCGAAGCCATGAAGAACATCAAGGCATTCCTCGAAACGGCTGTCCCCGGTCTGAACGTTATTGCGTAACCAGCAGTCAACAGTACCCCCGTCGGGTTCCGGCTCGGCGGGTAAATGGAGAAAAAGCATGATCAAACTTCAAGCTGGTCAGCATCGGTTCACGATTGTTCATGTCCTCGACGAACCCGGCGCAGGGGGCGCGTACCATGAATACGAGGTCAAAAATGTTGCCCCCAACGACACCGCCACATCCAAGGAAGCCCCCTACGCCGTGGTCAAATTTCAAAAAGGCCCGGTGACCGAGAGCGGCGTAAACGGCATCTTCATGGAAGATTTGCTGCAAATTTGCCGTCACCGTTTGCAGTGCTTCCAGGCGGGCAGTTTCGCTTGCAGAGAAAACGCTCTGGCCCTGACCAAAATTGAAGAGGCTTTGCACTGGCTCGACCACCGCACCAAAGACCGCCAGGCGCGCAACGTTGAAGGCACAATGGAGAAATAATCATGCCCAACGCAGATTATCCCGCTCTGGTGATGTTCATCGAAGACAACTGGGACGCCTTTGTCCAGTACTGCGATGAAGAAAAGGACGCTGAAGAAACGCTGGCAACGCTCAAGCGTGAAGCCGGTATGTCTTAACCCTTCCCCTCACACCGCGCCCGTCTTCGGACGGGAGCGGAACCGAGCGGGAGAGTTGCAAAGGAGGTTTAGCATGGGTGGAGGCGGATATGCCGGATATCATATCCCTGAGCCGTACAGCACTCTTGTTCGCGCAGGTAAAATTACTGTCAGGCCACAGGCCAACAAACAGAATGCGCGGCAAGGTTGGTTACACTCTTGGGGCATTGTGCTGGTTGCCTTGGTTTTATGTGGAGGATTTCTTTTTATGTGGATGTGCGCAGAAAAACAGCCTGCCCCACATAACCCTCCAACTAAGCCGCCAATAGCAAAGCAGGAAAAAAACCAACCTGCCCCCGTGCCAAGGCCTGGACATCTCAACAATATGTTTGGTTTTCCATCAAAAAGATCGTTCTTTTTCGGTCTGCCATTCTGAAAGGTATTTTATGATCCTTCGCCCGTATCAAAAAACAATGGTTGACCGCGCGCAAGCGGCCCTGAAAAAGCACGGTAATACCCTGGCTGTAGCCCCCACGGGCGCGGGCAAAACCATTATTCTTGCTGCTTTGGCCGGACGCCTGGGCGGCAAACAGTGTGTACTCCAGCACCGTGACGAATTGGTGGGGCAGAATCTGCGCAAATTCCGGGCCGTGAACCCCGGGCGCGGCACAGGCTTGTACACAGCCGACTGCAAAGACTGGCGCATGGATACAACCTTCGCAATGGTGCAGACGCTGTCCCGTAACCTCAAGAGTATTCCTGAACTCGACACCCTCATTATTGATGAAGCCCACCACGCCGTGGCCAACAGCTACCGCAACGTGGTCAGTGCCGTGCTGGACAAAAACCCCGACTGTAAAATTTTTGGCGTCACTGCCACCCCGGCGCGCGGCGACGGCAAGGGGCTGCGCCCCATATTTTCCAATTGCTGCGACCAGATTTCCCTGCACAGCCTTATTGCCCAGGGTTTTCTTGTCCGCCCGCGTACCTATGTCTGCACCTTGGACGGCACGGACGCCAAGCTGGCGGCACTGCGAAAGACCGCAAGCGGCGAGTACGACATGCAGGAAGCTGCCGAAGTTCTTGACCTCGCCGTACACAACGAAGCTGTGGTGCGCGAATGGAAAAAACTGGCAGGTGAGCGCAAGACCATCGTTTTTTGCTCCACCGTAGAACACGCCGCGCACGTTGCCGGGGCATTTCGCACTGGCGGCGTGAGTGCTGCCGTTATCTCCGGAGATCTCCAAGCTGCCGAGCGCAGGGCTCTGCTTGACCGTTTCGACCGTGGCGATCTGCAAGTCATCGTCAATGTGGCCGTGCTTACCGAAGGATATGACAGTCAGCCCGTAAGCTGCGTTGTGTTGCTGCGTCCCTGCTCTTGCAAATCCACTATGCTGCAAATGATCGGGCGCGGACTGCGCACAGTTGACCCGCAGGCATACCCCGGCGTGGTCAAAAGCGACTGCGTTGTTATGGATTTCGGGCGCTCGCTCGTCACCCACCGCGACCTGGAAAGCAAGGTGCGCATGGATGACAAGCAGAAGCAATGCCCGGAATGCGGGGCAGAAATTCCGCTTGGTGTTATGGAATGCCCCATTTGCGGGCATGAATTTAAGGCCCCTGAGCGGACGCCGGGCGGCATGGACGGCGAAGACGGCCCGGAAATTGTCAGCAATGTGGCTATGGAGGAAGTGAACCTGCTGGATTCTTCGCCCTTCCGCTGGTGCGACCTCTTCGGCAGCGGCAAAGTCATGATCGCCAGCGGCTTTGAAGCTTGGGCCAGTGTGTGCAGCGCTGATGGCGAACACTGGGTGGCCTTGGGGAAAGTGAAAAATGAGCGCGAAATACGCCGTTTGTCCGTTGGCGAGCGGGTGCAGAGTTTAGCGGCGGCTGATGACTTTCTGCGCATGAACGAGAGCGACGACGCGGCCAAAAAAAATCGCCGCTGGCTCAACGACCCGGCCACAGCAAAACAATGGGAACTGTTGCAGCGCCTTGGCTATGGCGACGGAACCATGTTGGCTTTCACCAAATACAGCGCAGCCTGCACTCTGAATTTTTTCTGGAACCGTGGGCTTATCGAAAGAGAGGTGTTGCATGGTTAATCTAAAACTGCTGGGCACGTCGCTGGCGGAAGCCGGGCTTATGCAAAAAAGCTTTGCAGATATGGGCGAAAAAGAAGTGCTCCATGTTGCACGGCTCGTGGACATATGCAGCAAGAAGCGTTGTGTGCATTGCGACCAGTGGGAAAAAGTGCCGGAAGCGCCGTGGTGGATAGGGACGTGCCGCATGGATGGGCACAGTCTGGAAAAGACATCATATTGCACCATCACTACTGACGAACCGCCATTCTAATGGTTTTACGGCGAAAGCTTTCGAGTCGTGAGCGCAAGGCGCTGTATCAGGAATACCTGAAGACGCCGCACTGGAAGGAACGGCGCTCCCGGGCGCTCAATCTGGCTGGCAACCGCTGCCAGAAATGTGGAAAGGGCGGACGGCTAGAGGTCCACCACCTCACATATGCCCACCTGTTTGCTGAACTGGATGAGGATTTGCTTGTGCTGTGCCGTGGCTGTCACGGTCGCCAGCATGAACATTACGGAGAGGATGATATGCTTGATCTCAATACACGCAATTCCGGCGGCAGGGTTGCCCACCTTATAGATACTGCCATGCTGGCGGACGCGGCTAAAAAAGATGCGGAACGTCTGGCGACACGCAGCCCGCGCATCGGCGCTTCAAGACTTGGCGAAACCTGCCTGCGCAAGCTCCAGTACGAATATTTCAAAACTCCAAAAGATAAGGGGTTCAGCGGCAAGACGTTGCGCATTTTTCGCCGCGGGCATGAGGGCGAAGAATGGATGGCGCAATGGCTACGTCTGGCCGGGTTTCAGCTTTTTACCGCCGACGCCGAAGGCAACCAGAAATGTTTTCGTGCTTTGCAGGGCCGCGTCCTCGGTTATGCCGATGGAGTGGTTATAGCTGGCCCGGACGAGTGCGGCCCGTACCCGCGCCTGTGGGAAAACAAGGTGCTAGGGGCCAAAGGGTGGAACAAGCTGGACAAGGAAGGAGTACGCCGCGCCTATCCTGTGTATTATGGTCAGGTGCAACTCTACATGGCCTATTTTGACCTGACCGATGCCCCGGCCCTATTCACTGCGCTCAACGGTGACACGATGGAGATATTTGCCGAAGATGTGCGGTTTGACGCACAGGCCGCTCAGGAACTTTCCGACAAGGCGGTAAACCTGGTGTCTGCCTGCGAGGCGGGTGAACTGCTGCCCCGTTGCACAGACCGTGAAGACTGGTTCGAATGCAAGTTTTGCGACTGGCATAACCGCTGTTGGGCCTAGCCATGAGCGCGGCCATATTCAATTTCAATGATGCCGGCGCGCAGCCAGAGGCAAAGCCAAGGTCGGCGCCTGTGGCGTCAGCCAACAGGGCGGCGGAAGATTTTCGCGCGTGGCTTTTGTCCATCGGGCTCAAGCCGGATGGCGTAGAGCCCACAGGCGACCGCGTGGCGCGTTGTCCTACGCTGGACGACAAGCCAGGACGCACGTCCGGCTGGTATGTATTTTACGCTGACGGGCTGCCTGCAGGCGAGGCCGGAAACTGGAAAACCGGAGAATGTTTTACCTGGTGCGCAAAAGAAAAAGACTCCATGACGTCTGCGGAGTTGAAAATCGCACACGCACATCAGGAACGCGCCCGCACAGCGCGGGAACAGGAGCGCGCGCGACTCGCCACAGCGGCGGCGCAGCGTGCAGAAAAGAACTGGGCTAAAGCCACAGCGTGCGAAGCCCATCCATATCTGAGCAAAAAGGGCGTTACGTCATTAGGGCTCAGAGTTCTGGCCGGGAAACTGCTTGTCCCGGTGACGACAGTCGATGGTGCACTGCGCTCCATTCAGGAGATCGACGCCACAGGCGAGAAGAAATTCTACTTTGGCGGCGAGGTTGGCGGAGGCTTCTTCCATATTCCTGGCAACACTGTAACCGCTGTCGCCGAAGGCTACGCCACGGCGGCCAGCATCCATATGGCTACCGGGTGGAGTGTATTGGTGACATTCAACGCGGGGAATCTGCAACCTGTGGCAGAAGCCTGGCGCACTACACACCCGCAAGACCGCATGGTCATCTGTGGCGACGATGACAGGTGGCTTCCTGATCCTCTCCCGCCAAATCATCCTGGCAACGTCGGGCGCATTAAGGCAGAGGCCTGCGCTGCGGCTCTGGGAGTCAGGGCGATGTTTCCTGTCTTTAAGGATTCTACAGGGCAGCCCACGGATTTTAATGATCTGCACGCAATGGAGGGGATTGCGGTAGTGCGCACCCAGCTGTTGGCAGAGCAGCCCCTGAAGCGCGATATACGGCAATGGGGTCTTGAGCAGTTCGCTGGCGAAGCTCCAGAGCGACATTGGGTTGTTGAAAACATTATGCCAAGCGGGGCTGTATTTATTCTTGCTGCTATGGGCGACGCGGGCAAAGGCATGCTTACCCTGGACCTGGGCCTTAAGGTTGCGGGCAAAGTTCGTCTGCCTGAGGCCGGGTCAGGAGGAATGGACTTCAATAGCCTGACGGCCTTTGGCAACCGTATCATGCGGCAAGGGCCAGTGGTGATCTTGTCTGCCGAAGACGACAAGAGCGAGATACACCGCAGACTGCAAAACATCGGCTCCGGGCACGCCAAGGATATGTACGTTGTGCCCTTGTCCAATGCCGGTGGTCCATTGCCAATTATCGTACCTGGCAAACACGGACCGCAACTGTCAGCCGAATGGCTGGAAGTGCGGGACCAAATTGTGGCTATGCGTCCAGCCTTGGTAGTTATTGACCCTCTGGCCAGCTTTGTCATGGCTGACATCAACACCGATCCGGCCGTGGGGGCGTTCACCATGGGGCATATGTCGCAGTTTGCTCAAGAGGCCGACGCTGCCGTGGTGCTGGTGCATCACCTGGCCAAGACAAAAACCAATATCAGTACCCCAGAAGAAGCGCGTTCTCTCATCAGGGGTACGTCCGCTATCGTAGACAATGCCCGTGCGGCCTATGTGCTGTGGGGCGTGGAAGAAAAAGCGGGGAAGGCTACCTGTGGGGCTTTAGGGGTTGAATGGCGGCGTAACCGCGTCATGCGCGGCTGCCTGGTTAAAAGTAATGGCCCGGGCGACCGTGAAGTTAAAACTTGGGTTCGTAATGACACAGGTCTTTTGGAAGTGCGCAACGAGCAATTAAAAAGCGCGGCGCGTGAAAAGGTGCCTGCGCTTATGGACAGCCTGCTGGCCTGCGTGGCTGAGGCAGCGGAGAAGGGGCAGCCCTTCACCAAAACGGGTAGCAGTGGGTTATTTGCACGGCGTCAGGAACTTCCGCCTGAAGTTATGGAAATGGCGCGTCATAAGATTGAAAACATGGCTCAAGAGTTGCTGGAAAAAGGCTCTCTGGTGCTGTGCATTGCCAAGGGGAGCACCACTAAAAAATGGCTGGATGTGCCTGAAGGCGATTTTGCATTGGGCATAGGTGAGTTTGCGGTTGGTTCTACCGTTTCCAACGGTTTCCAGAAAAACATTTCCAGCGCAGGCCAATGAAAACAATGTGTTATGATACATTTCCAAGCGTTTCCAAAAATCCGTTTCCAAGAAAATTTGCTGTGAAAAATTTCATAACTGATTTCCAAGATGCCCTTGGAAATTGGAAAGGGTTTGGAAATGGACCTGGAAAAGATAATAAAAACAAAACATTATCGTTCCCATCGAGAAAGCTTAGCATTAGTAAATAACGTTTTGATATATTTAATCTTTCCACGTTTCCAAAAAATTCCCCTACTACGTAGGGGGTCGTAGACCGGGAACGGAGGCTTTCGCCCCGTATCCCTACGACCCTACGACGGGGTCTAGGAAAGGGGACGCTCGACTGGAAAGAAAATAATAATATGGAGCAAAAGAGTATGAAAAGCGTAATTGATATCCTCGGTTGGAATGTCGTTTTTAAACAACCTATGCATGGTGGCGAATGGACGAACATTGATTGTAAGTTAGTGGCAGAAGTCTGTGCTGTGACTAATGATGGCAAGCTCGCAAGGATTCGTAAAAAATATTCTCTTGGCTGGAATGGTAAGCGGTTCGCCAGCGGTGTGCATTTTGATGATATTAAGGCGAAGAATCCAAAACTTTTTGCCGCGATATGCAAGGCTATTGGGATCGCGGCAAAAACGCAAAAATAACACGGAGAAAAAAATGTACGATTACGAATACCCCGTGATGATGGTGGTCGAGGCAGAGCCACGGCCAGTAAAGCTCGTCGGCGTTGGCGTCGGCTTTGAGCGGACCCGCAGGATCACCGGGTACCTTGTTGGGACGCTGGATCGGTTTAACAACGCCAAGCGCGCTGAAGAGCGAGATCGGGTAAAACACGGTCTTTTTTAAAAACCTGTCAAGCCCCCTCTTTTAAACAACAATGAACCTTAATGGCATTCAACGGAGTGGTTTAAAAGGCTCTTAAAAAAAACGTATGGTACAACTTTTGGCAAACGCCGGGGGATGTATCATGGCCGACAATTTCAGCATTGCACACAAATTTACTGCCAAAGCGGAAGGTGGAGAATCTGATCATCCTGCCGACGGCGGCGGCCTAACCAAATACGGCGCCAGCCTTGCATTTCTGAAGGGCGTCGCTGCCGAATCCCAAGCCAACCGCGACGTGCTTGAACGTATGGGCATCCGGCTGCCCATCACGCGCCAGGTTATTATCGACCTGACCGAAACCCAAGCTGCCAGCCTTTTCCGTTGGCAGTTCTGGGACCGCCTCAAGCTAGATCTCCTTCCGCTGCGCCCTGCCGTGGTGCTCTATGACGCCGCAGTCAACAGCGGCCCCGCTCAATCCGTCAAACTTGCCCAACGCGGCTACAACCGCTGCGTGACCTACGGCCAGCCTTTGGTAGTGGATGGCATCATGGGCCCGGCCACCCGCGCCGCCATGCAGCTCGCCGACACCGAAAAATGCCTCACGGCCATGCTCGATGAGCGCGAAAAATTCTTCCAAACCATCGTCGACAAGAATCCCAGCCAGCAAGTTTTCTTGAAGGGCTGGATTAATCGCGTGGACGATCTGCGGCGATACGTGCGGGGGCTGTGATGCGGGCGCTGGCCGCTCTCGCCATCTTCTGCACGGTATCTTTGTTCGCCAATGCTTTTCTGGCCTGGCGGCTGTCGAGCGCTGTCGATGAGGTCGAGCGGCTGGAATCCACGGTCACAAATCTCCGCGCCGCCCGTCAGGCTGACAGCTTGGCGCAATCACTTCGGGACAAGCTTTACCGGGAGGCTGAAGACAATGCCCAAGCAAAATACAACGCGCTCGAAAGTATTCCGGATGGTCTGTCCGACGCTGATTGGCTTGATGCTGTGCGTTACGGGCTGCGCTCCAAAGGTGGAGACGGTGGTACTGACACCGCCGGAAAGCCTGATGCAGCCAACGCCACACCCGGAACTGCCGGAAGCGCTCATGCGAACTGACAACCTGCGTGAATATTCCAAGGCCGCCACATTGGCCATCGCTCGATACAGTGAGGCTTTGGACAAAAGCAACGCTGACAAAGCGGCGGCATTGGCCTGGAAGCAGACGGTCAATTCGGAGATGTCCCGATGATACAGCATAACGTCGGGCCAGTGGATGGCCTCGCTTACTACACGCAGAGCCTGCTTGCGTGGTGGCCGCAAAAGGTCGCTATCAGCGCCGTGGTTGGTGGTTGTACCCAGTTTTTCGGTGGGGACGTTGTGTTGGTGTGGCTGGTCTGCGCCATGTGGGCAGCAGATTTTGCTTTTGGGTTGACGGAAGCCCTGCGGCGTGGGCGCTTTAGCTGCCGCCTGTTCGGGCGTGGTGTCCTCAAGCTGCCTACATACTGCCTCTACCTTGCATTGGTTGGTGCAGTCAGCGTCAGTCTTTCCCGCGCTATGGGCATCAGTCTTCCCCTCCTTGATATGTTCTGCGCCTACCTCCTTGCTACCGATGCCGTTTCTGTCATGGGGCACATGATCCGCCTGGGGCTGCCTGTGCCGCGTACTTTGCGGCGCGTCATTCTTCGGGGGCAAGCGAAAATACAGCGCAGTGTGGAAACACTGTTTGACGATCATGGCGGTCAGTGATGGCTAAGCTCACTCCCAAGCAAGAAGCATTCTGTCTTCACTTTCATGAATTTGGAAATGCCAGTGATGCCTATCGCCACGCTTACAACGCCCAAAACATGAAGCCCGAGACAGTCAACAGGAAGGCGAAGGAGCTTCTTGATAACGGCAAGATCACGGCAAGACTAAAAGAGCTTTATGCTCCTGCATTGGAAAAAGCGGAAGTTACGTCCGAGCGCATTGTTACCGAGCTTGCGCGCATAGCTTTCGGCAGTGCCCGCGATGTCATGGAATGGGGGCCGAACGGTGTCATTCTCAAGAACAGTGATGATCTCACGGACGATCAGGCCGCTGGAATAGCTGAGGTAAGCGAGAGCACTACCAAGGATGGTGGAAGCTTGAAGCTTAAGCGGCACGACAAGGTCAAGGCGCTGGAACTGCTGGGGCGACACCTCGGTATGTTCACCGACAAGGTGAAGAATGAAATTTCAGGCGGGATTGCAATTACATGGCAGGAATAAAAGTCACTATTCCTTATCGCCCGCGTTATCCGCAGGTACACGAAAGGCTTGAGGCCCACCGCTTTGCCGTGCTGGTTGCTCACCGACGCTTTGGTAAGACAGTGCTGGCTGTCAACCACCTGCTCAAAGCCGCTGTACGCTGCCCTTTAGAGCGCGGTTCCTACGGATATGTCGCTCCATTCCGCACACAGGCCAAACAAATAGCCTGGGCCTACCTCAAGCACTATAGCGCCCCCATTCCCGGCGTGACGGTCAATGAGTCTGAGTTATCCGTAACTCTGCCCAATGGCGCGCGCATTCGCCTTTTTGGAGCAGACAACCCCGACGCCCTGCGCGGGCTCTATTTTGACGGCGTAGTGTTGGACGAAGTGGCCCAGATGCGGCGCGAGGTCTGGCAGGAGATCATCCGGCCCGAACTGGCTGACCGTAACGGCTGGGCCGTGTTCATCGGCACGCCCAAGGGCGTCAACCTGTTTCATGAGCTTTTTGTGCAGGCCCAGAAGGATACCAGCGGGCAATGGCTCGCTCTGGTCTACCGCGTGGGCGACACAGATGCGCTGTCTGCCGCTGAAGTTGAACAGATGCGGGTAGAGATGAGCGAAGGCGCGTTCCGGCAGGAATTTCTTTGCGATTTTTCCGCTTCATCTGACGACGTACTCATCACCATTGACGAAGCCACAGAGTCCAGCCAGCGGATTTATCTGCCTACGGCCTACCAGTCTATGCCCCTGGTGATGGGGGTAGACGTGGCGCGCTTTGGCGATGACAGGACCGTGATTTTCCCCCGGCGCGGGCTGGTGTCCTCTGATCCGATCATCGTGTCCAAGCTGGACAATGTGGAAGTAGCGAACAGGGTTATCAGCCTTTACCACCAGATGCGCCCGCACAGCATTTTTGTTGATGCCGGACAGGGACAGGGGGTTATCGACATCCTGCGCCAGGCATTGCCCTGCGTGTATGAGATACCATTTGGCGGCTCTGCCCTTGATGCGGCCAAGTATTATAACCGCCGCTCAGAAATGTGGTTCCTCATGCGTGAGTGGATCAGAGCTGGCGGCGCTACTCCCAAAGTTGACGGCTTGGTGGGCGAACTGTCTTCCCCGCTCTACAGCTACGACGCCAAGGGTCGCATATCTCTTGAAAAGAAAGAGGACATCAAGGAAAGGCTCGGACGCTCGCCTGACCTTGCCGATGCTCTGGCGTTGACATTTGCCATGCCTGTACTGCCGGAATCCCAAGGCAGGCAGGAATACGCAGACCGGCAAACCAATGTCCTCATGGAATACAACGATCTTTCTAACGGTGGAGGTTATGCGGATGGGATTCCACAGTCTCTCATCTGATTTCTACTGCCGCTGGTACACGGGCGACGACAGCGGACTTGACGACGACAGCCTGCTGTTTGCCCTGGAGTTGATGGAGGCATCCGGCTACACGCGCACCGTGCTGTATGACCGCGATAGCGCGCCGGAGCCTGCGGAATGGCTGGATTTCGTCAAGCAGCCAAAGTTTCTGTTTTTCCTGCTCTACGACGCGGCCCGGCATGTGCCCATTGCCGCCGTCTGGCTTGAGATGTGTACAAGCACGGGTGCGCAGCGTTTTGTCCATTTCTGTTCCTTCAAGACAGGCAGCCGCGAGCAGTTTGTGGCGGCAGGGCGGGCGCTGTTTGCATGGGTGGGTGAGACGGCTGGCATCAGGCAATTCATCGGCGTTACCCCGGCCTGTTACCGCCATGCGTTGGCGCTGGTGTATGACATCGGTTTTTCAAAGGTGGCGCGACTGGAAAAGGCAGTTTTTTGCCTTGGAAAGAACCGGGACGCCATTTTGACAATCAGTAATCTTTCGACCTTGCGAGGATAGACATATGGGCGGTGGAGGCGGCGGCGGTAAAGGCGGCGGAAGTGACAACAGCGCGGCTTTGTACGCGCAGCAACAGGCGGACCTGGCACGGCAAAAGGCCGAACAGGAAGCCAAGGAAAAGGCAATAGCGGACGCTGAACAGAAAAGGCGCGATGAACTGCGCAAGCAGATGCTGGGGCAGCGCGACGTACTGGCAGATGAAGACAAGGACGCAGCCGTACAGCAGAACCAGTTGGGGTAAGTTATGGGCGCTTTTGATGAAGGCCTAACCATGAAATACCGACCGGGAAAATTCGGTCAGGAAACGAAAGAATCCTACCTTCAAAATTACAACAGGTCTGTACTCTCTCCGAATAGCGACACAGGTAATGCTATGTTCAGTCAGAAATACTACAACTCGCTGCCCACCAATGCCGAAATACAGGAGCGCACTGCACGCGAGACAGAGGCACAACAAAGACAGGCTCTTCAGGAACAGATGCGCCTGGGGCGCACGGAATATCAGGCAGGCGACAAATGGGTACGCAAACAGGTTTTGGGGTGATGTATGGGAACTGAAATAGCCATCGGCGCAGCGGCCATGCTGGCTTCGAGCCTGATCTCCTACGCGGTGACGCCCAAGTCGCCGTCTATGGACACGACCAATTACGATCTGTTGCGCCAGACCCAGGAGCAGGCGGACACGGAAAGCGAAGCTGCCAAGGCCCGCATTGAAGAGGCCCGCAAGCGCGAGGAGCTGCGCACGCAGCAGATGTACGGCAAGGACATCATGACCTCAGAAGTAGGGGCGGACGTGGACAAGGTCGGCACCAAGAATCAGGTGCTCGGCAATAAGGACGATACGGAAGAGGAATCTTCCGGGGTGGTGTAGTCATGGCAGGGAAGCGCGCCAGCGATTTTGTACAGCAGTTGAATACGCAGTTCGGGCAATTCAAGTCCGAGCGTGCGCCCTTTGACGACATCTGGCGCAAGGTGGCCGTGTTCGAGTCCGAGCGCATGACGCTGTTTGACGGGCAGCTTGGTAACAATCCGGCCCAGGCCATGCGCCGCGACGTGCGCGACGTTGATAACACCTGCCGCCAGGCCATTACGGTGTTTTCGTCGGGTATGCTCTCTGGCGTGTCGCCGCCGTCTGATCAGTGGTTCACCCTGCGCATTGCTGACAAATCCGGCGGGGACGATCTCAAGAAGTATCGCCCTGTGGCCAACTGGCTGGAGCAGATTGAAAGACTGTTCCTTAAGGACTTCACGGCCAAGAATTTCTACACACAGCAGGTCAGCAGCTACAAGCATATCGGCCTGTACGGCATGCAGGCCATGTTGGTGGGCGAAAGTCCGCAGATGGGCACCTACTACCGTGACGTACCTGTGGATGAAATTTACATCGCCAATGACTACGCAGGCCGCGTCAATGTTGTGTACCGCGAAATGCGGATCACATTGCAGCAGGCTCTGACCATGTTTGGCAAGGAGAACCTTTCGCCTTGCCTGCAAGCCTTGGCAGAAGACAGAAATGCCAACCCGCAGGAACATGTGACCATTGTCCATGCAGTCATGGAAAAGGCTCCCGGCTACGAGAACATCATTGGCGACAACAAACTGGCTTACGCCAGCTACTACTTTGAACCGGGCGAGGATCACCTGATTTCAGAAGGCGGCTTTGACAGCCTGCCCTACATCGTTACCCGCGCCTATTCTGATGGGCGCTCTCCATATTCCATCAGCCCCGGAACTATAGCCCTGGCCGACGTGCTCATGATCAACGAGATCAAGCGGCTCATGCTTCAGGCCGGGCAGCTTTCCGTGGCTCCTCCCATGCTCTTGCCGGACCGTGGCCTTGTGGGGCGGCTCAATTACACCTCCGGCGCGCTGAATACCTATCGCAAAGACGGATCAGGCATAGACGTGAACGACTTCCAGCCCTTGAAACTGGTGGGCGAGTTCAAGCTTGGCATGGAACTTATGCAGCAGGCGCAGAAGGACGTGAATGCCGCCTTCTTCGTTGACCTGTTTCTTATGATCCACAACCGCACACAAGCGGGCAAGGGAACACCCACTGCAATGGAGATTGAGCAGCTTGCCACGGAAAAATCCTTTCTGCTGGCTCCAATCCTCATCAATCAGCAGCAGGAAAATTTCAATCGGCTGTTTGAGCGCGTCTTTGAGATCAAGAAAAAAGAGCATGGCGCAATCCCCGAACCGCCCAAGGAACTGCTCAATGCAGACATTGAGATTGAATACATCTCGCCTCTGGTGCGCGCGCAGCAAGGCGTGAGGACGCAGCAGATGTTGCAGGGGCTGCAAGAGCTTGGCGGCATAGCCAATCTTTTTCCTGACGTCATGGACATCGTGGACAGCGACGCCATCACGCGCCGGATCATTGAAAGCCGGGGCATACCGCAATCCTGCATCCGCACGGTTGAGGAAGTCATGGGGTTGCGTCAGCAGAAGATGCAGGCTCAGGAGGCCGCGCAGAAGGAAATGCAGCAACAGCAGATGCTGGCTGGCATGATGCAGGGCTACGAAGGCCTTTCCAAGGCTCCTGAGGCTGGCAGCCCTGTGCAGTCAATCATGCAGCAAACAGCCGGGGGCATGTAATGAGCGCTGAACATCGGGACTACCTCATGCTGGCGTCACGCATTCGCGCGGCGCTGTCCACTGAATCCGGGGTTATCCTGAAAGAATGGCTACGACATGCCTGCTTTATGGATACCCCCATGAACAATATGGAATTCGAATCACAGGCGCAGACGCAGCGCATCGGCGCCAGGCGTGACCTCTTTATCGCGCTGGAACAAATTGAAAAGGACGGAGCACATGTCACAAGCGATTGATGGGGCACAACCCCCTGCACAGGTTACGCCGCCCGAGGCTGCGGCTGGTGGCAATACTATTTTGGAAGGTAACGGCGCTGGCGCAACGGACAACAAGGACACGCTACTTGGCAGTGCCGCCCAGCATGGAGCAGATGGTCAGGAAGGCACTGACGGCAAGGGTGCGGCTGATAACGCTGGTGATCGTCAGGCCCAGCCTGGTGCATCCCAGCAGCAAACTGAGCCTGTGCAGGGCCTGGCCCCGCTTCCCGATGATGCCAGCGACGACCAGCGCGCCGACTTTGACAAGAAGATGCGCGCGTTGGCTGGCGTGCCGCAGGACGCCAATGCCTATGGCGACTTTGGCTTTGGTGAAGATGTCAAAATCGACACAGCCAGCGCTGACTATAAATACTACACCGAGCTTTTCCACGAAGCCGGAATTTCCAAAACCCAGGCCAAGAAGCTGCTGGAAGGGCATCACAAGTTTGCTCTGGAGCAGGTGGAACACCATAAGCGCACGGAAAACGACACCATTGCTGAATACCGCGCCCAGGTGAAGCGGGATTTCGTCAAGGAATGTGGCGGCGACGCTGCCTTCAAGGAATTCAACGACACCGCTGTACGCGGCTTCAAGGCTTCGGCTCAGGGGGCCGGGCTGACGGACAAGGATGTGAGCGGGCTTTTGTCCGTCATGGGCGACGACCCGCGCTTTGTGAAGATATTCAACGCAATTGGCAAGATGCACCGCGAGGACGTGCTTATCACTGGCGCGGCTCCGCGAGCCCAGGAAAAAACTTTTGATGACATGTTCTCGGGCATGTTCAAGGGAGCGTAAGTTATGCCTTTCGGTAATTCTCTCAATCAGCTTTCCATCGGGAAGGCCAAGACCTTTGTCAATCAGGTGGACAACATCACCGAAAATGCGCCGGTGGTGAAGGCCATGCCCTTTGTGGTCAGTTCTGACCAGCTTTGGGACGTGTCCAGCGAAATCAGGATGATCGGCAGCGGCATGAACAGCGTTGATCTCAACGCGCCCTTGCAGGAAATCCAGATCGCCGACGCGCTCAAGCAGACCCAACTCAACATCTTCGGCGCGAAAATGTTCGTGCCCGAAGACACGGCCAAGCTGGAAGGTGGACCGGACAAGTATTTCGGCAAGAACCGTCCGGCCTTCGAGCGTCAGACTGGCATGGATGTGGAGCGTAACTACATCTACAACGCCTTTTTGCCCTTTGCCTTGTCGCAGTATGCGGCGGGCAAGACCGACTGCGTGCAGAGCGCGGGCGGCACTGGCAACACCAACTACAGTTTGCTGGCTCTGCGCTTCGATGAAGTCAACATGTCCGGCCTGTATTCGCCCCTGTGCTTCAAGCGTGACACCTTCCTGGACATGCAGGCCATTAATGGCGGCACCCTTTACGAAAACCCTGACACCAACAGCAAGTATTACAAGGTGCTGGGCTACGGCATGCGCATGAAAACCTACATGGGCGTGCGTATGCAGAGCTACCGCAATATCGGGGCCATTGTGAACATCAATCTGGCCGCGCCCACGCCGCTTACCCGCATGATGGTGGAAAAGGCTCTGCTGTCGGCGCGCACGGGCGAAGCGGGCAAGACCATCCTCATCTGCCACCCCAAGGTCAAGCTGCACCTGGCCGAAATCGGCAAGACCGAGTTTGTCCAGTCCAGCTACAGCGACAAGAATCCCGACTTCCGCGTGGATACCTGGAGCGGCGTGCCCATCATCACTTCGTACAACTTCATGGATGGCGCTGAATCCGCCATCAGCCTGTAGGAGGCAGCATGTACAACGTCAATCTTCGCCCTTACGGCGAATACTTTGCGCAGGCGCAAGCCATTACCACTGCTCCTGTCGTGGGCAACCAGGCCGCCAACAACCCCACGCGGCTTGATGCCTCTCAGGGCGGCACGGCCATTCGCGTGGCTACCCCAAAGGCCTCCGGCAGCCTGACTGTGGCCAGCGCTGCCACTATCACCCTGACCGTGCAGGGGGCCAAAACGGAGGCAGGTACGCCTGTTACCCTGGGCACTGCCGTCTACACCAACGATACCGGGGCGACCAGGTATTTCGGTCCTGACGCCGTGGTGTGCGATTTCGTGCTGCCCGAAGCCGCGTTCAAGTATCCCTTTATCAAAGTGCAGATCAGCGGGTCAGGCGCGTTCCCTGGCAGCGTGGATATCTTCCCGCACTACATCAGCCACCCCCGGCGCGGTTAGGAGTCACCAATGGCAAGAGCAATCAAACCCTTTGCAGTTATCAGCGCTTCCGGCTCCATGCTCTTCATGGAGGGGCAGGAGGTCCCTGAACACGTTGCAAAACAATACCCTGAGCACATAGAAGGCACGGCGGCGATCACCGCCCCTACGGTGCACAATCCGAACCTCAAGGCCAAAATGACCAAGGCAGAAGTGGGCAAGATGCCCGAAGATGACCTTATGCAGTGGCTGCGCCAGTTCCACCCGGCCAGCGTGCCTGCTGAAGCGATGGAAAAGAAAGAACTGGTGGAACTCGTACTCACTCTTAGCTAATGGGGGCCGTCATGGATCAGGGGCGCACAGGCATTATCAATCAAGCTCTGCTCTATATGGGGCAGGACACCATTCTCGATCCTGAAGGAGAGAGCAAGAACACCAAGCTGTGCGCCGCTGTCTATGACGAAACCCTTGCGGAAGTGCTGAGCGGTCATCCGTGGTCATTCGCGATTATGGCCGCTCGCCTTCAGCAACTGGAAGAGAAGCCCAGGGACATCAGATTTTCCTATGCCTATCAGTTGCCGGAAGACTGCGGGCGCATCCTGTCGGTGGAAGCCACGCAGTTACAGTCACTGTGGGGCGAAAATGCCGCCAGTAACACGCAGCCAGTTGCTGAATACATGGTGCAGGGGAAGAGCCTCGTGTCCAACCACCAGGGCTTGCAGATCGTTTATATCCGCACCAGCGTGCGCCCTCATGAAATGACGCCGCAGTTCAGAAACTACTTTTCGGCTATGATTGCCAACCGGCTGCATTTCAAGATCAACGGCTCAACTCAGGGAGAACAGTCCATGTACAAGCGTGCAATATCCCTGCGCATCGAGGCCATGCACACGGACAGCGAGCAGACGGACACCATGCCCGTGAATCGCCCCAACCTTTTTGTAAACGCCAGGCTGTTCTGACATGAAAATTTATCCTGACGTGCATTCATTTGTGGGCGGGCTGCTTACAGCCAAGCTTGAAGGCCGCGTTGACTACTCCAAGTATGGCGTGGGCTGTCGCGTGCTGGAAAACTTCATTGTTACGCCCACGGGCGGCATCTACAAGCGGCCCGGCCTGCGCTTTGTAGCCAAGGCCAAGGCAAACGGGTGCAGGCTCATACCCTTCGACTTCAACGGCACGGACAAGCAGAGTTACGTCCTTGAAATAGGCAGCGGATACATTCGTTTTTTTACGCGCGGCGGCCAGCTTATGAGCGGGAGCGCCCCCCTGGAACTGGCTGTCAGTGCGCTTAACGGCGTGGATGTGACAAAACTGCGCTATGTGCAGTCTGCCGACGTGATCTATTTTGCCCACCCGGACATGCAGCCTTGGCGGCTTGAACGCCTGAGCGCGACTAGTTGGGCCTACCAGGGGCTTTCATTCATCACCAACAGCAGCGAACCGCTGCCTTTTGAGGCAGGCAATTATCCCTCGCTGGTGCGCATTTACGAAGACAGGCTGGTATACGCGGCCACGCCCAAGCAGCCGCTAAACATATGGATGTCCAAGCTTGCGGACTTTACCAATTTCAATATCAACACCAACGCGGATCAGACCAAGGAACCTCTGCCCGAAGACGCCATTTTTCTCAGAATCAACGGCTCACGGGTGAACCCTATCAAGTGGATGCTGGATATGGAGCAGTTGGTGGTGGGCACCAATGCCTCAGAGATCCGCATTCAGGGTTCTGACATTGACAGCCCGCTCACTCCAAGCACAACCGGGCACAAGCGCCAGTCCAGCTATGGCAGTTGCGATGTGCAGGCCATCCTGCTGGGCAGTTCGGCCATGTTCGTGAGCCGCACCGGCACCAACGTGTACACGCTGGACTACCAGGATTTTGGATACCGCTTCAAGGCCGCGCCGCTCAACCTGCTTTGTCCCGAAGCTACCAGTCCCGACGTGGTGGAAATGCACAGCATGAGCGAGCCCGAGCCTATTGCATGGTGCATTCTTTCAGACGGCACGTTCTCCGGCTGCACCTATATCCGCGATCAGCAGATATTTGCCTGGCACAAGCACAGCACGCAGGGAGCGGTTAAATCCGGCGCCATCATTCCCTACCTTGAAGGCGACCAGTTCTGGATGGCCGTTGAGCGCAATGGGGAAACCTTCGTCGAATACCTTGAGACGCCCTTTGATGTTTATGCCGAAGACGCCACCTACAGCGTGTTCATGGACGCCATGCTGACCGGAACCACGGATGAGGCGGGCGTTATCAAGGGTATGCCTTATCTGGCCGGGCGCAGCGTGCAGGTCATGCAGGACGGATCATATCTCGGGGATATTGAGGTAGATGATGACGGATGCGTGCGTGACACCAAGATACGCAAGAACGCCTATGTGGCGGCTGGCCTTGGCTACACGGCGGAAGTGCAGCCCATGCGCGTGAACTATCCTTTGAAGAACGGTCAGGGCGTGAATTTCAAGAAACGCATTGTGTCGGTAATGCTGCGGGTTCTGGGGTCCATCAAAGGCGACATACGCGCCGAATATGAGCAGCCAGTGCCAGCCCTGAACAGGCCCGGCGAATACGGCCAGTGGCAGGAAGTATTGGCGTTCAGCGACGGCGCTATCGGCGGCAAGCCGCCCCCATGTCTGACCAAGACCATAGAAGTGCCCCTTTCTGGCAACACCACTTATGACGGACTGATTCGCGTGCGTCAGGATTTGCCCTTTCCAATGTTCATAACCTCTATCGCCTTCGGCATAGAGCAAGGCGGGTAAGCATATGGGCGGCATGGGAAGTTTTTTTGCATCCTCAAGCGCGCAGTCTGCTGGCAAGGGAGCCGTAACCGGCTACCAGACCGGCAGTTCCATTGCCAATGCACAGTACAACGCTGCGGCCATGCGCATGCAGGCAGACGCACAGGACGAGCAGACAAGGCTTACTGGCTACCTCATCCGCAAGCAATACGAGAGCGATTACCGCACGCTGGTGGAAAAGCAGGAACAACAGCAGAGCATGAACCGGGTTGTAGCCATGAAGCGCGGCATTACAGGTGCTTCGGCCACTGCGGTATTAAGCGCACACACTGCCAAGGGACAGCAGAATTTGGAGCAGCTTTACTATAACGCGGCCATGAAGACAGGCACCATGAGCCTGCAAAACAGTGCCCGTGCCTCTGGTCTGCGCGAAAGGGCCAATCAGTACGACTGGCAGGCCACCAGTTCCGCCGTGGCCGGGCTTGTGGGCTTTGGCGCGGGCGTGCTGTCGCTGGAGTCCAAATATGGAACGAAAACTGAAAGCCCCGAGGATTCTGTAATGAGCGAAGAAAAAATCAGCAGCGAATTTTACGGTAGCAGCGGTTCTTACAACGGACTTTACAGCAGAGGCGACACGTCCGGCATGTCCAGCATGTCCAGCCTGCCTTCTCTTAGATCGTGAGGTGTAACACATGGCACTCAGAATAGAAGGGCCCGGCGATCTCCGGGCCATTGACGCAACAGCCTTTGCCCCATCCGGCGGCGGCAGCGGCGCGCATGCGCCCACCTGGGGCGTAAGCAATCCTGCGGCCGTAGCCATGTCTGGACTGCAAAAGGCTTCAGAGCAATTCGCCGATGTCTATGACGATGTGCAGGTCAACAACTACCTGATGAAAAAGACCAAAGAATTTGAAGATCGCTACTATAATCCTGACACAGGTCTCTTTAATACCCGTAAGCGCGGCGACGCCCAAGGTCTGTACCAGGAAGAAAGGGAGTATCGGTCAAAAATATGGGATGAGGACGCGCCCAAGTATCTTTCTGAGCGCCAGTTGCGCATGGCGTCCAAGCCCTTTGGAGCCCTGTTCAGAAATCAGGCCCGTCTTGTTGCCAGTCACGAAACGTCTGAGCTTATGAGCCACCAGGTGGACATGGCGGAGAATTCAATTTTTGCAGCGCAGAATCTTGTGGCCTCCGGCAATCTTACCGAGGACAAGCTTGACGTAGCCAAAGCCAGCATCAATATCGCTACGCAAAATCTTGGCCGCATGCAGGGCTGGGACGCCGAAACCACGGAGCGGAAAAAGCAGGAGGCCTGGGGGCAGGCGGTGCTGAAAGGCACCGTAGCTCTTGCAGCAACAAACCCTATGGCGGCGCTTGAGTTCCTTAAAGAGCATCAGGATTCAATACCAGCCGAAGAGTTTGCCGGGGTACTGGCGGCGGTTGATGGCAAGGCACAGGATAAGCATATTGCAGACATAAAAGAGCGTGTGCTTACTGGTGACATGCGCGGGGCACAAGAGCTTATGTTTACTGCTGGTGCCAGTGGCGGGACAATCGCAGAGCGTTTTCATAACCCTCTGAACCTGAAGAAGGTCGGTGCAAACACAGGCACGAGTGCCGATTTCCGGCAGTTCAATTCTGATGCCGAAGGTTTCTTGGCTGCCCGTGATCAGCTTTTGATTTATCAAGATAAACACGGACTGACTACACCAAGACAGATGAATGAACGGTGGGCACCAGCGTTTGAGAACAATACTAGTCAATATAGCAAGACGTTCGCACAGGCTAGCGGGCTTAATGTAGATAAACCTGTTAATATGCGTGACCCTGCAGTCGCGGCCAAAGTCCTTTATGGTATGGCTGTCGCTGAATCCCCTCTCGCGAAAAAATACACGGCGAAGAGCATCGAGGACATGCTGACGGGAAAGGCTGTGCAGCAGCCCCCAGTGTACTTGGCAGGCAATACACAACCTGCGGGCTTGATAGAAACTGGGAACGTCAACCTCAACAGCCGTCCGCGTGTCAAAAATGCTGACGGTTCAATAAGCACAGTGCGCAGCATGTCATTCAATGATGGCAATGGTGAGGTGCTTGTTCCCACCGTTTCGGACGACGGCCGCATCATGTCGGATGATGATGCCGTTGAGCAGTACAAAAAAACCGGAAAACACCTCGGCAAATTTGACACACCAGAACATGCAACCGCCTATGCCGAAAAGCTCCATACCGAGCAAGAGCGCCAGTATGTGGGGACTGAGGGCGATAGCAGTGCTGGCTACATTCCCGGCACTGGCATGCTTTCTCCAGCAAAGAAAGTGGCATTGCAAGAGTGGATGAGCGTACACGAAAAGCGCGCGCAAGAGGCAAGGATTCAAGCTGAGATTGATGGCTTTACCGACGACACGCGTGACCTCTCGTCCGCTCAACGGCTCGGCGAAGCAAAAGCCCGCTTTGGCGACAATGCCAAGAAATACGAATTAGCTGTGAAAACCATTCATTTTGAGGAGGGCCTAAAGCAAGAAACAAAAAAACGTGAACAGGAAATACGCCTAAACGAGCAAAAGGGCACAATAGAACAAATTGCCAAGCAACCCATCACCGAAGGATGGCCAGCTTATCAGGAGTTTCAAAAAACTCTTGATCCTGAAGATCGCGATAAAGCTATGTCCATGTACAAAAACCTTGTGGCGGCCTATGGCCCTGAAAACGCGACAACATCAGCGCCAGGTGTCTACAACGCCGTGCTAGACCGCCTTGCCTCTGATGAGGATTTTGACATCGATGCGGAATACGGTGCGGCGCTTTCGGCTAGAGATCGAGATAAGCTGAAAAAAAAGCAATCCTTGGCCGTGCTGAAGGATGTAAAAACCTCTTTCTTGATAATGGCTCAATCATACCTTGGCGAGCATGGCAAAGACATAAAGAAGTTCCTAGGCACGGCAAGCGCTGAAAGCCTTTTTGCCCGCTTTGTTGACGGTCTTTCACCGGAAGAGATTCAGTCTGAATCAATGGTTAACAAAAAAGCTGGAGAATTCTGGAAAGAAACCATTCTTAATCCTGGAATTTTCCGCAGCAATAAGGCAATCCCTCAAGGCTTGCTGCCAGCTTATCTTGATAAAAACCCTGATGCGCTCCCAGAAAGAGGATCAGTAGAGTTTGGTATGGTGAAGGAGTTTCTTAAAGGACTGGGCATTAAACCTGATGGTTCATTTGGGCACTTCTCCGATAAGCAGATGGCAGACGGATACCGGGCTATCCTTAACGCGCCAAGGATTAATGGGGGGAGCAAATGACCATGCTGAACGACATTAACATTGAGGCTGCCCGCAAACTGTACGACGGATATAGCGGAGAAAAGAAAGAACCGTCCGAAGTCGGCACCTCTCTTGATATTGCTCCTGGGGTTTTTGTCGGCCCTGCCATTACCGGGCGTCAGCCTGGCGGTGAAAATGGGACTGCCTTTCTGGACAAGCCCGTAGTGAATCTTGCCGATGCTGACAATGACTTTATGGAGCCAGAGCCGTCCGCACCTTTTGTTGACATCATGCCCGCCGATGAGGCCATGCGCGTTTTTGGCGAGAGGAACAAGGCGGTGGACCAGAACTTTGAGGCCGAGTTGGGCGGTCTTGGACAGACACTGCACGCGCTCAGGAACAGCCTGAACATGCGCAGTCCCGCAGAACTTAAAGCTCTTGCAGAGCAATCAGGCTTACAGCCATCTATCGTGGACAACGATCCCGCTTTTGCCCGTAAAAAGGTGGAGTCTGACAGCTACGCCCAGAATGTCAGCCTATCCCTTGGAAGATTCACAGACCCGTCGATGGTCACACTTACATACCTCAAGGACGCCGACGCTCTTGACCAGCTTGCTCTGGCCGCTGACACAAATCTGATGGCGCTTGAGAAGGAAATCGCGGCAAAGCATCAGGGATTCCTTGATACAGGTTTGATTGGTTCGGCACGGCATGGCTTTGATTATGGTATGGCTAGTCGTGAACTATACGAGTTGCAGGCGCAAAAGCTTGAAGGCAAGGTTTTTGATACAGTAACAGAGCAGCGCATACGCACTTTAAAAGACGTTACAGCCTACGGCGCAAAAATCTACGGCAGTATGCCCTTGGGGCAACAGATATCATGGGCAGGCGTTGGGAGCGTTGGCGTGCCGGGCCTTGGCATGCTCTATGGCGGTGCTAAAAATGTTTTTTCCCCTGCCGGGGCTGCGATGATTGGCTCAGGCGCTGCTATGGGCGGCATGGCTGGCGGTGGTGTTCTCTCCATCCCCGGCGCGATCTCTGGTGGTTTGGCTGGCACAGGCGCTGCCATGACGGCTGGTGCGTATCTGGATATTGCCCGTCAGGAAGCTGGCAGCATGCGTACCACGCTTGAGGATATGACTGATGATGCCGGAAATGAGATCGACCCCGACATTGTTCGCTTTCTGTCAGTAGCATACGGCGGTTTTGCCGGTGCGGCTGAAATGTACGGGCTGGCCAGTGTTGCAAAGATTTTTCCCGGTGCTGCAAAGCTGTTGAGTCCGAAGGTTGCCGAAGCCTCCCTAGTCTTTCTGCAAAAGAATCCCACCCTGAGCGCCAAACTGGGCGATACTGTCATACACACGGCAAAAGGGCTTGCAGGCGAAATCGCCACAGAAAATATACAGGAAGTAGGCGCTGTTATTACAGAAAACATCGCTCTTTCGACATCAAACGTGAATCAGGCTTATACCGGAGTTGGTGGCACATTTGAAAGAATGTGGGACACCACCAAGGAAACGGCCAAGGGCATGGCTCTTTTTGCTGGCGCTGGCGGTGGGGCACGGCTTGTCCGCAACATGCGCGCCCAGGGCAAGTTTGATAGCGCCATGAGTCAGCTAGCGGACTACCAGGCCTCCATGATGGATTCCATAGCCAAGACAGCCCAGCAGTCTACCGTGTTCAAGGACATGCCCGAAACGGCGCAGTCTCTTGTGCAGGCTTTGGCCGACGGTGGTAAAGTGCCGGAAAACGTCTACCTCAAACCCGAGGCCGCACAAGCTTATTTTTATCAGGAGGGCAATCCCGACCTGATGCAAGCCGCCGAGGCGATGGGCATCACGCCGGAGGTGTTGGAGGAAAGCCTTACTCTGGGCACAGACCTAGTTGTTCCCACACAGCTTGCGGCAACCCATATCATGCAGGACGCGGCCCGCTACGAAGCCCTCAAGCCGGACATGCGCTTTGATCCGGCCATGCCCACCATAACAGATGCCGCAGCACTGACGGAAATGGTGGAAGATGCCGGACAGCGCAACGCCTACCTTGAAAGCCTTATTGCTCCCTATGTTGAAGAAGAAAACAAGGCATTGAACCGCCATGAAGAACGCATGGCGGTTGCCGCGCCCTATGTGGAGCAGTTGCAGCAGGCGGGCTATTCGCAGGCCAAGGCGCAGGCCTACGGTACGGTCATTGCGGCCAATGCCGAACGCATGGCTCCTGTATTCGGCATGACTCCGGCGGAATATCTTGAGAAGCGGCTGGCCGGGTTCATGACCATGACGCCCCAGGAGTTCATGGAACTTGGGCGAGGCGGGCTTGAAAACCTGGAGGCTGACCGCGCTTACAGTCAGCTTATGGAGGATATGGGCGTCAAGAAGGGCATGGGCCGTGTACAGAAGCGGCGCGCCTTGCAGCCGGAATTTGCCTATGCCTGGGGCAAGGTCAATCCAGAGAATTTTGCTAACACCTACGGCAAGGATGCCTACCTTGAAATGCGGCAGCAGTTCGGCCCCGGCTTTTTTGCCAGAAAGGGGCAAGGCGTCGGTATTGACGTGTTGGCGCAGGATTTCAGCAGTGAACAGCGCGGCGGGCATGGCCTGAACCGTAATGACATTGACGTGGACGGCTTTGCCGAAAAGGTGATGATGCCACACGACGAGTTTGAAAGCTCACTGCGCCAGAGTCTTGGGCAGGGCATGCTGTGGCAGCCCAAAAATGCGGACGTTGATCTGGACACGCCCGTAAGGGTGGTGGCGGTACAGCCGCGCTTTGCGGGACAAAATGCCAAGGTGCTGCGCAAGCGCTTTCCTAAAGACGTCAGGGCCGCAGTTCTGAATGAATTCAAGGCCGGGGTCGTCAATGAGGATACCGGGATGGCGGTTGGCATGACTGCCAAAGATTTTCATGAACACATGAAATTTGGAGATGCCGATGTTATTGACGGAGTGCAGCAGCTTGAGGCAGTCGCTGCCCTCCCCAATCTCATGCGTGAAGCCATACTAGTTGAGAGCTATGAGGACAAGAAAAATAGAGACAGCAACCTTAAGCAGTTGCATCGTTTTCAGGCTGCTTTGCGCATAGGAGAGAAAGACTATTCGGTAAAACTGACAGTAAAAGAATTTAAGGATGGGACTCTACACTTTGCAGATGACAACCCTATTAAGCTTTACCACCACAGGCTTGAAAAAGAGATGCCTGCTGGTAACTCCGATACCCTCCGGAAATCCGGTGTCAATCGGCCCTCAGCAGGCATTCATGAGTATAGTTTAAGATCGCTGCTTGAGGATGTCAACGACAGCGAGGGGAATCTTTTCTTTCAGCCAGAAGCCCTCTTCCACGCAGATTCCGCCAAGCCGCGCGGCGGCATCAGGCAGATGGCTGACGGTAAATATATTGTCGGTCTGTTCAAGAAGGCTGACGCCTCCACCATTCTGCACGAAACGGCCCACTTCTGGTTGGAGGAGTTGCGCGAGGGCTCCAAGCTGGAAACCGCGCCGGGATGGGTAGGTGAGGCCTGGGGCAAGTTGCAGAAGGCCTATGGCTTTGAAGGGTTGGTGGACGGCAAGGACGCCAATTCTGTCACCGCGTGGACAGCAATTCAGGAGCGTTTTGCCCGCGAGTTCGAAGCCTACGCCCGCGAAGGCAAAGCCCCCTCGTGGGAATTGCAGGCAGCCTTCAACAAGTTCCGCAACTGGCTGACGGAAATCTACAGAACCGTACGCAACCTGTTGGGCAATGACGGCGTTTCGGAGCAGGCGCGAGAAGTGTTCGACACACTTCTGGCCACGCAGGAAGAAATAGAACTTTCGCAGCGCCGGGCCTCCGATGATTCCGTCATGGATCTGCTCGGCGATACCGTGAAGCCGGAACTGCGCGACAGATACGCCCAGGCCGCCCAGCGCGCCTATGACAACGCCAGCGCCCTTATTGCCAACCGCAGGCTTGTGGAACAACGCAAGGCAGAGCGTGAATTCAGCGAGCAGGCCACCGCCCTGGTGGATAGCAATCCTACCTATCAGATGCTGAAAGCCCTGCGTGAAGGCGGCATTGACTTTGAGGTGTTGAAACAGACCGTGTCTGAAGACATGGCGTACAGACTGCGCGAGAAATGGAAGGGATCTCGCGGCGAGGGTAAAGGGCTTATCCGCAAGGGCGGCAAGCTTGATCTGCTGGATGTGGCCGCGCAATTCAATGAAGACAGCGTAACCGGGCTTGCCGCCGTACTGACCGACATCCCCACCAGGCGCGAGGCTATTGACGCCGAAGTGCAGCGCAACCTTGCGCAGTGGAACAGCGAGTACGACGCCGAAGTCGATTACAGCAATGCCATGGATGAAGCATTGTCCATTGAGCTTGAAGCCTTGACCGGACGCAAGCAGACCAGCCCCGCTTCGCTACGGCGTGAGTTTGACCTGCTGGTGGACGCCAAAAAGCTCTCCGAGCTTGACCCTCAGTATAAATCTCTCAAGGCCCGCCTGCGTCAGGACGCGCGCGTGGCCCGTGAGGCTTTCAGGGCTGGCAAGAAGGAAGCCAATGAGAAAGGCAAATCCAACATGGACAAGCTGCGCGCCAAGCTGGCCGAAGTGCGCGAAACGGAACGCCTGCGCCGTGCGGCTCTGGGTGCGGCCTACCGTGCCCGCATGGAGCGCGACCATATTATCAGGCAGTTGCGTAGGGACGCGTCCAGCAAGAGCGTCAACGATGCCTATAAACAGCAGGTTTTGCGCATCCTGTCTAACTGGAAAGGGCTAGGCACGGAGAGCATGGTTCCGCGTGACCCAGTAGGTATGCAGATCTTCAAGGATTTTGTGGCAAGCAGCGTGTCGCTTTTTGATGATCCGGCCACTTTCGCACCAGCTTTCATTGAAAACGGCTCTGAGGGGCGCGCCGGAGACCTGACGCTTGAACAGTTGCGGGAAATACGCCGGGTTGTGAAAGAGCTTACCCACCAGGGCCGCGTGCATAACCGCATGTTGGCGAACCGGGAAAAGACGGAAATTGCCGTTGTGGCCGGAAAGTGCGCCAAGCAGATGGACACGCTTTCAGCAAAGAAATTCCTGTCCGACCGGGAAGGTATCTTGGGGACCATCCAGGGGGCGCTGCGCAAGGGACTTTCATCCCTTACCAGCGTGCGCTTTATGGCCCGCGCTCTGGATGGCTTTACGGATAACGGCCCCAACCATGACGCATGGTTGTTTCCTTTGCAGGAAGCCAGAAGCCTTGAAATGCTGCACACCCGCAATGTGGACGAAATACTGAAAGACGCCATGCAGCCAATTGTACAGGCCGGGAAGCTCACAACGGCTTTTACCATTGATGGCGTAACTCTGCCCAGAGACGTGGCCCGGCTGTGGAAAGGTCTGTGGGATATGGACAAGGTATATTCTGTAGCCCTGAACATGGGCAATGCTGGCAACCTCAAGGCCCTCATGCGCGGTTACGGCTGGAGCGAACAAGATTTGCACACCATTACCGCCAGACTTACTGAGGTCGAGTGGCGGGCCATTGAAAAAACATGGGACGCCATAGACAGCATATATCCACTGCTGAGTGAAACGGTAACGGCTCTCAAAGGCTCCCCGCTTGCCAAGGTGGAGGCGCAGCCTTTTGAAGTAGCCACGGCTGACGGAAAGGTGATCACGGTCAAGGGTGGATACTACCCCCTGATATTTGATCATAGACTGAGTAGTCGGGCTGCGGAACAAATAACTACGGACGAACTGCTCAACGGTATGGAGGCCGTGTTACGTCACCCCAATCCGCAAAGCGGCATGACCAATGAGCGCAAGGGCGGCACACTGCCTCCCAGTCTGACCCTGAACGTCATAGATAAGCATGTTCGAGAGTCTATCCACTACGCCACACATGCCCTGCCGCTGCGGGATACCATGCGGCTTTTCAATAACGCGGATTTTGAAGCGGCTTTTACCAGAGCTGCCGGAGTGGAAAACTATAAACAGCTTCAGCCCTGGCTGCGCGGCATCGCCCGGCCCGACAGCGAACGGCTGGAAGGTATGACAGCGGCCATGGACTGGCTGGCCCGGCGCGGCACCATGTACGCCCTTGGAGCAAACATGAAAACGGCGCTCTTGCAGTTGACCAGCATAGGCAACTCATGGAGCGAAGTAGGCACGGGCAACTTCTTTACTGCGGCCAGCACCATTCTGTCTTCCCCCATGCTGTCTATGCAGACCATCCGTGAAAAATCGGCCTACATGCATGAACGCGCCAAGCTTATGGACGACACTCTGCGCCGGGAATATGAGCGTATGCGCGCTAGCGGCGTAGCTGGAGTGCGCTTCATGAACGTCAATTACGCTCTGGACACAGTGCAGCGGGCGCAGTTTGCGTTGATCGCCTCGCTTGACGCCACGGTGTCCTTTCCCACATGGCTGGCAGCCTATGACAAGGCTATCGCTCAGGGCGTCGAGGAAAGCAGAGCCGTAGCCATTGCCGACGGTGCCGTAGTGGCTGCCCAGGGTGGCGGCGGGCCCATTGATACTCCTGCCGTCATGCGTCAGGCCGGACTGATACGCATGCTTTGCCCCTTCATGAGTTTTGCCTTGGCGGACTTTAATAGAAAAATGGAGACGGTGCGCGGACTGGAGGAATGGCGGCAGACGGGCAACAGCGCCGTAACGCCCGGTGTGGCCATGCGTGATTTTGCCTTTCAGTGGGTGATGCCTGTGGCCTTGACGGCACTTATGATTTCCCTGGGACGTGATGGTGAATTGCCAGAGGCCGAGGATTACGTATGGGAGGCATTAGGCTTTTACAGCATGGGCGTGCCCATAGCGCGGGACGTGGCTCGTATGGCTGAGAGCGCCTACTCAAACGATGGCATCAAGGGGGGCCGCACACCGTTGATGTTCGCTGGCGTGGGCAATGCAATCAAAGGTTTTGGCCATGCCGCCAAGGCCATTGGCAATGACGACGAACGTGCAACCTACCTTGCGATCAAGGAAACGACCAATGCCATTGGCTTTGCTCTGGGGTTGGGCACACCACAAATATGGCGAACCATAGAAGGTTCACAGGCGTATTTTGTGGATGGCGAAGGCGGTGTGTTAGCGCCTCTGCTGGGTAAACCGCATCCGCGCAAAGATTAATTTCACCCGTTCATTAAAAATCGCATAGGGCTGAGGGGGGGGATGGGGACAGGTATTTTACTGCACTAGACTCTTAATCGTGTCTTCATACACTTTTATTTTCTTGTCTTTATCCGCGATGTTAGATTCTTCTGCAATACTTCCAAGAGCATTTAGGCTGTTATCGAGCTGATCAGAATTTATAATTTTTGTAATATACATTAGAACAAGCTGAATCATACCGTCTATCTGTATATGCTTATAGTCCTTGTTTCTATATAAAGTGTCAAGAAACTCCGGCACGACAGCATATTGCCCATCACTTGCCCTTGAGCCAAGGCAAAAAACGCTTGAACGATTCGCGCCGCTGTCCATTGTACATACAAAATTAACGCCAAGCCTATATCCAGAGACAACAAGCGTTTTTTCTACCGGCGTAAGCTCGAACCAATTTTCAGCCCAGTTTGTTGCCAATGAACTAGAGGGAATGATTAGCGCCAGAATAATAACAAGCATGCTAAATTTTTTCATGTCCGCCCCTTCCTTTCCTGCAAGCATGCCCTAGCGATACGTTTTTATCAACAAAGGAGCAACCATGTCAGTTGACAACACGCCTACGGGCATTGTGTACACCGTGACAAACGGCGCGGCCGGGCAGCAATACCCGCTGACCTTCCCGTACATAAAAGACGACGACGTCCGCGCCTATTATGTACATGGAGGAACGCAGGTCACTATGTCCCTCGGGTCTGGATACTCCGTATCCGGCCAGACATTCACGGCAAGCATCGCTCTGCCTGTGGGGGCCAAGCTGGCCATTTACCGAGAAACGGACATCACCCAGGAAATTCTGTGGGTCGATGGCCAGGCTGTGTACACGCCAGACATTATGCAGGCCGACGACAAGCTTACCTTCATTGTTCAGGAAATTGCCGGGGAGGTGAAGCGCGCGGTAAAAGTCTCGCGTGAAGAAGAGGCGGGCGGTAGCACGCCGGAGGCGTTGCTGAAAAGTATTTATACCGCGCGGGATGATGCAGCGAACGCTGCTGTGAATTCAGAGGGCTCGGCTCAACGGTCTGCTGCCCAGGCGGATAGATCGCAGTTCGAAGCGGATCGAGCAGAATCTGAGGCGGACAGAGCCAATACTGAAGCCAATCGTTCCAAGGTCGAGGCCGACCGGGCGGAAAGCGCTGCGGAGGTCGCTGCGGATGATGCTCACGCGGCTGTCGCGGTTGAGGTTGACCGTGCCACCGCCCAAGCAGACCGCGCAAAGGATGAAGCTGACAGGGCACAGAGCTTGTCCAACATTGGTCCGGCCACGGTTGACAAGCTTGGCTTTGTCAAGATTGGCGATGGTATTGCCGTGGAGGCAGATGGGACGATTTCGGTTACGCCCGTAGACTTCGCCTCTTCCGAAAAGCCCGGCACCGTCAAACCGGGCCTGGGTTTAACCATTGCCGATGGCGGAGCGCTGAACGTCTCATGCTGGGACGCTTTTCCGCCATATGTGCCCATACCTGTCTGGGGCGTAACTTTTGGGGGCAGTGACGGAAGGCGGGCCATCATGCCCGGCGAGGCGACAGCGAGAGAGAATTGGATGGTTTGTGATGGGGGCTCTGATGATAAAGGCGGCACGCTGCCCAACCTGAAAGGCAGAGTGTTTTTGGGTGCAGACGCTTCTCATAATGCCGGAACGCTCGGTGGCAGTGCCAGCCATTCACACACTGTCAGCGGAAGTGTGGACGCTACCACTATATCGACGGCACAGATGCCAAGTCATGGGCATGCTTATACAAGCACAAACAATCAAAATTCTCAGGGTGTACGCGGTGAGGCAACGTACATTAACAACGGCGTAAATGGCGCCACAACGGGTGCCCAAGGCGGCAGCGCGGGTCATGCACATTCTTTTAGTGCCACAAGCTCGGCCACGGCCAGTTACATGCCCTATTGTGCAATAAACTTCGTTATGAAGGTCGCGTAGGAGAACACAATGGTTGCAGTTACAGTAGTTCCCAACGATAAGCTTATTTCCGTGGGTGGAGTCCCACTTGTTTTTGACTTTCCTGCCCCACAAAATTTACACGCCCTGCAATGGGACGGACAGCAGGGGCATATGGAATGGATTGACGACTTCAACTGGCCGTTAATGGCCTCTGACGCCACAGCCTACACGGATGAGGTGGCCCCCTATGTAGCCCTGTGGCAGACAGAAAAAGAACGATTGGAGCAAGAAGCCGCCACTCGTGCCGCTGAAAATGCCGCAACCGAGGCCGCCCGCCTTGCAGAGTACAACAAGCCTGAAAACGCGGCAGCCCGTAAAATCGCCGCCATCGACGCAGAGACTTCCGCCACCATTGTCGCAGGCTTTGACAACGAAATCGGTGGAGAAACCCTTCATTTCTCCTATGACAGCTTCGACCAACAGAATTTTGCCGACAGTGCCAACGTGGCTCAGTTGGTTATAGCTGGTGGCGAAGGCTTGCCCACTGATGTTGTGTGGAACGCATACCGCAATTTCTCCCCGGAATCCAAAGGTGAACTTGTGCGCCTGAAGCTTGGCCCGGCTGTTTTCATTGCCCTCTACATGAGCGCTCTGGCCCACAAGGCTGCCTGCATGGAACGTGGTGGGCAGCGAAAAGTTGCTGTTGCCGAAGCTTTGGAGCGTGGCGCCACGGCAGAGGAGATTGAAGCCATATGACCCGCGCCGCCACCTTCCTGCACAATGCAAAGCAGTTGCTGATTGCCATTGACCAGGGCTTAAACGCCCTGGCGGGATTCATTGTGTCCATGATCTGCCTGCTGCCTGGTGCGCGAAAGGCCGGCCTGTGGTGGGCGGATGAAACCATATCCAGCCACTGCTGGCGCTGGCACATCAACGGTGTTCGCTCGTGGCCCTGTAAAATTGTAGACGCGGTGTTCTGGTGTTTGGGTGACAAAGGGCACTGCGAGGATTCGTACTGGTCTGAGGTAGAGGGGCGGCAGTTGCCGCCGGAGATGCGCGACAAGATGAGGAGATGAAAAGAGGGCCGCTCAGAAATGGGCGGCTTTTTGCATCATTTGGCCTTATTGCTCTGGTGCATCAAGACGTGTTCTCATATCATTAATAACCTCTCGCAGTCTGATATTAAAGCTGTCTTTTCTGACTATAGACGTATTCATCCCGAGCAATTTATGTAATTTTAGGTCATCAGACGCTGGTGGAACACTTTCAAGGTATTTATTCCAATTGGATAAAAGGCGCTTCATCTCGACACGTTGATTTGGACTTATGTACATTATAATTCTCCTTTCTCCTTCCAGGTTGGGATAACCCACGTACAAGAAAGAGGCTGTCAATCCGTATATCACACGGTATCATACGACTTGTAACTTACTGAATGTTAACAGGGTATTTATTCTCATCATCTTTATGGGGCTCTTCCTGCTGAACATCGCCAAATTGTTCATACATTGAAAGCACCTGATAAATATCGTCTTGGCCCTCTTTAGCTTCATCCCACCAAGCAACTCCTCTGTTTTTTAATATTTTTTCAATCTGTTCAATAAAACTGTCCACTCCTCTTGTTTTGTACGACGCCCCATCTTCAATACTTATTTCCATAGTCTTTTCCATAGTCTTGCCATCGCCTATAGGTGAAATCGTCATAACGTGACCATCTTCAAGTGTGAATCTTTTTGCACCGTCACTTTGTAATGCCATTCCAGCTAACTTGAATAAATAATGCATAAAACCTCCTGTCTATCTCTAGACTACTTACACATTAACATCATAGTTAGAACATGTCTGTATAATTTAAAAAAATAATAAACTTGTGTAGCAAAGTGCCCGGACGGGCATGCACCCCACGGGTGATGCTTTCAACCTAGCGTTTGAATAGAAAATGATATGTTATAGGCATAAAAAAATACCTTCTTGAGAGCCATTGCTTGTTGATAACTAAGAGCATATTCTGATTTGGACACGACGCCTCTCTTTTACCTCTCTCAATCTCCCTCCATAATCCCTCCCCCTTTTTAGGGCCGGTACCCCCATCCGGCCCTATCTGCTGATAAAGCGTAGTGCGACGCTTGGAGATGGGCGGCTTTTTTGTTGCCTTATGCCAAGCGTGGTTTCCGAGTTATCGGGTAATGATTGAATATTAGTTGCGTCGATATTGGGAGGTTGGTAGTTGTTGAGAAACTACACATCAAGGGAGCCTCATGAAAATATCAACGCGACAGGATATGGTTTTTGCGGCCTCAGCTATTATTTCTGGCAACATATCTCCTGATGATTTGGAGTTCTCAGACTATATTACTGACTCTATAAAAATATTTTCTGATAATTTTGAAAATGCAAATATACTTGACTATAGAACTGCACAGATCATTAATGCAGTTCAAAAAGATATAATAGGCATCTACAATATAATTTTTTGCACAGATGTTACGTTAAAGAATCTTGACAAGCATGAATTCTTAATTGTAAAATTTTCCATAGAAGACGGGTGTATTAAATTTATTAGTCGCATTGCAAAGAAGCTTTTTGACCTTGTATTTGAAGACAGTGGAAACCCACTTGGGAACGAGGAGCTATTCAGAGATATGACCGCAAAGCAAAAAATTGCCACCGTGCTGCTCTTGCTAGCTCTCGCTGGTGTTTGGAAGCTACCGGATGTTATTAGAGCAATAAGAGAAAATCCTGAAATTAGCGTTCTAATTGACGGAAACTCTAAAATCACAGAAGGGTTGTCTAAAAATCAAGAAACGTCGCTGGTCATTATCAATAATCTTGGTGATGGGCATGTTGAATATAACGGAGTCCCTTCTGGAAAAGATGATTATAAAGATAATTTATTTAAGTCAGAGAAGAAGGATATAGTCCCTGTACAGTTGGATGATGATTTTTTTATACTACAGTATGATTTTAAAAATCAGAAAATATTTCTTTTCCAGACAGGGCAAGAGCCATTCTGGGCCTCAACTGCATGGCTTGGTCAAGAGGCGCGTGACAGGCTAAGGGAGATAACGTCTTCAGCTATTGCCAACCAAACGGTTGCCCGTCAGTTCGTAAACATGGCCTGCAAGATAAAAGACAATAAAATAGTAGGTGCTGTGGTAGAAGGGGTTGGACTGCCAATCCGTCCCGAAGCAAAGGGCTTTATAGACACGATGCAAATTAAGAGGACGCAAAAAGGAACACAAGAACAGCGCAATCTCTTCGAATAAATCAAGGCCGGGGCTATCCCCGGCCTTTTCCTTTTCCTCCTTCCTACCCCCGCCACCTCACCACCCTGGACAGCCAATGGAGTAGGGGGGGAGGGAAAATAAACTTGGGGGCATTTAAGGGGGCATTTTGAGATTTTTTTTTAAATAAAAATATTTATTTAAAATAGTTATATTTTGATGGTGCGGCCCATTGGGGGCCTCCCAGTGCGGGGCGTTATGCTCCGCTGATGTCCGTGAATCCTAAGGATTTGCGGCTTTTTTGTTTTTGAAAGGCCGTTGGATTCCGTGTGGTTCCGTATTGCGAGTGCCCCGGCCTGGCCGCGGGCATGAGGAATGGCAGCGGGGTGACGCGCGCCGTCACGATGTGCCTTAACGGTAACTTTGAACCGTTTCATATTTCAAAACTCATCTGATCCAGACAAATGCCTTTGACGGCGGCATTTTCATTGGCTACTGTCTGCTTATGGAAAAAGAAAATTCTCCGATTGGCATTCGTCCCTGCATCAAGTGCGGCAAACTTTCAACCACAATTGAAACGTCGCGCCCGCTTGGCCGCACCCGTGATCTTTATCGCGTGATCTGTGAGTGCGGGAACGGCCCTTTACGCTGGTCGCTCAGCGTATCCGCAGCCATTCGGTTGTGGAATTCGCATGACGCCTCTTGAAGGCGCGTCTTGATTTTTAGAGCAATGTACTTTGAAATTGCTCTGGCGGATGCGTGAGCAGACGGCCGCCGCAGAAGCGCAAGCGCAAACAAAGAGTGGTACGACATCGTCTGTCGTGATGCTGCCCTGCCCCGTAAGACGGTTCCGTCTACGGTTCCGGCAAAGCCTATGGACAAGGCCTGAAGCTGCGTTTACGCCTTGGTTGCCGGTGACTGCACACGCAGTTGACAGAACACTTCAGGCTGAAAATGCACGAGCCTGCTCCTGACACAGGGGCGGGCTTTTTATTGCCTTTCGGGGCAGAAGCTCCTGAGCGCGGAGCCGTGCAGGCCGCGAGCGGTGCACAGGCCCGCGCGGTGCTGCACAACCACACGTTATACGCAGGCAAGCAGGCCGGTTTTGAAACCGCAGTGCCCGTAGTGGAGCGTCTGGTTGCACTGACGTTTGTGCGGCGAGCCGCTTGCTGTCAGTCACACATACCCGCGCATATATGGCCGTTTGAACAAATACTCGTGCTGATTTTCAGGCAGGACAGCCTGTGTGTCGGACTGCGGCGAGCCGCAGGTGAGCTTCTGGTGGCAGCAGGTGAGGTTTTGCTGCGCAGCGCTGCGGCGGCATGAAGGTAATGAATAGTGCTAAACCTGTTCGCCTAGAATCTGTTGGTATTTGAATTTATTCTTGTACAGATACATGTTCGCATCGGCACGGTTGAGAGCGGAATGCACAGTGTCATCAATATCAGGGTCAAAGACGGCCATCCCGTAGGAAAATGTCAATTGAAAACCCTTGATTTTTATCTTTTCTGCAATGGAACAGAGCTTGAGCATCCGTTCTTCAAGGGATTCAATGGTAATATCGCGTAACAGGGTAGTGAATTCGTCTCCACCGATGCGGTATGTTTTGCCCAAATCCTTAAATTGATTGCGCAGCAGGTGGGCAAGAACGCGGATATGGGCATCTCCGGCTGCGTGTCCGGAGCGGTCGTTGATGGTCTTGAGCCTGTTAACGTCACAAACGAGTATCACCAGTCCTTCTGCCTCGCCAGCGGCCATGTGGCGAAGGTCCAATTCAAATGCGTTTCTGTTGAACACTCCCGTCAGCAGGTCTGTATAGGCCAGTTTGCGATACAGTGGGCCGGAAACTTTTTTCAGCAGCAATGCGGTCACCGCTGCCACCAGTATGGCCACGCCAAACGAAAAACCAAGACATATCAGTGCGGTACGCCGCGTATTATTGACAAAAGACTGCACGTCAAACTCAACCACCAGTGCGCCTATGGTGCTGCCATCCTGCTTGATAGGCTCACAGGCGGGTATGATTATCCCCCATGAGGTGTCCATTGTATTTTTACCGCGCATGGACTGGCCATCAAGGCAACGCGTCACAATGGGAATGATTTCACTTTCAACGGGATCGCCGATGGAGCGGAAATCTTCCGAGTCAGGGGAAAGGCCGTCAACAACGTATATGGGCTCGCCCCCGGCAGCGCGCTTTACTGTGTACAGGTAGCGCACATTGGTGGTTTTGCGAAGGTCTTCAAGAAGGACATGGGTTCTTTTGTAGGTCTCGGTATCAGCATCGCCCGGGACATTAAGATTGGTGATGCTCTGTGGGGGAATGCGGCTTAACAGCATGGAAAATATGGCATCGGATCGGCCTAATAGTCTGTCGTCAAGATCGAAAAACAAAGAACGGTAAAAGATGAAAACTGTAACCAGAGCTGTGAAAAACGTAGAGCCTATAACAAGCAGTAAAATTTTCCTTTCAGTCCCGGATATGGGCTTTTCTGTGATTATCTTGCGTATGTTTGGTGCAGTTTCTGTCGGCATGAGAGTGGCCCCACGATGTGACATGTCGGGATAGTCAGCGACTATGGAACGGGTTGGCGGGATGAAATATTTATTATTGCGTATGATGGTGCGCGTGGTAATGCGCGGCACTATTGCCATGAACTGATGGTTTTATGCGGCAATGAATACATTATGCAGATTCCATTAATGCAGTTCTTCCCTGTATTCACTGTGCGTAGTATGGTTATAGCAATGGTTATTGTTTGTAAACATCATTGATGCTGAACGGATTGGCCAATGCGTCGTCTGCAGGTTTTATGCGCTTAGACATATTATTTATTAGCATTTTTATAATATAAGTCTACCATGATGTTTTCACGGGATAAATATGCCGAGAATGTTTCTGGCGCGCCCCTCGAAAACAAATACGCGCCAATAATTCCAGCTGTGAGTAACACTTTTTGGCTTTTTCATGCCGCCGCATGGGCAGAACCCGGTTTGTGGTGTACGCGCCTCTGCGTCCGTTGCGACAAGGCCGAGCCATTGTTTGCAGGCGCAAGTGCTGCTACTGGTCTGGCACAATCTGTGGATTTTGCGTTCGCAGCGGCAAACTTCACCGCATGTTGTCAAGGCAGGTTTTCGCCTTCCACCCCACACTCCAGGCATCCGGGGGGCTGCGTTCAGCCTGCGCTGCCTGGCTCTCTGGCACGAAAAATCGCCCACCGGCTGGCCCGCTGCGGTTGCTCTTGCCCTTGCCCGGCGGGCACGCTATTTTGCGCGCATGAAGATTTCACCCGCGCATCTGGAAATTCTTGGCGTAGCTGACAGCCCCGCAGAAAGGGAAGGTCTGCCCCTCTATCTTTCACCGGTCGAAGCCGGATTTCCTTCTCCTGCCGACGACTTTCTTGACCGCCGTCTTGATCTGCACAGATTTCTGGTTCGCAATGAGAGCGCCACGTTTTTTTTGCGGGCGCATGGTGAATCCATGATCAATGCAGGCATCCACGATGGCGACCTTCTGGTGGTGGATCGTTCGGAATCCGCCGGTCACAATCGCATCGTCATCGCTGCGGTAGACGGCGAATTGACCGTCAAGCGGCTCATCCGCCGCCGTAACAGGGTGCTGCTTGCGCCGGAGAATCCCGATTATCCTGAAATTGACATAACAGAGCATGAGTATGTTCATATATGGGGAGTGGTGACCTATGTCGTCCACAAACTGTAGTCAGCCCTTATGGGCGCTTGTGGACTGCAACAATTTCTATGCCTCATGCGAAAAATTGTTCCGTCCAGATCTGGCAACCAGGCCGGTGGTGGTTCTTTCCAACAACGACGGCTGTATCGTTGCGCGTTCGGCCGAGGCCAAGGCCCTGGGCATTCCCATGGGAGAGCCGGAGTTCAAGGCCCGGCCGCTGCTCCAGCGGCATAAGGTGGAGGTTTTTTCTTCCAACTATGCCTTGTACGGTGATATTTCGGCCCGCGTCATGGCCACGCTCGAGCAGCTTTGCCCCCATGTGGAGCAGTATTCCATCGACGAGGCTTTTGTGCGCCTTGAGGGCCCCATGGCTGCCAATGCCAGCGACATTGCCGAACAGCTGCGGCAGACAGTGCGCCAATGGACGGGTATGACGGTGTCCGTAGGGGTTGCGCCCACGCGGACGCTGGCCAAGGTCGCCAACCATCTGGCAAAAAAATCTTCTGGCGTCTGTGTATGGAATTCCGCTTTACCCGATGCCGCAGCGGTCTTGCGCGCCTTTCCTGTGCGCGAGGTGTGGGGCATAGGCTGGCGGCAGAGCAAAAAACTGCTCGAAATTGGCGTGACATCGGCATGGGGGCTGCGCGAGGCCAATGATGTGTGGCTGCGCAAGTTTTTAACCATTTCAGGCTGGAAAACGGCCATGGAGCTGCGGGGAGTTCCGTGCATCAACGAGGAAGAAGGCCCGGTTCCACGCCGCACCCTGGTGTCGTCCCGTTCTTTTGGCGAAAAAGTGTACGACCTGGCTTCTCTGGAGCAGGCCGTGGGAACCTTTACGGTTCGGGCCGCCGAGCGCTTGCGCCGTCAGGAGCTTGTGGCGGGCGGCATTGCTGTGCATATACGCACCTCCCGGCACGGCAGCCGACCAGCCTTTGATGCAACGGCGCAGCAGCCTTTTTTTCCGCCCACGGCAGATACTGTCACCATGCTGCAAGCCGCCAGAAAAACACTGGACGCCATATACAAAAAAGGGCCCGCGTATGCCAAGGCTGGCATCATGCTTTATGATCTGTGCCCCGTGGACTGCCAGCAGGGCAACCTGCTCGCTCAGGCGACACCGGGCAAGGATGCGCGTAACGACGCCCTGATGTCGGCGCTGGATACTATTAACGGCAAATTCGGAAGGGGATCTGTCCGGTTTGGCGCTGAAGGGCCCAAAGAAGCCAAATGGCATTTGCGGTGCAAGAACTGTTCACCGTCTGTGACGACCAACTGGAAGGAACTGGCAACAGCTTTTTGCCGGTAACCTAGTCGTTTGCAGCCAGGATGCCTTATCAGGGCGGCGTCGTTCGTAAGTTTTTTGTGGGGGAGGGACCCTTTTGCAAAAGGGGCTTCTCCCCCACGCCCCCTCGACAGTGTCATCACGAGCGCCTTTCCAGGTATCTCTGCGTCGAACTTCGCCTTTTATTCCGGTCGAGTACCATCAGAGTACACTCCCTGCATAAAAGGCTTATTCTCCTTGATATGACTGGAAATTCATCTTGCGACGACACTGTCTAAAATCTTATCATACTTTGCTATAATCAGGGCTGCGTGCAGACGTTCGCTGAGCAAGCGCCAACGCGGCTTATTTGTGTGGATAAATGTCGTAAAGGGCGTGGCGTAAACGTTGAGAATCTACATTCTCAACGTTTGTTTTCTCTGGCATGTGCATGTTGAAGCTGCAGGGGCGGCATTTTTGTGCCAGCTATGGCGTGATGTCGAGGGGGTAGCCTGATTCCCGATGTGTGCTGCCGCTCCTGCTCCAAAGAAAGAAAAGCCGCCCTGTGGAGGGCGGCAATATCTGTGGTGGGTGAAAATATTTATGAAAGCGCCGGCGGTTCATGGACGTGCTGTCATGCTGGCTGCCAGTCCTTGATGCCCACGTCCACCGATGTGATACCGTTGTAGGTGTCAAGACGGGGGGTATAGGCCACACGGATGCGCTTGCCCGCGATGCCCGGCGGCAGGGCCTGCCCCATGCGCCATGCCTTGGCCGTGAGTATCAGGCCGCTGTGCTCGTCCTGAAGACGCAGACGCACATGCTCGCCGCCCCGGCCCAGGGGGGAGCGATCCTTGACCAGCAAGGGCGGTGAGGCGAAAACAGGCTCGGCATTGCCGGGGCCAAAGGGCTGCAGCATTTCAAGTTCTTTGAGGAACATCTGATCGCTGGCCTGGGCAAAATCCAGCTGGCATTCCAGTGTCAGGCTTGGACTCAGGGGGCTTGTACCAAGGTTTTGAGCCACTACAGCCTCAAACGCGTTACGGAAGCGGCCCAGGTTTTCCGGCAACAGGCGCACGCCCGCCGCCAGTCTGTGCCCGCCAAATCCCAGAAGGGCCTCGGCGGTCTGGTTCAGCCCGGCATGCAGATCAAATTCCCGCACCGAGCGCCCTGAACCCTTGAGGCTGCCCTGATCGTGACAAAGTATGATGGTGGGCCTGTAAAATTCTTCCACAATGCGCGAGGCCACAATGCCCACAATACCGGGATGCCAGTCCTGACCGTACAGGACAAGACTGGCCAGAGGTTCGCGTGAAAGCATGTCCAGAGCCTGGATTCGGGCTTCATTATGGATTTCGCTTTCCGCGTTCTTGCGTTCTGTATTGAGCCCGTCAAGCTGTTGGGCCAGCGGCAGGGCTGAAGAAAAATCTTTTTGCCGTAAAAGGCGCAGGGCCAGTTCGCCGCTGCCTATGCGACCGGCGGCATTTATGCGGGGCACAAGCTGAAAGCTCACCTGGCCGCTGGTAAGCCTGGTTTTGGCATCCATGCCGCTGGCGACCTTGAGGGCGGCAATGCCCGGCCGCGCGGCCATGGCCAGATGTGCGAGGCCAGCGTGTACCAGAATACGGTTTTCGCCCGTCAGCGGCATAACGTCGGCCAGGGTTCCCAGCGCCACAAGGTCAAGGCAATGATCCATTTTATGGCGTTGGCCCGTGTGCGGGGCAAGTGCCGCGTTGACGGCCCCCATAAGATAGAAGGCCACGCCCACTCCGGCCAGATGCGGGCAGGGCAGGGTGTCGGCAGGGCAGATCCGGGGGTTACAGATAGCGTGGGCCGGGGGCAGATGTTCCTGGGGCAGATGGTGGTCGGAAACAACGACAGTCATGCCCAGTTGGCGCGCGCGCTGTACGGCTTCGGTATCGGCAATGCCGCAATCCACGGTGAGCAGTATGCCGCAGCCCTGTTCCGCCAGAGCTTCCACCTGGGCGACATTGAGTCCATAGCCTTCGCTGCGGCGATCAGGGATATGCCAACCCGCTTCCAGACCATGGCTTTCCAGCACATCCAGCACCAGAGTCGCGGCGGTGATGCCGTCAACATCATAGTCGCCCCAGACCACCAGTTTTTTGCCCGCCAGCAGTTCGTGCGCCAGCAGTTGGGCAGCCTCGGGAATCTGGGGCCACTTGTGCGGCGGCGTCAGCGAGCCGGGCCGCGCGTCGAGAAAGGCATTGATGACTTGCTTGTGGGTAAAACCCCGACGCCAAAGGATTTCCAGCAGCAGGGGCGAAATGGAAAGGTCTTCGGCCCACGCTGAAGGCGGGGAAGGGGAAACGCCCTCAGGAAGCGTACGGAAAAGCCAGTTTTTCACAGAACCTCAGAGGCCGCAGGCCGGTTTCAGGATGCGGTGTTCGCGCTTTTGGCCGCAGCCTGCAAGGCGGAACGGACGCCGTCTATCCTGTCGGCAGGAACAAGTTTATTTTGTATGAGCCACGCAAGAAATTTGAGCGAAGTTTCATGTCGTGGAGAAATTTCAAGCGCCTTGAGCAGGTGATCCACGCATCCGTTGATGTCCTTGGTCTCCAGCAGTACCCGCGCCATGTTCATATGGAGATTTTCGTCATTCTGGGTAAGTTCCAGCGCGCGCCTGTAGTATTCCAGCGACTGTTCCAGCATCTTGTTCTTGCGCAGGCTGATGCCGAACTCGTTGAAAAGGTGCTTGTGCTCGGGCTCAAAAGCACCGTCCAGCTTTACGAGGCGCTCAAAGATATCCTGCGCCCTGTCGGCATCTCCACGCTCAAGGTAGGTAAGGCCAATACCAAAGTTGGCGCGTACGTTGTCATCATCAATCTTGAGGGCGCGGGAATACTCGAATTCGGCCGCAAAAGTTTCGCCTTTTTCCCTGCGCTCATCGCCCTGTTCAATGGCGCGCTGCATTTCCTGCATTTTGGGGTAGACCGAGTTGAGGTAAAACTCCGGTTCGGGCGCAAATTTGGCGAGGAGTTCGTCCATGGTGATTTTGCGCTTGGGGCCGCTTGGCACGTAGTTGGTGTTGAGCGGCTGGCACTCGATGACTTTGCCGTGCTGCTCAATGAACCAGAAGCTTTTTTGCACTGTTTTGCGGGTCGTGGTGCCAGTGCCTACCCGGCGGACTTCCTGCGTGGAGAACACGCCGCGCACATCGGTTTTATGCCCCGCCGCATGGCCCGCACCCGAAGAGGGTGACGCCTGTGTAACCTTTGTCGTTTCCTGGCCAGACATCTGAATCCCCGTTGCTATGTGGCAGACGCCATGTCTGCCAGAATCTGTTCCGCTGCCGCTCGCGGGTCTGAAGCGGCGATGATGGGCCTGCCCACCACCAGATAGTCCGCCCCTGCCGCCACGGCCTGGGCCGGAGTCATTGTGCGGCGCTGATCGTCCGCCACAGAGCCGGACGGGCGGATGCCGGGGCACAGGCAGCTGAAGCCGGGGCAGGCTGCCTTGATGCCGGCAACTTCGTGCCCGGAGCAGACCACGCCGTCCAGCCCCCAATTCTGTGCGCCCCTGGCAAGAGCAAGGGCGAAGTCGGACGTGTTTTCACGTATGCCCGGCATTTCACCCTGAGCAAAGCTTGTCAGCACCGTGACGCCAAAGAGCAGGGGCTTTTTTCCGTTTAAGCTGGCGACGGCTTCACAGGCAGTGCGGCACATGCGTTCGCCGCCCTGACAGTGCAGGGTGAGCATGTCCACGCCCACGCCAGCGGCGGATTTGACAGCCTGGCCCACAGTGTTGGGGATGTCATAAAATTTAAGGTCCAGAAAGACCTTGTAGCCCATGCCGACCAGTTCCTCCAGAAAGGCAGGGCCGGCATGAGTGAACATCTCCATGCCTACCTTGCACCAGGGCGCGGTGCCCTTGAGCTTACGGGCCATGGTCAGGGCATCGGCCCTGCTGGGCACGTCCAGGGCTACCACCAGTTGCGGACTGGAAAGTGTGTTTGTCATCAGCGCGTTTCCAATGATTTCGCTTTGCATAAAGGCCCGTGCGCACGCCAGTGGCACGGGTTCATTACTGTAACCGCCGCACGTATGCGGCTCAGTGGGTCAGCAGGTAGTCCGGCAGGTCGGGATTGCGGCACGGAGCAAGGCCAGCGGCCACAAAGACGGCGCGCAGGGCGTCGTATGCCGCGTCCAGTTCGTCGTTGACCACCAGGGCATCATACCAGCGGGATTCACGAATTTCTTGCCGTGCATTGGTCAGGCGCCGTTCGATGGTGGCCTCGTCATCCAGCCCCCGGCTGCGCAGGCGTCGCTCCAGCTCTTCCATGCTGGGGGGGAGGATGAACACGAAAACCGCTTCGGCCAGGGAGAGTTTCATCTGGGCCGCGCCCTGCACGTCAATGTCAAAAAGCACGTCCTGCCCGTTTTGCAGGCTGCTTTTCACTGGCGCAAGGGGCGTGCCGTAAAGGTTGCCATGCACCTCGGCCCATTCGGCAAAATAACCCTGTGCGCGGCGTTGCTCGAATTCTTCACGGCTGAGAAAGATATAGTCCTTGCCATCCACTTCACCCTGTCGCGGTTGACGGGTGGTGCACGAAACTGAATAGCCGAATTGGGGAAATTCCTGCATGAGGCGTTGGACCAATGTCGTCTTTCCGGCCCCTGAGGGCGCGCTTATAACCAGTGCAATGCCTTTTCGGGGCATCAGATCCCTTCCTCTTGCGCAAAACGTTGACTGATGGTTTCAGGCTGTATGGACGACAGAATGACGTGATTGGAATCCGTCACCAGGATTGAGCGTGTTTTGCGCCCTTGCGTTGCGTCAATAAGACGCCCCTGAGTTCGTGCGTCTTCACGCAAGCGCTTCATGGGCGAAGACGCCGGGCTGACAATGCTCACAACCCGGCCAGCCAGAACGTAGTTGCCAAAGCCAATATTGATTAACCGTTCACGAGACATGGCTTATTCCAGGTTTTGAACCTGCTCGCGGCATTTTTCCAACTCATTTTTAAAGTCCACCACAAGGCGCGAAAGCTGCACGTCCGGCAATTTGTTGCCGCAGGTGTTTATTTCGCGGAAGCATTCCTGGAGCGTAAAGTCCAGGCGTCGCCCCGCGTCGCCGGCAGACTGCAAAAGATCGTGCAGGCGTTCCAGGTGGGTTGTAAGGCGTGTCAGCTCTTCACTTACATCCAGACGGTCGGCAAGAACCACAATTTCTTGCAGAAAGCGGTTTTCTTCGAGTTCCTGGCCGTGTTGGGCCAGAGCCTCGCCGAGGCGCTCGTGCAGGATGGCGGCGCGTTCTTCCTTGATGGCCGGGGCGCGTTCAGCAATAAGACCTGTCCATTCTTCCATGCGCAGAATACGCGAATGCATGTCTGTGGCCAGGGCGCGCCCTTCAGTGGCGCGGGCCTCGTTCCAGTCTTCCAGGGCGAGCGCCAGGCCTTCTTCAAGGCTGGTGGTCAGCTCTTCATCCATTTCTTCGCCGTTGTCACCCCACAGAGAAGATATCTGCATAAGGGCGTTGTAGTCAGGCGTAAAATTTTCGTTCCGGGCCTGGGCAAGGGCCTGCAGGCTGTCCAGAATGGCGTTGGCCTGGCTGGCGTCAAAGCGCATGGCAGGGGCATCGCCGGGGGCGTACTGCAGTATGAGGCTGATGTCCACCCGACCGCGCGAGGCAAAGCGCCGGACGACCTTTTCAAGGCGTGGTTCAAGACTGCGCACAGCAAGGGGAAGACGCCACTTGAGATCAAGATGGCGGCTGTTGACGCTTTTGATTTCCCATTGCTGGATGGTGTGGGTATTTTCAACAAGGCAGCGGCCAAAGCCGGTCATGCTGCGTAGCATAGGTTCCTTCCCGGGTAAGAGTATCTGCGCAAGTGTAGAGCAAGCCCCTTACGAATGCAAGAAAGCCCTTGTCGCGGGAAGCGCAAGGGCTGAAATCTTTGAGGTAATCGGCTGAAATAGCCAGCCTGACCCCGTCAGGAAAGGCCGCCGCCCGCTCCGCTGTTTGTTCCGCAGCCGCCGGAAGGGCAGCCGCCAGCGGCGCATGGAGGTTTGGTCTTGCTCATGGGGCGCACCGGGCCGGGCTTGAAGGGAAAAGCGCCCGTCTTGAGCGGGCTAGGAACGCTCATCTGCCTTTGGGTAGCTGCACCGCACTTGGGGCAGGCCGGGGCTTCATCGCCAAAGACCAGCTCTTCAAAGACAGTGCCGCAACCAGTGCAGGTAAAGTCAAACATGGGCATACTGAATCTCCTGAAATGCGCTGCTATGCAGGATTTGTGGCGGTCTGCCAGCTTCGGTGCGGTTCTGCCGCAGATGCGGAGCGCGCCGTCTGGCACCCGCATCAACCATGCCGCCGCGTCAACCGGAACAACCGGATCAACTGCAGCAACCGCGTCAAACGGGGCACCTGCGCCAACCGGGCCAATAGGGCGGTGTGCGTATGGGGGCTTGCCCACAGGCTATCTCTGCTTATATAAACACATATACGCGTAAAGCAAGGGCGGCATCATGCTGTCCGGCAAGCGCAAACCGGCCCCTGGCTGTTAAACGGCCCGGAGCCGCAGGAGGATGATTATGAAAAAAATTCTGGTACTGGCCGGTGATTATGTGGAAGACTACGAAGTGATGGTGCCTTTCCAGATGCTGCTCATGCTGGGGTATGACGTGCATGCCGTCTGCCCCGGCAAAAAACCCGGTGATGTTGTGCGAACCGCCATACATGACTTTGAGGGCGACCAGACATATTCTGAAAAGCGCGGCCATAATTTTTCCATCAATCATGACTTTGACAAGGTGAATACCGCCGACTACGTGGGGCTGGTCATTCCCGGCGGGCGCGCGCCCGAATATCTGCGTCTGAATCCGCGCATTCTTGAAATTGTGCGCGAGTTTGACGCCGCCAAAAAGCCCATTGCAGCAGTGTGCCACGGCCCGCAGATACTGGTTTCTGCCGGGGTGTTGAAAAACCGTACCTGCACGGCATACCCCGCCGTGAAGCCCGATGTGGTGGATGCTGGAGCCATGTGGGGCGAGCTTAATGAAACCCTCACCAATGCGGTTGTGGATGGCCATATTGTTACCGCTCCGGCCTGGCCCGCCCATCCCGCCTGGATTGCGGCCTTTGCCAAGCTGCTTGGTGCAAAGATCAGCATCTAAGGAAACGCTGATTTATTTCGTTTGGCGGTGTTGCTTCACTTTTTTTGAAACAGTCGAGGACGGAAGAGTCCACTCCTGTTTCAAAAAAAGATCGCGTCTTGCCCAACAAAATAACTGCGCGTTTCCAGGAAGCTCTTGAATCAGTGCTTCCCTAATTCACGGCACGTTGCAGCGCACTGCATTCCTGTGCAGTGCAAAAGCTGGTAACTTTATCAAAAGTAAAATGCTCTAACGGCATAATCAGATCATAGTCTTTGCGGTTGACGGCCCATAAAGCAAGCGCCCCGTGAGTCTGTCACAGGGCGCTTGCTGGTCTGCAGCAGGCTGACATAAAGTTTTTCATGAAGGTTTTTGCCGGGGCCGTGTTGTCGGCCCCGCTGAAGCGCCAGAACCTTGGGCAGAACCTTAGCGCCAGAACCTTTGGCCGCCCGTATGGGTCTTGTTGCACAGCCGTGCGGCAAGGCAAAACATGAGTAAAGCGCCGCTGTTCCGGCGCATCACAGCCACGTGAAATTGGGAGACGCCATGTCTGGGGAATATGTCGCTACGCTCACTTCCGGGCACAAGAGCTTTCTTGTGGACCTGTTCGGGGACGGGGTCGCTTTTGATCCGGAAGTGCTGCGGGTTTACGCTTCTGACGCCAGCCTGAAGGTTGGCACTGTCCTGGCCATGGTGCGCCCTGTAAGCGTTGCGCAGGTGTGCGAGTTCATGCGCTGGGCCGAAGCAGAAAATATTGCGGTTCACCCTCGTGGTCGTGGAACCAGCCTGTCTGGCGGATGTGTGCCTACTGTGCCTGGAATTGTGCTTTCCACACTTGGCATGGACAGGATTCTGGACATTTCCGCAGAAGATTTTGTGGCCGTCATTGAGCCTGGCGTCAATACGGCCCGGCTTCAGGCAGAATGCGAAAAGCTGGGGCTGTTTTACCCACCGGACCCCGCCAGCGGCAAGGCCACCAGTGTGGGCGGCAATGTGGCGACCTGCGCGGGCGGTCTGCGCGCCGTGAAATACGGCGTCACCAGGGACTACGTGATCGGCGTTGAAGTCGTGCTGCCGGGGGGCAAACTGCTCAAGTTCGGCGGGCGTTCGCACAAGGATGTCATCGGACTTGATCTGGGCCGCCTGTTCGTGGGCAGTGAAGGAACGCTTGGCATAATCACCAAGCTTGTTCTCAAGCTCATTCCCAGGCCCGAGGCATCGGCATCCGTGCTTGTGGGTTATCCCTCGCTGGATGCGGCCCTTGCCTCCATGAGCAAGGTGTTTGCCGCCGGTATTTTGCCCAGCGCCGTTGAATTCATGAATGAGACGGTGCTGGAAATTTTAAGCAGAACCGGCGACGCGCCCTGGCCAGATACGGTCAAATCCCTGCTGCTTTTTCAGGTTGATGGAAGCAAGGATACTGTTCCGCTGGAAAATGCCCGCCTTTCGCGGCAGTTGAGCGACGCGCTGTGGCGCATGGAAGGTGTGGGCAAGGAAGAGGAGGATGCCCTATGGGCCTGCCGCCGCAGGGTGTCGGCAGCGTCCTATGTGCTGGGGCCGGATCGCATCGGCGGCGACATGGCTGTGCCCCGTGGGTCTATCCTCAAGGCCGTGCGTCGCTTTGAAGAAATCGCGGCTTCCAACGGAAAGCGGCTCATTGCCTTTGGCCATGCGGGCGACGGCAATATCCATGCGAATCTGCACTATGACGCCTCCGACCCTGACGATGCCCGTCGCACGGAAAAAACCCATCACGAACTGGACGCGGCCGTCCTTGAGTTCGGCGGCAGCCTTTCCGGCGAGCACGGTGCGGGATTTCTCAAAGATGTGGGCAGGCAGATAGGCAAGGAGGAACACGCCCTGATGCGCGGCGTCCGCCGGATTTTTGATCCCAAGGGGATACTCAACCCCGGCAAGGGCTATTAAGATGAAAAGAGGCTGCACGCAATGTGGCGAATGCCTGAACGTTTGCCCGGTATATGAAATTTTCAAGCGTGAAGAATACGCGCCCAAGGCCAAGCGGCTGCTCATGGAGCCGCTGGACGCAGAATACGGCAGCGGGGCAGAAGAGGCTCTTTCGTGGGACACCATACGGGAACTGTCGCGCCTGTGTGCGGGCTGTGGCCGCTGCCAGCGTGCCTGCGCGCGCAAGCTTTCCACCGCCGACCTTCTGGCGGATGCGCGCGCGCGAAACCCCCACTGGTCGCAAGCTCTCTGGGAACTCTGGATACAAAGGCTCGGCCCTCTCTGGCCCATGGCTGGCAAGATCGCCATGCTTGCTCCTGATGGTATCATTCCCGGCAGTCTGCATTCCTTGCTGGGAACCGCCCGTGCGCTGGTCGACCTGCCGCCTTGCGAACTCTGGATGCTGCTGCAACCACAAGAGCGCGTTCAGGGGACGCCCGTAATTCTGTTCAGTGGGTGTACCGCCAACAACGTCCGGCCACGATGGACGGAAAAGGCGGAGACGCTGCTGCGGGCCTGGGGCTATGACGTTCTTGACGCTTCAGGCTTCACGTGTTGCGGCGGAACCCTGCACCATGCCGGACAGTACAAAGCGCAAAAAAGCGCACGCGACCAGAATGTGGACGTCTGGCGCTCGCTGGGTCGCCCGCTGGTGGCCAGCTTTTGCGCTTCGTGCAAGCACAGCCTTGAGCAATACGCCGCAACCTTGCCCGAAGATGAAGGCAGGGAGTGGAAGCAAAAATGCCAGGGGCTGTCCGCCCTGCTGACCAGTCCGCGCGTATGGGCCACAGGGCATGCCCCGGCGGTGGTGGCCTATCACCAGCCCTGCCACTGGAATGCGGCAGACCCTGACCTGCCCCTGCTCAAGCCCGGTCTGCCCGGACTCAAGAAGGGCACTGGCCTGTGCTGCGGCATGGGGGGCATCCTCAAGATGAGCAACCCCGGCCTTTCAATGGACATGGCCCGACGGTGCTTCGAGGGTTTTGCCCCTGAAGCGCGCGCGGTCATTACCGGATGCAGCGGCTGCGTCATGCAGCTTGCCTCCGCCGCTCCAAAAGGGGTGGAAGTGCGCCACTGGCTGGATATTGTGGATGCAAAAAGCGCGTGAACGGGATTGAACAGTCTGAACCGGGTGGGCGCGGCGTGTGGTGCGTCAACGCTGGGCAAATCTGAATAAGAAAGAATGAGAGTGGAACAGGCGGTAAGCCCCAGCCCGGTTTTTTGCCGGGGCTTACCGCTGTGAAACTGTTTGTTACGCCTTGACCATGGCGGCGTAGTCGCTGCCGCTCATGCATGCGTTTTCATCGTAAGGGGTCGCGGTGACGCGCACCAGCCAGCCCTGACCGTAGGCATCGTCATTCAGCAGTTCCGGCGTATCGGCAAGCGCGCTGTTGGCTTCCGTCACGGTGCCCGAAATCGGCATGATGGCATCGCTGGTAACTTTGACGGACTCGATGGAAGCGCAGGATTGCCCCTGCTCGAAACTGGCTCCTTTTTCCGGCAGATCCACAAATATGACGCTGCCAAGCTGTTCCTGGGCGTAGTCAGTGATGCCGATGAGCCAGGAACCGTCATCCTGCTTTTGCGCCCACAAATGGTCAGCGTGGTACAGTCTGTCGTCAGGAAAGTGCATTGTCTTCTCCTTATGCGCCTGTGATGGAAGATTTTGGCGCCCGTATGGCCGCTGGGATAATTTCATCCAGAGTGGGGTGGGCGAACATGACTTCGTCCAGCCTGGATTCTGTATACGCATCCTTTATGAGCAACTGGGCCACCGTCACCAGATGCGACACTCCGTGCCCCACAGCGGCGATGCCAACCATGCGGCCCTCATGCCATACCACTTTGACAAAGCCTGCGGTTCCGCCGCTGGCCTGCGCAATGGGGTTCGCCGTCAGGGGAGCCTGGGAAACTTCCACTGTTTTGCCTTCACGGAGCAGCGCGCCTGCGGTCTGGCCCACTCGCATGATTTCCGTGCCGCCGTAAACGCAGGAGGGAACAGGCCCTGGCTCATAATCGCCCTGGGTTTCGCCCAGGATATGCCTGGCCACGTAGGCGGCCTGATGTTCCGCCGCATGGGCCAGAAGGGTAAGGCCGTTGATGTCCCCTATGGCGTACAGGTCGGGGCCGCTTTGCAGCTTGGCGTCCACCTGTACGTATCCACGTGGCGTAAGGCTGCCGCCAGCGCTCTCCACACCAAGGCCCGCGCTCTTGGGCTTGCGGCCCACGGCCACCAATGCCTTGGCTGCCGTGATAATTGTGCCGTCTTCAAGTTCAAGCCGCGCTTTGCCGTCAACAGATTCCAGGTTTTTGGCCTTGGCGCCTTCATGACAGACAAGGCCCTTCTTGGTCAGAGCGCGGAGCATTTCTTTTGCAATGTCAGCGTCTTCCGTAGGCGCGATGTGTGGTGCGGCTTCAACTATGGTCACCGTACTGCCCATGGCTGAAAAAAAGTCCGCCATTTCAAGGCCGATGGCGCCCGCGCCCACCACGATCAGACTTTCGGGGATGGCGGCGATGCGCAAAAGATCGGTGCTGTCCAGCACATTCTGGTGATCAGGCACAAGCCCAGGAAATGACGCGGATGCTGTCCCGCAGGCAAGGATTATCTTTGTTCCCGCCAGTGAGACAGGGCCCTGGGCAGTGGTGACCTGTACCTGCGTCTGTCCTTCATTCTGGCCGGTGCAAACGCCACGTCCTTCAAAAAGGTCTATGCCAAGAGCGGCCAGACTTTTTGCCAGAGTCTGGCTTGTTCCCTTGGTAAAGCGCGTGACGCGGTTTTGCAGGGCCGTGAAGTCTACCTGTATGCTGCCCTTGGCAATGCGCACACGCTCCTGGGCGTGCAAAAGGCCTTGCGGGGCCGTGGCGCCAAGCAGCATTTTTGTGGGGATGCAGCCAGCGTTAAGGCAGGTGCCGCCCCAATGGCTGTCCTCAATCAGCGCGATTTTTTTGCCAGCCTGAGCCAGGATGCGGGCCGCAGTGGTTCCACCAGGGCCGCCTCCAATTACAATGACGTCATATATCTGCACGAAATCATCCTCCTATTTTGCGACGTCAGCTTTGAACAGAAACTGGCGTGAAGCGGACCGGTAAACGAGCAGCGTCTGTTCAGGCAAAGCCTCCAGTCCGTGCATGTCCCAGGCCATATCCGGCGTAACGGCCTCGATGACATAGGGCAGGGTGGGCACATTGCAGGCCTCGGAGACCATCTTGGCTGCGGCAAGCGCCTCGGCCCTGTCAGGCCATGCCCAGGTTCCGTCCTGGCCCGGCTGGGGAACCGCGAAAAAGCGTATGATCCCATCAGGCGTTGCACGCACAAGTTCTATGGTTTCAGCAAGCGCTTCCTTGGAGGGCGCGCCGCCAAAAATGCTTTCCGTTGTGGCGCTTGTGCCCACAACATTAAGAATGACGTGCACGTCCTTGATGGCCAGGAGTTTGCGCAGCAGTTCGGGCTTGCGTCCGTCCACCTGCAGCCATACCTGAAGACCGCCCTTTGCCAGCCGGTCCACAAGGGTGAGCATATTTTCTTCCTGTCCCTCGGGGCATTGGGACGGATAGATGCCCGCGATCTTGCCGTGGAGCATATCGCTTCTGGTCACGCAGCACTCAAGAACGCGGCCGGAAAGCAGGTAGGCCAGTATTTCGCCGGAGCCCTGCTTGATGACCTCGCCGTCATCAAAGAGCGGAAACTCCACGCCTTCGGGATTGCGATAGATGGCCTTGCGGTTGGTGCGGTAAAATGTGTTGAAGGTCTGCGCATCGGCCTTGAAATCGACGGTGCCATAATCCAGCCCGCGTTCGGCAAGAAAACTTTTGACAATCTTGCAGCGTATACATTCGGGCGCTGTGTAAAGGGTGATGCTCATGGCGCTCTCCTTGAAATTACGTAAGCCGGGCAGGCAGAAAGTTTTGGCCGATCTGTCCCGCCCGGCAAGCAGAAAAAAGGTTAGTAGCCGGAATGGTTAGGCGATGTCTTCCAGCGACTTGCCTCCGGTGCGCGCGCCCCACAGGGCAAGCACAATGGCGGGCACTACGCAGAGTGCGCTGAAAATATAGAATACACCGTCAAAGCTGTATGCAGCGTACACTACAGGAATGAGAGGTTGTGAAAAAGCTACCGCAAGACGGCCTATGGAAGAATGAAAGCCGGTAGCCGTGTTGCGCAGGTGCGTGGGGTAGGATTCTGCCGTGTACGAAAAAATGGTGAATCCCAGGCCCATGACAAAGGCCGTAAGCAGCGCGCCTACGCCAACAACGACCCAGTAGGAACTGACATTGCCGAATATGGGCGCCAGCACCGACATGACAACCAGCATGATGACCAGGGGTATCTTACGCCCGCCCATATCGGTAAAGGCGCTGGAAGCGAAAAGGCCCAGAGGCACGCCGATTGAAATGAGCGTGGTGGCCATCAGGCATTCTTCAAGGGTAAAGCCGTGCGCTTTGAGCAGCGTGGCCGTCCAGTTGGTAACCACAAAGGTGGCGGGGTTGGTGCAGAGCACCAGCACAAGAATGACCAGCGTGCGTTTAACGTATTTCTGGCTGATCATGCCCAGCAGCACTTCACGCAGTGGCGGTTTGTGGGTGGAGCCTTTGCTGGCAGCCTCTGAAAGATCAATATTCATGTGCGTCAGGTCAAGCATGACGGCTTCCGCTTCCTTGATGCGGCCACGGCTCACCAGCCAGCGGGGGGATTCGTCCAGGTACTTCCAGGCAATAAACAGGGCAATGTACCCCATGCCGCCAAGATAGAAAATGTAGCGCCATGCTTCTTCATGCAGAGGGATGATGGCCCTGCAGAGCATGCCGATGACGGGCACGGCGCAAAATCCCACCCCTGCCACAAGGTTTTGCCATTTCCCCCGGCTTTCTGCCGGTGCCATTTCTGCAATATAGGCTTGTGAACAAACCATCAGGCAAAAGACGCCGAAGCCTGTCAGGGCGCGTGAGGCCACAAAGACATGGAAGTCGTCCGTCATGCCGTTGATGATGGACGCTGTAGAAAACAGGGTGATGGCAATAAGAAATGTTTTACGACGGCCAATAAGATCGGATATGAACCCGCCCACAAAACCGCCGCATGTCATGGCTGCAAAATACCAGAAGGTGACCGTGCCTATATCGCGCATGGTCAGCCCCCAGTGTTGCATCAGGGCCGGGGCAATGAACCCGAAGTTCCAGTTGTCCATCTGTTCGCAAAAATACGCCACCATAATGATGAAAAAAACGGCTTTGTGGCGCCCTGTGACTTGAAGTCCGTCGAAGTAGTTATTGCTGATTCTCTCTTGGCCTGGCATGGATTTTTCCTTTTGGCGCTAGGAGTTGAGCGTGATTTTTTATTGTGTGTCGAAACTGCCGACTTCAACGGGAGCAGGAGGTTGTGCTTTTAATAACTGGATGAGCTTTTTTAGTTGTAGACTGCGCTACGTTTTTAGAAGTTTTTTTAGATGTCATAGTAGTTCAGACAGTTATATATATTCTGCCAAGATCATTAGATATATTTGATGTGAAAAAAAGATTTATTTAAAAAAAATGTCGCTGGGACTACAAAATTGCATCAAAGAACACGTCATTGTCCTGTGCAGGAAGCGGGAGGTGCAGGAGGTTGCACCTATTTTCACAGGAGGATTTATGAGAACTTTGGGCAAAAAGTTGTTTTGCTTGCTGTTCTGCGGCGTATCCATTCTGCTTCCCATCCGGGGTAACGCCGTGGACTTTAAGGTCAAGGGGGCCTTTGACATCAGCTTTCAAACATCCAATGTCATGCCGCTGGGGGTGAGTGGCAAAGACACGTTTCAGGCATTGCAGCGTCTGCGGTCGCAGTTTGACGCTATTGCCAGCGAAGATCTTTCTGGCAGTCTGATTCTTACTGTTGGTACAAACGGGCAGTCCTGGGGCACCGCCAAGGACGGAGCAGCCCTTGGCAGTGACGGCAACAATATAGTAGGGCTTCGTTCCGCCTACATTGACTGGCGTGTGCCCAAAACCGAAGCCAAGGTGCGCATGGGCATACAGCCCCTTCTGCTGCCCGGTTTCGTGACTGACTGGAGTGCCGTGTACGGACAGATTACAGCGGGTGTTACAGTCAGCGCCCCTGTATATCAAAACAACGGGACGAGCGTGGGGGCCACGTTTTTTTGGGGACGCCCGTATAATGACAACTCCCAGAATACCCAGAACGGACGTTTGGAAGCAAACTACCTGGACAATCTGGATGTTTTCGCCCTCGTTCTGCCCATCAAGGCTGAGGGGCTAAAGATTTCGCCCTGGGGCATGTACGCCCTTATTGGTGAAAACAGCCTGCGGGGCATAAACGACAACACTTCACAGCGCGAACCCGCCATTTATGCGCCGCGCGGCGGCCTCATGCCCATACTCGGCAGCGGCATGAACTATTACCAGGCGTTTGAAAAAACGTACCGCAATGCCAACAATACCTGGGGCAACGGCTGGTGGGGTGGTCTGACGGTCAACCTGACCCAGTGGGAACCGTGGGATATTGCCCTTGAAGGCACCTATGGCCGTGTAGATATGGGTGAACTCAAGGATTATACCCAGTTTGATCCCAACGGGCGGGGCAAAACCTTTCAGCTTGTGCGCGAGGGCTGGTATGCGGCCATGCGCGCGGACTACAAATTCAGCTGGGGCACGCCCGGAGTGCTGGCCTGGTATGGTGGCGGCGATGACGACAACCCCTATAACGGTTCTGAGCGTCTGCCTGTTTTCAACACGCCGTGGCCGGTAACGCCGCTGGGCTTTGGCGGAGGCTTTTTTGACCTGGATACCTGGAAGGTGCTTGGGCACAACCCCAGCGGCATGATGGGCGTTGTAGGCAGCATCAAGGACGTGAGCTTTATTAATGATCTGAAGCACACGCTCAAGTTCGCCTATTTTCACGGCACCAACAGCTCGGAAATGCCGAAAAAAGCCAACATGACCTCGTATCCCACACGCGCGGACGGACCCATGGCCTATCTTACCACTACCGACCATGCGTGGGAAACAAGCCTTTCCAGCACTTACAAAATCTATGAAAACCTTCAGGTCAACCTTGAAGGCGCCTTTGTCAAACTGTATCTGGATCCTGACACCTGGCACGGTGTACAGGATTCACAGTACGAGGACAACTGGCGGGTATCTTTGACATTCCGCTACACGTTTTAATTTTTCTTCAGTCTTGATATTACGGCTCTGAGCGGGAATGCCTGCCGCTCAGGGCCGTTTTTTCGTTTTTAGAGCACCTGACTTTTTCAAGGGTAAGATGCTCTGGACCGTGCCATCATGAGATGAATTTTCCGTCATATCAGGGAGAATGAGCCTGCTATGCAGAGTGTACTCTGCTGGTGCTTGATCGGAATAAAAGGCGAAGTCGACGCAGAAATACCAGGAAAGGCACTCGCGACGGCACTGTCTAAACCCTGCGGATGAGATACACCAACAGCAGGGGATCAAAGCATTTATCCCATATTACGGATATGCCGTCAAAAAAAGATGAGACCCCGGCGGCAGATCCGGGGTCTCATCGCAAACGGAGGAGGGTAATGGAGTCGGATTATTCGGTTGCGGCCACGCAGTGTCCTGCGCCGCTATAGTAACCTATGGTACCTTCCACCTTGACGGTGGACATGGCTCCAAAGGGGGCGGCCCCAGGAACACGGAATTCCTTGACAGTCAAAGGCTCGATGGCTTTTTCTTCGGGAACTTCGGCCTGCGGCACCCAGGAATACGGCACGCGGTACGCGCGGTACACCCAGTTCATGGGCAGGCTGATGTGTCCCTTGTACGGGCAAACATATTCCCACACGATTTCATGTTCAGCGGTCACTTCAAACACGCGGCCGTCGGAACCTTCGCAGATGAGCGTGTTGCCATTGGGCAGACGCTGCGCGGAGCTGATGAAGGGGCTGTAGAAACGGTAGGCGTCGAGCGGGATAAGGAAGCCCGCTTCATGCGGCGTATACTGCCACACGATTTTCATGGCCACGGGGTCAATTTCAAGTATCCGCGAGTAGTCGCGCTGCGCGGCCTTGACGCCATGGGGCGCGCCAGGGTTGGGGTTGCCGTAACCGCCCCAGCCGCCGTTGTCATACACAAGAATATTGCCTTCGCCAGGCAGACCGCGGGGGATCATGTGGGCGTGGTGCTGGCCGATGATCCAGCCAATGGCTTTTTCTTCGGGCGTGCGGTCATAATCCGGGCCGAGCTGCCACACGATCTTTCCTGTCTTTTTGTCCAGAATCAGGATAATGTTGGTTTCACGGCCGTCAATGATGATGTTGTCTGGATGGAAACGGGCGTCGCCCGCGTCAAACCACTTGTTGGGTCCAAGCGTGGACATGGAGTTGACATGCATCCAGTCACCCACGCCAGGCGCGTTTTCCATGATGGTTCCGCCACGGAAGTTGGGGTCGCGGCACATGGCGTTGCGTGCGGCCTCGCCAAAGCCCATTTCTTCCGCATGGTCGGCACAGTTCCATTCCCAAACAATGTCGCCGTCCCAGGTTACTTCATAAATGACGTCATCCACCAGCATCTTGTCGCTGATATAGGGATTAACGGTGTTTTTGTGGCAAAGGACAAGCGTATTGCCTGAGTCTATTTTGGGCTCCTGTCCGGGAGCGTAATATCCGGTGGAGCTGCCTTCGCGCTGGAAGTCATGATGCTGGCGCGCCATCCAGCGGCCTTCCATGCCTGGATCTTCGATGAATTCCGCTCTGTCGAACTTCCAAACAATATTGCCGTCCCAGTCTACCTGAACGAGGTCAAGCTGGTCTTGCAGGCCATGCTTGGGGTGACGGGTACCAGTGCTGCCCATGAGCATGCCACCAGGGAACATTTTATTGGGAAAGCCATGCAGATCCTTCCACATACGAACTTCGTGTCCGTTCATGCCAATCAGCAATGCGCCGTTGTCGGGAGCCTGCAGAATGGTAAAGCCGCTCCATGCCTTTTCCGGTTTGTAAACTGTGACGCCAGTGGGATAAATAGTCGGGTGACCCATGAAGACCTCCAAACATGCGGGTTATTTTTTGCACAACAGGGTTGACTGTAAGTAGTTTCCTCAACCTCTTCGTACGATAACCGCATGATAGTCCTGGCTGACAGTGAAAATTGTAGTTCATGCAACAATATTCACAAAAAAAGGGCGCTAGGATTATTTCATCAACAAGTACCTGCCTTGGGCCACTGCCGTTGTGGCCCTTTTTAGCATACCCCGGCAGCGGGATATATTTCCCACTAATACTCTAAGTGATGGAAGCTGTGCTGCTTTTTTGCTATGGCTATCACGTGTGGACTATTCAGTTGGTCTAACCTCTTTATCGGGAGGGACTAATGTCTTTCATCGAACTGTTCAACCAGAATGAATGCTGGGGAAAGGTTGTCAGAGACAAGGCCCGTAAATGGGAAAAGGGCTGGAAGTTTAGCGATGACGCGCCGACAATGTACTATGTTCTCAGCGGCAGAGTGCGCCTGATGGCTCTGGATGTCTGTGGCAATGAGAAAACGCTGTGGTATCTCAGCAAGGGGTGCTGTTTTAATGAAACCATAATGTTCGGCACAACCCCTGGAGAGACCCATTCTTCCACCCGAAGAATGAGATTTTACCATGAATGCACAAAAAATTGCTATCTGCACGTATTCTCGCAACGGGATGTAGTGGAACTGGGAAAAAAGAATCCCGAGCTTTTACTTAATCTTTGCCAAAGTTATGCAAAAAAGGTCGGTCTGCTGGCAGAGTCTCTTGTGTCGCTCAGCCTTGAATCGCCCTTGACCAGAGTGTGCAAGTATCTGGCCTCGCGCATTGTGCCGGGGTCATCGCCACTTTGCGCCCGGCGCGATATTTCCTATCGCGAAATGGCAGATCTGCTGGGCATGCACCGCACTTCAATCCACAAGGTCATGCGCCAGTGGCAGGTTGAAGGCGTGTGGGATTTTGAAAGAAACAGCTCTGAAGTTATTATTTTGCAGCCAGATGTTTTTTTTGAAGAAGCCAGCATGTGTCAGGAAGATGCGCCGCCGCAGCACCAGGTCTGAGAGTGTAAGAAAAATATGGACGCCATAGCCCTGCATGTCAATATATAGTTCATCCTCTTGGGCGCTACAGATGGGCTTTTTCTTGGACATATGGGCGCGAGGCGCGCGAGGCGCACGAGGCTGGCACAACTAGAAGCTTGTGCAGGCCCCTTTGTTATTTGGAGCGGGTGTACGCGTGTGCGTATCCCGCTCTTTCATGTTTTTCGGGCACGGCGGGCACTACGCGCTTTTTCTGCTGAAAGCCATGGGGCGAATATTCCGGTTCGATCTGGCCGGTTCAATCTGGCCAGTTCAATCTGGCCGATTCGATCTGCCAGTCCGATCTGGCCAGTCCGATCTGGCAGTGTGATCATTCCGGTGTGTACAAACTGGTATGATCTTTGGGGACGCATCCTGGTAAGGTGGGGTGGTTACGACAGGGTTCCAGGCAATTCCGTATGCCAGGGAGATCTGCCACGTGTTCACACCCCGCTATCAGGTACTCGTTGCCGGGCCCCGGGCTCGCAACAAAACAAGATATTACATTTGACGATAAATGTTTTTATTTTTTATTGTTGGAACAGCTTGTTGCGACGGTTGTTTTGCGCGTTGGCTTTGCGACTGTTTTGTCAAAGTGGCGAAGCTTGTTTGCGACAGATACATCTGCCTCGCTGCCGTCCGCTTTTTATTCTATCACCAACATCTGCTCACAGGAGCGTTCTATGATTTATACCCCAAAAGTATTCAGGTGGGTTTCGCCCGTGGTCAGCTTGCTTCTGGTCGCGGCAATAGCGTGCGAACCGGTGCTGGCCTGCACAAGGACGCTGTACGTCTCTGCTGACGGCACTGCCGTCATTACAGGGCGGAATATGGACTGGAAAGAAGACATGGGCACCAACCTGTGGGCTTTTCCGGCAGGGATGGAAAAAGATGGAGCAGCGGGGAGCCGATCTGTACGCTGGGTGTCCAAGTACGGCAGTGTCACTGCCGCCGGGTATGACGCGGGCACGACGGATGGAATGAATGAAAAGGGGCTTGTGACCAGCATCCTGTATCTGGCGGAGTCAGACTATGGCCCGCGTGATCCTGAAAAGCCCGTCATTTCCATAGCGACATGGGCTCAGTACGTTCTGGACAATTTCGCCACTGTTGCGGAAACAGTGGCCGCGCTCAAGAGTGAACCCTTTCAGATCGCGGCCCCGACACTGCCCAACGGGGCCGCAAGTACAATGCATCTGGCCATTTCAGATGTTACGGGCGACTCGGCCATTTTTGAGTATATCAAGGGCAAACTGGTCATACATCACGGTAAGGACTACACCGTAATGACCAACTCGCCGAGCTATGATCAGCAGCTTGCCCTGAACGCCTACTGGAAGGAGATAGGAGGGCTGGTTTTTTTGCCGGGAACCAACCGCGCGGCTGACCGCTTTGCCCGAGCCGCGTTTTTTCTTGATGCCATTCCCAAGGCTATGGACAAAAACTACATTGCTGCCGTCCCCGGAAAAAGCTTCAATAATCAGGCCATTGCAAGCATGCTCAGTCTTCAGCGCGCGGTCAGCGTGCCTCTTGGCATAACCACCCCCGGCCAGCCCAACATCTCATCAACAATCTGGCGCTCCATAGCTGACCAGAAAAATTTGACCTATTATTTTGATTCTGCCACCAGCCCCAATACCTTCTGGGTTTCTTTGGACAAGCTGGATCTGAGACCGGGAGCCCCAGTGAAAAAGCTGACGCTCCAGAACGGCGCAATCTTTTCCGGAGAAGCTTCGGCGCATTTCAAGGAAACAGCGCCTTTTGCCTTTCTTCCCGCCGGGCAATAATGACAGCCTCTTGCCCTGGCCACTGCAGAAACGTGTTGCATGACAGAATATAAAAGCTGCGGAGAATTTTTTTGCAAAATTCTCCGCAGCTTTCTTGCGTCAGTATATTACGTGATATTACATGCGAATGCTGTTGCGGATGTCCTCCAGGCGGGCTTTGGCAAACAGCAGGTACGACAAAACCAGCTCCCCGGAGTTGAAAGACGACGTAATGTACAGAGGGTCGTAGTCACAGATGCGGGTCAGGTACGACATGGCGGAAGCCATGTTTTCTTCGTTGTTTTTGGCCCGTATTTCCGGGTACAGCACATACAGGGTGTGGATGAAATCACGCAGAACCAGCACAATGCCCTGTACTTCATAAATACGGTTATCCAACGTGTAGAAGGGCATGCCCTGTGCGTTTTGCAACAATCCCAACGCATATCCCAACATGTTTTCGCCAGTTACGGCCACAAAGGACGCATAGAGGTCATCCGAGCGGCAGTTGAACACGCCTGTGCCGTTGTCCAACGACTTTTTGTAATCTTCCAGTAATTTGAAGCCCTTTTTGTAGGAGCCTTCAGCGGAAGGGAGCATAAAGCTGCGCGGATCAATGGCAAAGCTGTTGATGCGCGCCTTGTATAAAAACTCGCTCTCGCGGTCGCTGCTGCCCAGTTTGGCAATCTGGCTGGAATAGAGGTCAAGAAGAAACCGTGTGGCGTGATATACGCCATACTGACGGTAGGCGCGATTGTCCATTATGAATCGGTTAAAAATGATGTCGTTGAGGCTCCAGCCAAAGGTGGAATTCAACTCGCGGCGCATCTGAAAGGTAATGGAATCCAGCAGGATTTTACCTTTTTCGGTTTCCGGCAGCTTGTCCGCCTCGGCGGGTATGGGCATCGGATCCGGAAATGTCGTGGCGTCAATGGCTGAATACGCGCGCTGCAAACCCCATAGCAGAAACAAGATGCCCAATAAGATAGCCGCTTGAATGGCCAGGGTTTTTACTACGACCTGGAATTTTACTATCGGCGGCAATGACGGCAGTTTCATAATGCTAATCTCCCAAAAACGATCTTTGTATACCTTAAATTTAACCAGCTAATCATCTTGTCAATATACAGGTGAATCAGCAAATGGGGAAGTACAGATTTTCCATTTTTATATATTGTTGTGATATTGTATATATAATAACTAATAACCATTGTATGCTATAAAACAACTTTAATAATTATATATTATTGTTCATGTTGTAGTCATCCGTGGATATTAAATCCGGAATAATTTTGACGTGAAATAATTATCGGTCTTTAAGGCAGCATATTATGGGTGTATGTTGTGCTATAATCAATCCGAACGGCACTGCCCCATGAGGCTGATCTTCTTGGGTTTGCCAGGGGCTGTCCATCGACGCCGCATCCAGTAAACAGGCAAGGTCTCGCTAATGTGAAAAAGCAATGGACACGCACCAGGTTTTAGCCGACAATTCTTCAAGTCTGTTGCTACCCTGGTGATACGTTTTTTTAAACTTTTCCGCGCGGTTCACGTTTCAAAAAGCATGTTCACCGGCTCGGCTGACAGGTATGAAAAGATTGCCCATAAGGGAACTTACGCCAGTAGGTTCCCTTTCTCGTCTGAACGTCTGTGGCCATGACTGAATGTGCCCTGCAGCCGGTGCGACAGGGCAGTCTGTTTCGGTTCTGCGTCTGTTTTGATTCTGCGCATGAACATGAATTTTTTTGGGTGTGCATCATACGCCACAAGAACGTAACTATCAGAAATATTATGGGAGGAAACACATGAATCCAATTAAAGTTGCCGTGCATGGCCTGGGCAATATCGGCAAGGGCGTCATAGACTGCCTGCTCAGCGCCAATGATTTTGACTGTCTGGGCGTGGTGCGGCGTGCCCCCTCGGTGGGCACGCAGGCATTTTCGCTGCGGGGGCTGCCAGACTATGCCTCCATTGACGCCCTTATGGCGGCCAGGGGCAAACCTGATGTTGCAGTAATATGTGGCCCTTCACGCAATGTTCCGGCCGATGTCCGTCATTACCTGGAAAAGGGCATCAATACGGTGGACAGTTTTGATATCCATTCGGAAATCCCCCAACTGGTCGCAGATCTGGATCAGGCGGCCAAGGCATCTGGCCGGACGAGCATAACAGCGGCCGGGTGGGATCCAGGGACGGATTCAGTCCTGCGCGCGCTTTTTGAAGCCATGACCCCGGTGGGAACCACCTTTACCAACTTTGGGCGCGGTCGCTCCATGGGGCACTCCGTTGCGGCGCGGTCCATCGCCGGAGTGGCAAACGCCTGCTCCATCACAATTCCTGTTGGCGGCGGCAAACATTCACGGCTGGTGTACGTCCTTCCCGCTGCCGGAGCTTCTTTTGCAGACATCAAGCAGAGAATCGCCGCTGACCCCTATTTCAGCAGTGACCCCCTGGATGTCCGCGAAGTGGGCAGCCAGCAAGAACTGGATTCTGTGGCTGACAACTCTCACGGCGTGCTTATGGAGCGCATTGGCGCTTCCGGGAGCACCTCCAACCAGCGCCTGAGCTTTGACATGCGCATAGACAACCCTGCCCTGACGGCGCAAGTGCTGGTGTCCTGCGCCAGGGCCACCACGCGCCTTGCTCCCGGTTGCCATACGCTGATTGATGTGCCGCCGGTGGCCTTGCTTGCTGGTGACCGGATGAAGCATATTGCCAGACTGGTTTAGGGCATTTTACCTTTGAAAAAGGGAGATGCGCCAACGCTGCACAAAAGTGCTGCGCGCCGCACCATAAGTGGTATTCTGCCGAAAAATATGTTTTTCGGCAGAATACCACATTGAAATGTAAGGCATTATAAAAGTAGTCCGGAACTGGTTTCTGCTTGCCGCCCGTAGCCTCAAGCGGTGTCAGGCATGCTTATTTGAGTTTTGCGCGGCGGTCGATATCCAGTTTGTGGAAGATCGTGCGCAGGTGCGCGCGCACCGTGTTTTCCGTAACCAAAAGCCGTTCCGCAATTTCACCATTGCGCAGGCCCTCGGCAGCCAGCAGCGCGACCTCGCATTCCCGCGCGGTCAAATCGGCGGGCAACACCCCCCTGGCAACGGCGTGGCGCAAGGCCTCCCAGCCGGTGCCGTATCGCGCCCTGGCCGTGATGAAAGCCTCAAGATGCGTGGGGTACCTTTTCTTGATCAGTTCTTCTGTCAGGCCCTGGAGAGTCTGTATGGAGCATACGGCCAGGGACAGCACAAAACCGTCAGGCAGGGCCTTTTCGGCGGCGCGCTCCAGAAAGTCCGCAGCCTGACCGCGCTTGCCCAGCAGGGAATACCCCAGAGCCATGAAGAGCAGGAACAGAAATTCCGAAAAAGCGGTTTTCCTGGCTACCTCCTCCGGGATGGCCTCCAGCGTCCCGATGAAGCGCGTGATTTCCCCCTGGTTGAGCAGATAGACCACATGCGCGTACAGCGCGTTGTTGCGCATGGGAGGAAAAAGCGGCAGGGAAGAAAAATCGCCGTCCTTCAGCCAGCCGGCGATGCGGATCTGCTGTTGCAACTCGGCCAAAATAGCGCCGCGAACCGTATCCAGTGCCATCCGCACCACCCAGGCCGTTTGTCCGGGGCTGGATGCGGCGCGATCCATGGCCTTGACGGCGCGCCGCCAACCTTCCGCGTCGGCTTTGAGCAGCGCGATGTCGGCCAGCACCTTGGCTGTTCCGAGCAGAATAACGCTCTGCCGACTGCTTTCGGCCAGAAATGCCGCCTTGTAGGCGTAGATCTCCGCCGTGGCCATATCCCCTCTGTGGTAGGCGACCTCGGCGCGAAAGAGCGCATCCGCGCCGCTGCCATGGCCGCCGGTCAGCCGGGAATAGAGGGGAATGAATTCCTCAAGGGCTTCGGCCTCACGATCAGCTTCACCCGGCCGGAGGTGGAACTCCGCAAGCTGGCAGTAGTCGCCGGAGCACCAGGGAGCTTCAGGCAGGATCACTTGTGAGCATGCGCCGTTAAACAGGGCCGAGGCTTCGCGAATGTTCGGGAGCATTTCGGCCGCGCGGGGAAAATGGCGGTAGGCCGACACAAGCAGCCACTCCGCCCTCAAGGGCCCGCTTTCTTCAAGCCGCTCGTCCAGGTCATCCAGCACCTTGCCAAAAGCGGCGTCCAGGCCCGCAACCTTGAGTGTCCAGGCGACGCACAGCATGGCCAGAGGATGCTCGCGCCTGATTTCTTCCGGGCAATGCTCCGCGATATCCAGGGCAATCCTGAAAAAGGGCGTGCCGCCGGTCTTTTCAAAAAGGACAGGGGAAAGATCCAGGGCGAGTATGCGGTCATACGCGCGTACTTCGGCATACAGCCCCAAAGCTTCGGCGAGCCTGCCCCGGTCGCGGCAGAGGTCGCCCGCGCGCAGAGAATCCTCGCCGCCCCTGGGGCGACCGGAAGAACGGCGTACACGGGGCGACGTCTTGCTGGGGGATGAACCCTCTGCCTTGGAGCTATCAGCCATTCCCCTTGCTCCTTTTCTCTGTCGTGGAGGATTTACTGCATGTAGCATTCATTATTTTGCAGCAAAAATCCATAGAGCAGCCGTTTTGAAGCCTGGACTCGTTGGCCCGGCACGGCCGAGATACCTGTTCGCATGCGCTATAGTCCATTCGGACGATGCGCACGGATTGATATTTTTCTATTATTATAAAAAATCAGTATTTCACGGTTAAGCAGAAGCTTCTGCACTCTCTGTCCATATGGGGGCGAAACATGGCGCAACCGGTGGAAAACTTCATTCGCAAGGCTGGCCTCATGGCGGGCAGTTGCAACATTGTGCTGAATTCCCTCTTTTCCTGGCTGGGGAACATGTCCAGGGCGGACGTACAGCAGGGTTCGGCCGCTGTGGATACGGTTATTACCAGCATAATCATGTCGCTGCTGATGACTCTCTTCATTTCCGCCGACACACGGCGCGCCCTCAAGGCCGGGACCATTGCACTGCCCATAACGGATCTCAGCGCCGGACGTCTGCTGCGCCGTCTGCCCGCACGGCCCTGGAAGCTCGGTCTTCTGCTGGGACTGGGCGTTGCGCTTGTTCTTACGTCCTGTATGATGGGGATTTTTTTCCTGTTTGGCGTGACGGCGCTTTCATTTTTCGCCTTCCTTTCCATTAAGGTCGTGTACTCAATGCTTCTCGGCTATGCCGTGGCCCGTTGGGTGATTTTGCGGCAGTTGCTCGCCGTCTGAGAATACCGGCCGCATGCACACGGAACCTGAGCCGGTGACGCCGTCAGGGCGGCATTCCGGGCCGCACTCGCTCCGGGGTCGCACAGGACGCCAGCGCCAGCACATTTGTGTTTCGGAACCTGTAAAACCAGGAGAATCATCCATGCACAGCAGCTATTTTATCCCACTGGAAAAAGTGATGAAATTTATGGCGGATGCCGCGATGAACAGTATGGAAGGAGTGTATGTCTATGGTCTCACCGACCCCAGCGTGAAACGGCTGCTGCCGCCGCCTCTCGAACCTGCCGATCCTGCCTATCCCATGTTTATGCTGTATGCCGTCAATATCCGCGAACCAACCTTCGCCCCCTGGTATATGGAGGCTGGCGTCGGCGTAATGGCGAAATGCGAGAATACCACCGGCCTCTACTTCTTCAACCTCCAGTTGAGTGGGCCTGGAGCCTTGATGGGAGCCTTTACCGGGCGCGAATTTTCGGGATTGCCAAAGAAAATCTGTGATCGGATACGGGTCGAGCGAACCGATGCGTATGCGCACTGCTTTGTGGAACGCGGCGGCGTCAAACTGGTCGAGGTGGAAATGGAAATGGGGCGCTATAACCATCCCGCGTTCCAGCTGGAGCAGGAAAACTGCCAGACGACGCCGGGCGGCAAGCTGATCGAAGGGGGAGGATGTCTTTTGCACAGATATGGAATCAGCGAGGAGGGCGGGTTCCGGAATATGGAAATCCTCTACTACGACAGCCCCATGCTATTTCACTTCTGGGAACCGGCGGCGGCGACGGTAAAGCTCGCATCCGCCATGGACGACCCGTGGGGTGATATTCCCCTGACAACCGTCCTGGGCGCAGGCTGGGCCAGGGTCGACAACAGAGTTCGGAGCCAAACCGTCATACATCGTTATAAGCCTGAAGCGGGACCCGAGGTGATGCAGTACCTCTACTCCGGCAGATATGACCGAAGCCTCCTGTGCCGCGAGCACCAGCGCTACGAGTAAACAAAAAGGAGCCTGAAGCATGGAATATAATCGCGACTATTTCGCCGGAAAAACCGCTGTTGTGACAGGGGCAGCGTCCGGCATCGGGCTGGCGCTCGTGGGGGAGCTGCTTCAGAGCAATGCGGCCGCCGTGGTGATGGCGGACATAAACTCGAACAATCTGGAACAACATGAAAAAAGACTGCAAGAACAGTACGGCAACCGGGTGAAAGGATTTTTGTGCGATGTCACCAGGGAAGAGGCGGTACAAAGCCTGATTTCCGATGCCGTGTCTTTTTTTGGAGGTCGGCTCGATCTTCTGATGAACAACGCTGGAGCCGGTTTTCCGGGGTACTTCGCCGACATGACAAATACGGACTGGAAGGCCGCGTTCGACCTGAATTTTTTCAGTGCCCTGTATGGCATGCGGGCCGCATTGCCCATCATGGTCAAACAGGGGGGCGGCCAGATCATCAACATCATCTCCGGAATAGCCTTTACGCCCATGGCGCAGCAGTCGCGCTACGCCGCCACCAAGGCGGCGCTCAATGCGCTCTCCATCGCCTTGCGTACCGAATATTGGGACGACAACATCAAGATATCCTCCGCCACGCCGGGCACGACCGTGACCGCCATATGGGGCGATCTTGAACCGCCCAAAAGCGCGCAGACGTCACAGCAGTCCGCAAGCCGAATCCTGAACGGCGTTACGAATAACGACAGGGTAATTTTTGGCGACGACAACGACGCTCTGGGTGGCGCTGCGTGCTATGACACTCGAAAGCAGGAGGAAATAGACGCGTATCTGCTGCACGTGGCGCGCGAACGCCGCAAAGGCATTACCGCCATCTGAAGGCAAATGTCCCAGCTATGGGCATGCAGTCTGTACCACGCGCATGGAGGGCCGCTGAACTATGGCAAATGGGATCGTCTATCAACAGATCGGCATGACGTGCACGTGGGGTCGCTTGCTCTGAATCTGTACGGGCCTGTGATCGGCAACCATGACCGCTGCCGATATCCATTGCCGGTATCCATTATAAGCGCATGGGAGCTGCGGCGGTTTCGAGCAGCGGCGCAAGCGCCATAAGCTCCGCATCAAGGCCAAAACGGCCAGCCGCCTGCACGCCCAGCGGCAAGCCGCTGCGCACTTTATCCATGGGCAGGCATACTACGGGCAGGCCTGCATGCGTCCACGGCACGTTCATGACCGGGTTGCCTGTGGAGGCGAATCCCTTGGGGGCCTCACCAGGCGCGGCAGGGGCCAGAAAGGCGTCTGCCTTCATGTCGGCCAGCAGATCATCCAGCTTTTTACGCTGATTGGCGCACGATGCGCGCCCTGTCTCAATGACGCCCGCGCCAAGGATTTGCCCAAATTCGATAAATTCACGCGTCTTTGGCCGGTATAGCGGGCCAAAATCCGCAAACCATTCACGGTGCATTTGCGCCAGTTCCGCTGCGGCAAGCTGCTGGTGGCGGTCGCGTATGCCCTGCCAGTCGTCAAAAACCGGCATGGTTTTGATGCGCACTCCCGACAGGCGGGCCAGGCGGTTGCAGTATTGGTCAAAGGCTCTGCGCATGCCCGGCTCGACCTCGTCCATATACGCGCCTTCAGGCACGATAAACAGGGCAGAAGCCTTGCGCCCCTCGGCTGGCGCATCACAAAAAAGCGACAGGGTGGTTGCCGCATCCTGTGATGTTGCACAGAAAAATCCCGCCTGATCCAGGCTGGGCGAAAAGTTGATGATACCCTGGCCCGGCAAAAGCCCCTGCGAAGGTTTGAACCCCGTCACGCCGCAAAAGGCTGCGGGGCGTATGACTGATCCCATGGTCTGCGTGCCGAGCGCCAGCGCAAAATACCCGGCCCGCACGCCTGCGGCAGAACCGCTGCTGGAGCCGCCCGGCGTATGCCGCCTGTTGCAGGGGTTGCGCGTGGCCGCCGGTTCGGCGTGGGTGAACTCCGTGGTGGCGGTAATGCCCATAATAATGGCCCCTGCCTCACGCAACCGCGTCACCAGAGGGGCTTCGTCTCCGGCAAAGAGGATTGACGGCAACAGCGAACCGCAGCGGATGGCATACCCGCTGGTGCGAAAAACATCCTTGATGCCCACAGGCACGCCAAACAGCGGCGGTCTGCCTGCAACTTCGGGCCAGCGCCGCAGGGCTTCCTCCAGTTCGTCCAGCACCATCTGGGGGCGAAAACCGTTCTCTGCAAAGATGAACAACTTTCCCTCGCTGGCTGCAATACGCAAAAAAAGCCCCCTGTATATGCGCAGCAGCGTGTCGGCATCGGCTTTACGAAAGAGGTCGAATCCAAGGACAGGGGGCAGTGCGAAGCGGGGCATGGTTCCTCCTCAGATGCTGGTTGAGGGAATACGCCTGCGGTGGAGCGCTGTTATGGGCACGGCGCAGATTGCAAGTCCCTGGCGTGACAATCCATGTACTTTGTCCCTGCGCCGCGCCTGGCTGTTTATGCGCACCAGTCCGCCAGCAGGGCAGAGTACATTTTTGTACCAAGCTCTATCTGCTCCACGGCGCAGTATTCGTCCACCTGGTGGGCCATGGAGGGATCTCCCGGGCCAAGTATCATCATGGGCACGTCTGGCAGCCGGGGCCGCAGTGCGGCCGCATCGGTGAAAAACTGCACCGTGGCCACATCGGGCCTGTGCCCCAGCAGAGGGGTGAGCACGTCAAAGGCGCGATTCATCCAGGGATGGGCGGGATCTGTCCATACGGCGGGCACGTCAAGGGTGGTTGTCATGCTGATGTCAGGCCCGGCCATGGCGGCCACAGCCGTGCGGATTTCGTCATGATTATGTTGGGGAGTGGTGCGGATATCGATGGTCATGGCGGCGCTGTCCGGTACGGAGTTGCTGTTGCACCCCGCGTGCAGCGTAGAGACGACGCATGTGCCGCCGCCAAGCTGCGGGTGGTCGCCCTCAAGACGGAATGCGCACATGGCGTTGGCAAAGGGCAGCAGCTTTGCCAGCGCGTTGTCGCCCTTGTGCGGCATGGATGCGTGCGCCGTAACTCCCGTGGTTTTGCAGGTAAGCCACAGAGCGCCCTTGTGCCCGCACAGTGGACGGCATGAGGTAGGCTCCGCCACCACAACCGCCGCTATATTGCGCAGAAATTGCGGCTGCGCCGCCATATGGAAGGATCCCTCGCAGCCGGTTTCTTCGCCGCCGTAGACCTGCACGACCAGATCTCCGCGTATGTGCCGGGCCATTTGCGCGGCAGCGCAAACCATGGCCGCAATGCCGCTCTTCATATCGCTGCTGCCGCGACCGTAAAGCAGGCCGTTTTGTATACGGCCCTCAAAAGGAGGCATGCGCCATTGTGCAGCGCCCAGGGGGACAGTGTCGATATGGCCGCACAGGCACAGGGCAGGCATATCGCTCTCGGGGCGCAGGCGTGCAAAAAGACTGCAACGCTGTGGGTTGGAGGGGTCGTAGGCGTCAAAAGCAACGCTAAAGCCAGCATCGGACAGTATCCGTGCAAGGGGTTCCAGAGCCTGACGCTCGTTGCCGCCAGAAATGGTGTTGTAGCCTATGAGGCTTTGGGCCAGTTCAACTGATGATGGTGCGTATGTCATATGGGTTTCGTCTGCCGGGCACTGCCCAGGCGACGCCTCCTTACCGGGTTCAGCCAAAGTAGGCTTTTTGCACTTCGGCGTTTTCTTTGAGTTCTTTGGCGGTGCCGCCAGCCACAATGCGCCCCTGCGAAAGCACGTAGCCCTGATGGGCTATGGCCAGGGTTTGTCGTACGTTTTGCTCTACCAGAAAAACGGCAATGCCGCTCTCGCAGATTGAGCGTATTACCCTGAAGTTTTCACTGACCAGCGCGGGCGAGAGGCCCAGCGACGGTTCGTCGATGATCAGCAGGCGAGGCTCGTTCATCAGTCCACGTCCAATGGAGACCATGGCCTGCTCGCCGCCCGACATGGTGCCCGCAAACTGCGCGCGTCTTTCGCGCAGACGGGGAAAGATTTCGTAAACTCGCGCCAAGCGTTTTTGTATTTTGGCGGTGGATGGCTCCTGATATGCCCCCATGAGCAGGTTTTCTTCCACATTCATCTTGGGGAACACGCGCCGCCCTTCTGGTATGCACGATATGCCCATCCGCACTATTTTGTACGGGGCCATGCCGGTAATGTCCACACCTGCAAACTGAATATTGCCCGACCTTGGGGGCGTCAGCCCCACTAAAGCGCGGATGAGGGTTGTCTTGCCCGCGCCGTTGGAGCCGAGCAGGCAGGTTGTTTTGCCGGGCTGGATGTCCAGCGATACGCCGCAGAGCACATCGGCCTTTCCGTAAGCCACATGCAGATTTTCGACCATCAGAGGTTTAAACTTGTTCATCTTCGCACACCTCCGTGCCGAGATAGGCTTCCTGCACCATGGGGTCGGCGGTTACTTTCTCGTAACTGCCTTCGCACAGTTTTTCACCAAAGTTCAACACAACACAGCGGCTGGTTATGCGGCGTATCACGTTCATTTCATGCTCGATAAGCACAATGGCGGGTTTGGCTTCGCCTGTTTCCATGCGCACAATTTCGTCCATGAGCTGCTGGGTTTCCTCGTGGGTCATGCCTGCCGAGGGTTCGTCCAAAAACAGCAGCTTGGGTTTGCCAATCAGCGCGCGGCACAATTCCACCCGCCGCCGGTCGATCATGTTCAGCTCGCTGACAGCGTGGTGCAGCTTGCCTGGCAGGTCTGGGTTCAGCGCCCGCAGCAGGGCGGCTGCGGTTTCTTCATATTCGTGATATTTCTTTATAAAGGCCTTGCGCTGCAGTATATTGTGCATAAACGACAGGTCGAGGGTCTTGTGGCTACCGATCATGATGTTGTCGAACACCGTAAGATCGAGGCACAGGCGCGAGCGCTGAAACGTGCGCGCTATGCCCGCCCGGTAAACCTCCTGCGGCGAAAGACCTGTGATGTCTTGCCCGTTGAACATGACCTTGCCCGCGCATGGGTGGTAGATGCCCGTCACAACGTTGAAAAACGTTGTTTTGCCCGAGCCGTTGGGGCCTACAAGACCCACAACCTCGTGGCTGTCCACGTGGATATCCAGGGACTGGAGCGCCATAAGCCCGCCAAAGCGCATGGACAGCCCCGTACATTCAAGAAGATGGGCGCACATTATGCCATGCCTCCCGTGTAGCTGCGGACGCGGCGGGGCAGTAGCCCGGCCGGGCGAAAGATGATCATCAAAAGTACGATGCTGGAGTAGATGAGGTACCGGTATTCCTGAATAACCTGGAATTTTTCCGGCAGGGCAACCACAAAGGCGGTGGCCACCAGCACCCCCCAGCTGTTGCCGATGCCGCCCAGCAGCAGGATGGAAAGAAAGAGCAGCGAATCGGCAAACGAAAAGTTGGCCGGGCTGATGTAGGCCAGCATCATGGCGTAAAACGCGCCCGCCATGCCCGAAATAAAGTTGCCCATGGTGAAGGCCGTTATTTTCCAGCGCGCGATGCTTACGCCAAAGCAGGCCGAGGCTACCTCGTCACCTCGCACCGCGTCCATGGAAAGCCCGAACCACGAGCGCTCCAGGCGACGGATAAAGCCAAAGGTCAGGCAGAGCATCAGCAGGGCAAAAAGGTCGTATTTGGCGTAAAACGAAAAATCCAACCCGCCTATACGCATATCATTCATAAAGCTTAGGCCGAGCACGTTCAGCCCTTCAACCGGTATGCCCTGAGGGCCGCCAAACCATGGGCAGACCTCAAGAAAGACCCTGAACAGCAGGGCAAAGGCCATGGTCACAAGAGCCGCATAGTGGCCCGACGTGCGCAGTACCGGCAGCAGTAGTATGCAGCCCGTGAGTGCCGAGGCCACGCCGCCCAGCGGCAGGGCCAGCAGCGAGGGCACGCCCGCGTTGGCCATGAGCAGGGCCGCCGTGTAGCCGCCCACACCAAAAAACGAGGCCGCGCTAAAGTTGATGACCCCCGCGTAGCCCAATTGCACGTTGAGTCCCAGCACCGCAACGGAGTAAGTCATGATGGTGCCCAGCAAAAACAGGTTGTAATGGTCGTCGTGGAAGATCAATATCAGCGCAAGGCTCATGCCGAGCATGAGGCGCGTCCAGAGGGTTTCGTTCTGGCGGGCGGCCTGCAACAGCACGTCCAGCAGGCCGCAAACCTTGAGGTCCAGCAGCAAAAACAGCCCCACGCCGAGATAAAGCAGAATGGTAGTCTGTTCTTCAGCCATCAAAAACAGGGCAAGAAAAGCCGTTATGCCCACTGCGGTCAGCACGCAGGTGAGGGGCCCGGCAGGCGTATTACGTAAGGAAAACATGGCTAGACCCTTTGGCTGGATTTTTCGGCAAGAAGGCCCGTGGGCTTCCAGGCCATAAGCACGATAACGACGCTGAACGCAAAAACATCTTTGTACGCGCTTGAAAATGGCAGGGCCACAGCGCCGATGGTCTGCAAAAACGCAAAGATGAATCCGCCCAGGATGGCCCCGTAAATATTGCCCAGACCGCCGATGACGGCCGCGCTAAAGCCGATGGCCCCCAGCAGCAGCCCCATGCTGAAGTTGATCTCATTGTAGTAGATGCCGTTCATGATGCCTGCCAGCGCGGCAACGCCACAGCCAAGAGCAAAAGCGGTCAGCACCACCAGCGAAAAATTTACGCCCATAAGCTGCGCGGCTTCGCTGTCCTGCGCCACGGCGCGGATGGCCATGCCCAGCCGTGTGCGCGAGATGAGCAGGTGTATCAGCACCACCGCCGCCGCACCGGCGCTGAACAGCACCAGATTGTCAAACCGCAGAGAAAGCTGCCCGTAATTCAGTGACCAGTCGGGCAAAAGATGCGGAAAAGGCTGGGGGTTTGAGCCGTTGGGAAAAAATAAACGTATGGATTCGCGCAGCACTGTGCCCAGCATCATGGTAGCCAGCAGCGTGTTGAGCGCGGGGGCCGCGCGTAGACGCATGATCATGGTGCTGGCCAGCAACATGCCCAGCAGGGCCATACTGGTCAGCGCCGTAAGCGCCACCCAGAGCAGCGACCAGCCCGGAGCAAGCCCCGGAAACATGTGCTGCAGATACATATACACGGCGAGGCCGGAAAAACCGCCCAGCATCACCGTGTCGCCGTGGGAAAAAATAATGACATCAAGTACGCCGAAAAAAATGGTGAATCCCACGGCGACCAATGCGTACATCATACCCAGCATAAGGCCATTGATGACGAATTGAATGAGAAGTGACATGTCCATGCGGGAAATCCTTGCCTTGCTGGTCTTTGTCTCCGTCCGGCGAGAGGATCTCGCCGGACGGTATGCCCGAAACGTGTGGTTTACTTGTTGGGGTACCTGAGCTGGCGCTTGCCGGAGGCATAATCGCTATCGCTCCAGAAAACCCACTGGCCGTCCTGAACCACAAATGTACTGACAGCGGGCTCAATGTTCTGGCCGTGGTCGTCAAAGGTCACCTTGCCCACCAGGGTATCCGCGCCTTTAACTGCGCTCAGCGCTTCGGTGATTTTTTCACGGTCGGGGCCAGTGCTTTCAATGGAATCCAGAACAAGCTTCATGCTGGCGTAGGCAAAGGGGCCGTAGGCTTCGGGCGATTCGGCGTAGCCGTGGTCCTTGTAGCTCTGCAAAAAGGCTTCGCCACCGGGCAGCTTTTCAAGCGGGGTACCTTCAATAAAGCTCAGGCTGCCCTCGGCCACCTCGCTGCCCACGCCGGTCACAAAGGCGTCAGACTTGATGCCCGAGACGCCCTCAAACTGGGCGTCAAGGCCGAGTTTTTCCATCTGCGAGCGCACGCGCACACCCACGGGCACAAGGCCGCCAAAGTAGATCACGTCGGGGTGCAGAGACTTGATCTTGGTCAGCTCTGCTGTGAAATCCTGCTGATCAGGGGTAACCCCAAAGGTTTCTATAACCTTGCCACCCTGTTCGGTGATGAACTGGGTAAAGTAGTCTTTGTGGGATTTGCCGTAATCGGTGATGTCGTGGATGATTGCAAAGGTTTTATAACCCTGGTCGGTCATGAACTTGGCTGCCACCTGGTTCTGGTTGATCATGGTGCCGGGCGTGCGGAAAATTTCCTTGTAGTCGTTGCCGTAGGTAATGCCGGGGTGTACCGCGCCCCAAACCACCGCAGGCATATGGAAGCGGTGGTAGATATCCACCGTGCCCAGAGCCACGGCAGAGCAGTAGTGGGTTACGGCAGCCGCAACCTTGCGATCCGAGGCCAGCTTTGTAGCCACCTGAATGCCGATGTTGGGCTTGCATTCATCGTCGTAGGATACAAAGAGGTAGTCGAATTTGCGGTCGGGGTCTTCGTTGCGTTGCTTGACGGCCAATTCTGCGGAATTGCGCCCGCCAACGCCAATGGCGCTCACGCCGCCGGTAAGGGGACCCACAAAACCAACCTTGACGGTCTCGCGGGCCTGTACGGAAGTGGCGAGGCATAAAATTGCGGCGCAGCAGCCAAGTGCTTTGCGCCAATTGATCGAAATACGGGACATGGCAATCCTCCACATGTTTGTTTGAACTTATAAACAGCAAAAACAATGCCATGCTGGATTTAAACTTAACACTGCTAAATATATTATTTTTTTAAAGTTGATGGTTTTCAGGTGATACAAATTTGTTGTTTTAACGGGCTAATGAGATGTTTTTGTATCAACCTGGGAGTTACTCCCACTAACGCGCCCCTGAAATCCTTCAGGCATACTGCGAGCTGTACTTTCACTGTCTCAGGTTGGGCATTGCATTTTTATTTCTTGCTGAGAGCAAACTACCTTAACGAAACTGGCGTGTTACTGGAAATCAGTTAAGTGGTTCATCGCAATCAAGGACGAACACACCACGCATCCCGACTGCCCAACTGGCACAGCATGGAGAACATGCTTCGGACTCCATTTTTGAAAACGAAAAAGGCTGCACGTTCATGCAGCCTTTTTTCAAAATCGACCTCCAGGGCTAAGCCCTGTGATCATCGGGTAAGGTCTTATTTCACCGTATGGTGAGGTTTATTTCTTTTCTGGGGGGCAGGGCATGTGGCCGCAGCTTGGAGATGCCGAAAAACTGCCCTCCCACAATCACCTCATGCTCTTCCACACCGAGAAAATTTTGGAGGGGGGCGTATTTCGCGCCTATAGAGGTAAAATAACCCGCCCAGCAGCAGCCAACCCCATGGGCCAGGGCATGCAATTCAAAATAGGTGAGGGCCACAGCGCCATCTTCCCTTCCCCATGACCATTCCTTCGGGGCCACGGCAATCATCATCTGGGGAGCGCCCCGAAAATAGACATCCGTACCAGAGCGCCATGCTGTGACTGTGGAGCGAAGATGGGCATCATCAGGGGCCAGGGTTTCCATACCCTGGGCTACAAGATCGCCGACTTTTTTGAGGTTTTCACGGGAGTTAATCAATATCCATCGTAATGGCTGCGTATTTGCCGCACTGGGCGCATAACGCACTCCATCCATAATCGCGTCAATTGTGGATTGGGGGACGGGCTCTTTACGGTATTGACGTATGGAGCGTCGGCTCAGCAAAAAAGCCGTAAGTTGATCTTCGGGCGGCCTTTTGGCGAAATTTGGCGCAGGCGTATCTGCAGCGGCGACACCCTCCAGCGAACAGGCCCCATGAGGGCAAAAGGCAATGCACTGACCACAGGAAATGCATCGCGCCGCCCCTTCCGGAGTGTTTTCAGGGAGTTTGTCATCGTTCAGGCGCAACGCAGCGGCAGGGCAAACACTGACGCAAATGCCGTCTTTTTTACAGTGGTGGGTGTCTACAAGAAAAGCTGGCATAGTATTTTCCTTTGAATATTGTGGTGTTAAATTTTTTGGCGTCATGCAAGAGATCTTGCACGCTGTTCCAATCATACTGCTGATGCTCGAGGGGCGAAAGATGTACGCATGTGGAAAATCCAAATATAAAAGGCCCGCTCTGTGTCCCTTTCAGGCGGGAATAGAGCTCCCTGGTTTTTGGTTTCGCCCCATTGGCAGATGGGGCTGTCTCCAGGAAGTTTTTGGAGACAGCCCTTAATGTCCGCTAGTGCCTAGATAAATGGTGCATCTATATCAACGATGCAAATCAGCTTGTGGTTGACGAACTCCTTTATGCCAAGGTCCGTCAGTTCACGCCCATAGCCGGAGCGGCGGATGCCTCCGAAAGGAAGGTCCGCTTTGGGGGATGTGGGATGGTTGACAAACACCATGCCTGTGGAAATGCGCTTGGCGACTGCAGCGCCGTGCAGGGGGTCGGCCGTAAATACCGAACCGCCCAGCCCGTACGGCGAGTCATTGGCGATTTGAATAGCTTCCTCTTCGTTTTTTGCCCGAAAAATCATGGTAACCGGGCCGAAAAATTCCCAATAATAGGCCGGATTGTCCGGAGTCAAATTACTGAGGATGGTCGGCTGCACAAAAGCGCCCTGCGACGGAACCCTTGGCCCCACTTCGGTGGCAGTTGCACCGTGGGACACGGCCTCACGGATCTTGGCCCGGATTTCATCGGCCGCCGCTTGTGAGGACAATGGTGCCAGCGTCGTGGATGGATCAAAAGGATCGCCCGCTTTCAGCTGGGCCACGCCTTCGATGTAACGGCTTAGAAAGGCATCATACACCTCATCCACCACAATCATCCGCTTGGAAGAGACGCACACCTGGCCGGCGTTCCAGTGACGCCCGAATACGGCCCAGTTTACAGTTTTGTCGAGTTCTGCGTCAGCAAGCACCACAAAGGCGTCAGAGCCGCCAAGCTCCATTGTGGATTTTTTCAAGGCCTTGCTGGCCTGAGCCGCGATTATAGCCCCGGCCCCTTCGGAACCGGTCAGAGCCACACCATGGACTCGCGGGTCGTTGATGATCTTTTCAACTTGCTGCCGTGTGGCGAAAAGATTCCGGAAAGCCCCGTCAGGCAGGCCAGCGTCGTGCATCAACTGGTCAAAGGCGGCGGCGCTTTGCGGCACATTAGAGGCGTGCTTCAGCAGCATGGTGTTTCCTGCGGCCAGTTGCGGAGCCAGAATGCGGGCGACCTGGTAGATGGGGAAGTTCCAGGGTTCGATGGCCAGAATGATGCCAAGCGGTTCGTACACCAGGGTCGGCTTGCCCTCGTAAGGGTGCGCGACGCTCAACGCTACCGGGGCCAGCAACTCTTCCATATTGTTCGCGTAATATTCAAAAATACCGGCGGATATTTCCACTTCGGCCAGCCCTTCAGCTGTAATTTTTCCCATTTCCAACGTCAGCAGGCGGGCATAGTCGCTAGCCCGCTCGCGCAACAGGTCAGCCGCACGCTGTAAAATGGCCTTGCGCTTGGAAGAGGGGGTGTCTTTCCATAAAAGAAAGGCATTGTGGGCGTCATCAAGCGCCTGATCCACCTGGCTGTCAGTCTCGTCAGGAAAAGTTTTCAGCACTTCGCCGGTGTAGGGATTGGTTGTTGCGTAAGCCATGACTTTCTCCAGCATTGTTGGATAGTGTGTTGCTGTTAATGAATGCTTCAGCCATGCAGGATTAAAGGCTGGCTTCCAGTATGCGCCGACTGATCTCGGGGGTGATGTCGCTCTTTTCGCCAAGCGCCGTCATGCCGTGCGCTGCAAGCTGCCCGACAATGGCGTCAATATCCTGCTGGCCAAGGCCGTATGCGGACAGAGTGGTCGGCAAGCCGAGGCTTTCAAAAAACGTCCGCGTCTTTGCGATGGCGGCGTCAATCCGTTCTTCTTCGTTTCCATTGGTGATGTTCCAGACACGGGCGGCGTATTGCAGCAGTTTTTCGCGTTTCGCGGCTCTTCGGACCTGCAGGTTGGCCGGCAGCACAATGGCCAGGGTACGCGCGTGATCGATGCCGTAACGAGCGGTCAGTTCATGGCCGATCATGTGGGTTGACCAGTCCTGGGGAACACCCGCCCCGATCAGTCCGTTGAGCGCCAGGGTCGCCGTCCACATCAAGTTGGCGCAAAGGTCGTAGTCTTGCTTGTCTGTCATGAGCTTCGGGCCGATCTCGGTCAGGGTTTGCAGCAGCCCTTCGGAAAATCTGTCCTGAACGCGGGCATCGACCGGATAGGTCAGATACTGTTCAACAACGTGGACAAAGGCATCAACAACGCCGTTGGCAAGTTGTTTTTCAGGCAAGGTAAAGGTCTTGGTAGGATCAAGTATGGAAAATTGCGGAAAGACATGAGGACTCATGAAGGGCAGTTTGGTCTGCGTTGCGCTACGGGTTATCACTGCTCCGTTGTTCATTTCCGAACCGGTAGCCGGCAAGGTCAGCACGCTGGCGAAGGGTAGGGCCTGGGTAACGTTGGAGCCATGCGCTTCCATAATAGACCAGGGGTCGCCCTCAAAGCAGGCGGCTGCGGCAATGAATTTTGTGCCGTCAATAACCGATCCACCCCCAACGGCAATCAGGAAGTCATTTTTTTCGCGCTTGATCTGCTCAACGGCTCGCATCAGGGTTTCAAAGGACGGGTTGGGCTCTATGCCGCCAAACTCCTGAACATTACGGTCGCCAAGGGCCGCTCGCACCTCATCCAACGTGCCGTTTTTGCGTGCGCTTTCCCCACCGTACAGAACGAGCACACGGGCTTTAGCGGGGACAAGTGCATCCAGTTGCGCGGTGGTGTTTTTACCGAACACGATACGGGTGGGGTTGTAAAAGGTGAAATCGTTCATAATGGGCTCCCTTTTTTATTGGCTGATGTGACGTACTTTATATTAGACCGGTCGACTATAAAATAGAACCAGATTTACCCATTGGCAACGCCATGCTGTGCAATAACCACCTTATTTTTGGGGGGGAATATTGAGAATACGGTGCGTTGCAGCCATGGCGGTTTTCAGGGATTCACCATTTCTGGTAATTTTTTCAAGAAGACTCGCCCCCAGCCACAGCTGGTACAGAACCTCGGACAAGAAAAGGGCATCGCCCTCAACAGCCAGAGAGCCATCAGCGCGCGCGTCTTCTATTGCTTTGGCCAGGCGCTGCATAATTTGCGCGGTGCCAATCCGCAGCGCACTACGCATGGCTTCGGACAAATCCGCAACTTCGGCTCCAAGCTTGACCGCCAGGCATTTGCCCTGGGAGTCGCAGCCCGCCTGAGTCTTGAGCCATTTTTCCCAGTAGGCCATCAGGCGCTGCGCGCCGTTTTGTCCTGGTTCTTCCAGCAGTTCTGTGAGTTCTGCCATGTAGTCAGCAAAATACTGCTCAAGCAGGGCTTCCCCAAAGGCATCCTTGGATTTGAAATAATAGTAGAAGGAGCCCTTGGGCACACCAGCTGCGGTCAGAATTTCGGTCAAGCCAACGGCCGAAAACCCCTTGCCGCTCATGATGGCCTGCCCGGTTTCGAGAATATGGCGCCGAACTTCGGCAGCTGGTGTTATCGTTTTCATGGGGCACAAATAGGTCATAGTAGACCGGTTGTCTAGTGGGCAGGCAAGTTTTATTTTGCCCCGCACCGTATTCCTTCCAAACTCGGGCAAAACTTAATCATGAATTTTACGGTGAAACCTTATGGTTATGTATGAAAACCCCAGTTTGGCTTTGGCCACAAAAAAAGGGTATACTACAAAGCCTGGGGCAGATTTATCCCACAACGAAAAAGCTCTTACGATTCCTCATAAGAGCATGATTTTCATTGGCGTCCCCAAGGGGATGTGTAGGTGTAAGTAAGTATCTAGAATGCAATATTATCTGATGGAATGAATTTGTCAATGCCTACATAAATACCTATAAATTAAAAGAGTTGGAGTAGGTTTCGCTGGACTGTATTGGCCGGTTATGGGGCATTGTGTGGAGAGCCGAGAACGCCTATATAGGTATTGTAATCGCAAAGAAAACCTGCAAATATAGAAATATATTTATGATTATGGAAAAAGTAGCAGTTTCACTTTGCACCAGTAATACAGCAGAGTACGCATGGGACACACTAGAATTGGCCGCATACCCAAGTCTAAATCTTGGGAAAAAATCATAGAGCTTTTGAACTCTTCTGGCGATGAAGCTCAACGCTTGTCGAAAGAGGACATTGCCTCTATTGCCAACGACTCCATACTTGCGACAGAAAAGGGACTGATTGAAGCCTCAAATGATACGGGCGTTTATAATGCGATATTTATTGTAGCAAAAATTCTTGAAGCTATTGCCACCAAAGTAGAGTCAGGTGAATATTATATCGACATAAATAAGATGGCTGATTCGCGAGAATTTGCTTTTGAAGTACACTCTAGAGTGCGTTCATTTTTTGTCGAAAATTGTATTAGCTCCGATAAGTCAGAAATAGCACTAAGGTCTATCTCTAAGTCAATCTTGGAGGCAACGGCCCAAAAGCAATTATCTCTTGACGGTAGCGGCTCTGGTAATGAACTTAAAAAGCTCGCCAGCAAGAATGGATTCGCCGAGTTTGGTCAAAGATTCATCGCCAACTACACATACTCTTATGTCAACTTTTTTCTGAGCAGGGTCTCAAACTATAGCGTTGGTAGAGAATGTATACAAAACATTAATCAGCTATCTCATTTTAACGCTGAAAATCAAAAACACTGGAATGAAAGTTCATATATCGTAAGAGATTTGAGCGGAACTTGGTTTGCGAAAAAGGTTTTTTATGAGAAAGACCTCACTCCTCAAAGCGTAAAATCTTATCTATCCTTAGCATTTAGGAAAATGAGTTCCGAAGCAAAGACACAGCGAGGCAAACAATGAGCCGGGCTGTAAGTTTTCTTTGCAACGGAGCGCAAGAGACTCCTTTATGCGCAGGGCGTGTTACAAAAGAAATAGTCTCTGATCCGGGTGCCGCCAACCGCAATGTCAATATCGTCATTGAAAATTTAGACTCTAGATTAAGGCAGCATATCTCAAGTCGTCAGTACGATTTAATTGAAATTGCATCTTTTATCTATACTGCTGATGCTCTTGTGCTGCGTACGGATAAAAAATGGACGGGAGAGGATACTGACGATGGATGGGAACGCGACTTCCATTTTGTAATTCCCGTTTATGACTTTGAGTTCTGGAATACAGAAGCTGTAAAAACGGCTCTTCAAAAATTGCTTACCTTTTTGGTTAATGGAAAGTTTTTATTTGAATTTTTCCCTAAAACGGCATCTTCAAGACAGTATCAATATTTTCTTGGTGAAAGTATCACGGCATTACCCAAAGTAGAAAAGGTAATTCTATTTTCTGGGGGATTGGATTCGCTTGCTGGGGCAATTGAAAATATTTCTGCTGGAATTCCTGTTGCTCTAGTGAGCCATCGCTCTGTCTCTACCATGAATGCGCGCCAAAAAAAGTTAATTGATGAACTTGGAAAGATATATTCTGGAACATTCATGCATGTGCCTGTTTGGATCAATAAAAAATCAGCGCGCTACCATGAATATACTCAACGGAGTCGTTCATTTCTATATTCTTCCCTTGCCGTAGTTGTCGCGGAGATACTCGGGGTTCGAGAAGTTAATTTTTATGAGAATGGGATTGTAAGCCTAAACTTGCCTCTTACCGATGAAGTGCTGCGCTCTCGTGCAACTCGCACAACACATCCGCTTGCGCTCAAACTTTTTCAGGAATTTTTCAATTTATGCTGCCAAGAACCGATAAGCTTTCAAAATCCCTATATATTCTTTACAAAAAAAGAAGTTGTCGGGATAACTTTGGAAAGTAAGGCCAAAGACCTTATTCACCTATCTTCTTCATGCACAAGAACTATCATGGCATCTTCCGTACAGAAACATTGTGGCGTGTGTAGTCAGTGTATAGACAGAAGAATTGCTGTTCTTTCACATAAATCTATAGACACGAGCTTTGACTATGTAACTGACGTATTTTTGGGTGAACGCAAGGTCGATCAGGTAAAAAATACTTACGACAAGGGTGTCGCTGTATCTTATATGCGCTTCGCAAATGAAATAAATAAGATGTCAGAAGAAGAATTTGACTTAATATATGGTTCGTTTATTAACGATGCGGCAGACGCACTTGACGGTTATAACTCTATACGTCCTTTGATAGATATGCATAAGCGCCATGCTGCAACAGTTGTTGATGTGCTTGAACAACAAATAATTCAAAACAAATCAGTCATTGCTTCTGGAGACTTGCAGCCCAATTCATTGATGAGTTTTGTCCTCTCTGGCGCGCACACACAAGAAAGTTCGAAACTATTTACTGAGAATATAGGCAACATACTATCCAAGGCGATTCCACTAGCCTGTAGAAGTGAAAAACCAAAAAACGAAACCCATCTTCAGGACATATGCAGCGCAATTCTTGCCAGCGCCGAGGAGGATATTCAACGGGAATTTCCTTATGTTGCTTGGTCTTTTTCCCTATCCAAGCCTGACTTCAGCGATGAACGCACCGGAACATTTATTGAGTTAAAATATGTAAAAAAAGGACAGACTCCTTCAAAGATTACTGAGCAAATTGCTGCCGACCTTACAAAATATGATGTAAATAACAGAGCTGTGCTATTTGTGATTTATGACCCGGAACGAGTAATTCCAGACGATGATGTTTTTCAAAGTGGCATCAGTCATCATCCTACTGCTTACATGAGAATTATTCGTTAAAAGTGAATGGGCATCGTCTCTCCAAAGCCAATGGGTTATTCTTGGTCAAAGTCAGGTTCAACATCTATAAATTAAATGACTTCTCTATCCAGATTGACGCTAAATTCATCCATCGTCCATGTGTCATCATCATAAAAAAACTCGGCGAACACTTCACATTCTAAATCAATATCCTGTGACTCACTGCTGTCGCCTATAGGATAATATTGGTTATCTTCTTTGTCATATATACTGAATGAAAATGGCCCTTCAATCCATCCGCTCACTGTGAAAACAAGTTTTATTTTTATTGTTTTTTCATCATTATCATAATTTATTGGTTTTATATCAATTACTTCTATTCTATTTGTTCCTGCGGATACGACTTCTGCATCAACATAATACGCTCCTGATGGATATGGATTAAGTTCAAATGGAGCATCTTTCATCATGCTGGATTGACCCTCCCCCCGAGAAGTATGCCATTGAAAAGTTGGTGTTCCTGACATAGGAGCACAAGAATGAAACGTAGCAGATTCACCGAAGAACAAATTATAGCGATCTTGCGGCGAGCCGAGGCTGGAGTGCGCGTTGTCGATCTGTGCCGTCAGAATGGCATTTCGGATGCGACTTTTTACAAATGGCGTAGCAAGTTCGGTGGGATGAACATCTCTGATGCAAAGCGGTTGCGCCAGTTGGAAGATGAGAACGCCCGACTGAAAAGACTCGTAGGCGAGCAGGCTCTTGATGTTGTCGTCCTGAAGGATGTGATCTCAAAAAACTTTTGAAGCCCGCAGCTAATAGGGCAACCGTGCAGCACATTCAGACTGCGCATGGCTACTCAGAGCGGCGGGCTTGCCGAGTGATTCAGTTTAACCGCTGTGCAGCCAGGCGATCACCATCTGAAGACCGTGATCTTCTTTTACGGACGCGGATGCTGGAACTGGCGGAAGATCGGCGGCGTTTCGGTTCTCCACGCCTACATGAGTTGTTGCGCCGGGACGGGTTGGTGCAGAACCACAAGCGGACAGAAAGGATTTACCAGGAAGAAAACCTTTCGTTGCGTACCCGCAAACGCGTGAAGCGTCCAAGCCATGCCCGTATTGTCCAGGCTGGCCCTGATGGCCCAGATGAACAATGGGCGATGGATTTTGTAAGCGACTCCCTTATGGGAGGGCGACGCATCCGGATTTTGACAATTGCTGATCTGTGGGATCGTTCAAGCCCGGTGCTCGAAGTGGATATGTCGTTGCCTGGAGCTCGAGTTGTGCGCGTCCTTGAAAAACTACGCCTCCAAGGAAGGTTACCGCAACGTATCAAGGTTGATAACGGTCCAGAATTTAGCGGTAAGGCCTTGGACGCTTGGGCTTTTGAGCATGGAGTACAGATAGAGTTCACTCGTCCGGGGAAGCCCACGGACAATGGGCACATTGAAAGCTTTAACGGAAAATTTCGGGATGAGTGTTTAAATCAGAACGTGTTTCTGTCCCTGTATGATGCCCGAAGAACGGTTGAGACCTGGCGACAGGATTACAACCAGCGGCGACCGCAAGCACATTGGGCTGGCTAACGCCGGAAGAATTCCGTGAAAAGAGTACAACCTGCAACCCATTGGGAATCGCTAACTTACAACTGGTATACACAGTGGGGTAAGGTCAGGCAGATCAATAGTCAGATGTTTTATTATTAATCTTTTCCTTCGTTTCTTCGTCAATATTTTTTCTAAAGAGAGTCAATGTATCATCCGCATCTGTTAGCTCCTTCCCATAGGCGAGATTGAATTTATAATCAAAATTTATCGGATTGCGTCCCTGATTGTGTTGTATGAGCGTTTCCAGTTTATCCAACCCCTTCACCAGCTTCGCTTCGTCTGTACTGGCACTCTCATATTCTTCCCAGGTTGAGAGCATCTCTTTTTGCAATCCTTCGGGCAATGTGCTGCAAATTTCAGCCAAGGCCGCCCGCTCACGGACGGCCTTAAGTTCTTTGTTTTCTCTGCAAATGGCTGGAGTGTCGCCACAAACCGCCTCAGCAAGATCATGAACAACTGCAAGGCGGAGCAGCTTTTCGCAATCCAGGTTTCTGAACCACGGGGCGCAGGCCATGACAAAGAGGCACAGACGCCAACTGTGCTCCGCGGCACTTTCCTGCCTGCTGTTTGATGTGAAGGAGTGGCGGAGCGTGTTTTTCAGGCCCTCCGCTTTTTTTATAAAGGCCAGAACTCCACTGACTTCTTCGCTGTTCATGTTTTTTCCCGCCAGAGCGTTTCATTGCGGACGCTTACGCAAAAATTTCAGCATGCTGCTGCGTCAATTACGGATAATGCCCTGTAGTATTATCGGGCAAGGATATGGTCATCGGTATTGATGTCCGGCATGGTGCCGCCCAAAAGGCCACAGGCGGTATTTTCCTGCCTGCCGAACGAGGCAAAGAGCTTAACCTCAAACCCCTTGTCTTCAAGCATGGTGGTCAGTTCAGCTGCTTCTTCCGGGCTGATTTCGCCGTTGGTTCCCACCGAATCACAGGGATTGAATTCGCACAGACTGATGCGGCATATGGTAGGATCAAGCTCCGAGGCAATGGTTTCTATTTCCTTCATGTCCGTGCAATGGCTTTTAGTTGAACTGCCGTTGCAGTAGTTTTTGAACAGTAAAACGCCCACGCAGGATTTTTCTCCCGTAAGCTCGTAAAGGCGGGGAAATCTTTGTATAACTTCACGGTAACTATAGATATTTTCTATTGGCATCACGGAGCCCCGATCGCTAGCGGCATGCAGAGAATAGTGAAAAGTCACCCTTGTGCCGTTGAAGTAGTCATTTTCCAGGTCTGACATAAAGGCGTCAATCATTTCCGTAACACCGCAGGTAGCCAGAAGGTGACGGTGCACTTTCTGCCCCAGGGCAGACATGGCCTTGTTGGTGATGCGTATGGCTTCGCGCAGTTGAGGGTATGAATAGCCCGGTTCTCCCTGCCCCATATAGGCGAATTCGCGGGGATTGTCCGCTGCCGCCTGCCCGATCTGCTCCATGTCGGACAGGACCATGAAGACGTTTTGCAGGGCTATTTCTTTTGCGCTCAAGTGGCCGGAAAAGCGCAATGTATTGCCAGTACGACAAAACCTGCACGGCACTTTGGCTGCGGTAAGGGCGCAACCCCCGCTCACCGATGTGGTATAGGCCGAGATATGGCTGTCCGCATCAGAAGTGGGAATCTTGGCCCTGGCCCTGAACGCGGCGCTCTCAATATAGGGAGCATTGTCGCGAAGTTGCCAGACGTAGCGGATGCCGTCGGCATTGACCTGTCCAAGGTGGCTGAATCCTACCGGATGAAGTCGCATATTGTCTCCTTGATATGTTTTGCCAGTGGCTTTTAAGCAAAATCGATTGGATGCCGAAATCTGTATCCCACTTTAATTTTTGCATATTGTAGTGGCTCGTCAGGGGGGTGAAGCCGTAAGCGCGCACAAGCGACAGGCAACGGTGCTGCGCCGACATTGCAAAGAAAGCGGCCTTCTAGAGCGCGCCGGTCTCATTGCCCATCTTTTCCAGACAGCTACGAACATAACTTTCGGGAAATTCGGACCGCCTGGCCGTTTCTTCCACGGATAGCCCCTGGCGCAAAAAACGCTTGATAACAACCTTCATGCTTTCCCCCACCTCGATGACATGGCCGTCAGGATCATAAAACCGTACCGCCCACCGGCCCCAAGGATGTTCGCGCACCTTGTGCAGCATGCGCACCTCCGGAAAGGCGCCCAGCCTGCGTAGAAAAGCCCGGATGTCGTCCACTTCAAAAACCAGTTGTCCCGATAGATGCCGATAGGCCAGATCTGCCGTGGCAACGCCGGCAAATCGACTCCAGTCGGCCTCGAGCAGAAGTGAAAAACCTTCGCTGAACACGACATGGTTGCCCATATCCATCAGCACTTCTGCCTGCATGACCCTGCAATAGAAGTCCCTTGAAACATCAATGTCCCTGGTGATCAGCATGTAGCCCTCAAGCCGCATATGCCCTCCTGAAACGGGTAGCGCTGCCAGCGCGCCCGGAACCGGCAACCGAGGCGCACGTCTGAAAGCGTGACGGCGGACCGTAAAAAATTTGCAAACATTCTTGACAGCATTTTTGATTAGCGATAGTTTTCATAAAACGGAACAGCATACCGCAATTCGGTATAAAGAAGTGTAGCTGAAGATGGCCTTGCTTGCAAGCCATTCCAAGCCTCAGGTCGGTTTCTGCAATTGTGTATGCGCCGCCGCATTATCCAGGTCAGCTTGTTGACTGTCGTAAAGTTTCGGCAGTTGCCCTTTTAAACGAGTTATTCAGGAGAGGGGTATGGCAGAGAATCACCAGGGCCTTACAAGTTTTGAAGACGCTCCCTTTTCGCCGCTGCACCGAAAAATTGCGGCAGGAGCCTTTCTGGGGCAGATATGTGATGGCTACATCTTGGGCATCGTGGGCATAGCATTAAGCTACGCGGCAAAACCACTGGGGCTGACCAGCTTCTGGATGGGACTCATCGGAGCAGGCTCACTGCTGGGCATTCTTTTCGGCAGTTTGCTTATGGGTTCCCTGGCCGACCGCATAGGCCGCAAGTTCCTGTTCTGCGTGCTTATGCTGATATCCGTAATCATTTCTCTGGCCCAACTTTTGATTAATGAACCGTTGACTCTGGCTATCGTGCGTTTTCTGCTGGGCATGGCCGTTGGGGCGGACTATGCGGTGGGCATAGCCCTGCTCAGTGAATGGACGCCCCGAAAAAGTCGCGGCAACATCCTGGCATGGCTCCTTGTCGCATGGACCGTTGGCTATGTTCTGGCCTATTGCGTCGGCGTCGGGCTGCAAAGCTTGGGAAATGTGAGTTGGAACTGGATTCTTGCTTCGTCGGCGGTGCTTGGCACAATTACCATGCTGGTGCGCCTTGGTACGCCTGAATCGCCGGGTTGGCTGGCTGGCAAAGGCAGAACCCAGGAGGCATTGGTCATTATCAGGCAGCATCTGGGCGAAGGCTACGGCTTGCCATCAGCAGTAGGAAAAAAAGCTTCTACTTCCTGGGTACGCCTGTTCCGCAAACCTCTTCTTTTCAATACCATAGTATCCGGGGTGTTTTTTGCCTGTCAGGTATTGCCATTCTTCGCCATCAGCATCTTCTTGCCGATGGTATTGACAGAATTGAAGATTGAAAATCCCTATGCCACTGGCGTACTGTATAATGCTTTCACCATGATAGGCGTGCTTGTTGGTACATGGCTTATCAGCAGGATTTCCCGCCGCGCCTTTCTGTTGGGAACCTTTTACGGCGGGGCTGCGCTGCTGTTGGTTCTCACTGTCTGGCAGGGCATGCCGCCCCATATAGCCCTGGTTTTCGTAGCGGCTTTTGCTCTGGTGCTGGCAATTTCCATCACATTGGAATTTGCCTATCCCCCCGAGCTGTTCCCCACGGAACTGCGCGGCTCGGGCGTGGGCCTCACCATAGCCATCAGTCGTATAGGAGCAGCCGGCGGAACGTTTCTGCTGCCGATTATTTCCGAACAGTTTGGTATAGCGGCCTCCCTCGGCGGCTGTATTGCCACCTTGTTTTTGGGCGGCGTGGTCTGCCATATGTGGGCGCCTGAAACTTCTGAAAAGTTTATGGGGGACACTCCCACAGTGGATGGCGTACCCGTGCCTATGGTCGCCCTGAGAAGCTGACCTGCACGTATGACGCATCCCTTGTGGCGAACATCGATTTGGTATTGTGGAACAGAGCATCTCAAAAATTTTGAAGAAATAGAGGCGAGGAGAGTACCAATGAGCGACGTAAAAATTTTTCCGGCAGAGACTGGAGTTTCTGGCTGGTTTGAAACGTCATCCTACAAAAAACACCAGTTTAACTCTCCGGAGGAAATACTGGACAGCTACGATTTTGTTATTGTTGGCTGCGGTTACGGTGGATTTGGCGCGGCCTGGCGGTTTGCCGAGCTTAACCCCGGCGCAAAGATAGCCATTTTCGAAGCTATCCGGGTGGGTACCAACGACAGTGGCAAGAATGCGGGCTTTCTTATTGATGTGCCGCACGCCTTTGGCGGCGACGAATCCACCCTTGAGGATAAAAAGTGGTGCGTTCGTCTGAATGTGGCCTCTCAGAACAAAATGCGCAAAATCATCAAGGATCACGGCCTGAAGGTTGATTGGGACGACTGCGGCAAATACCTGGCCGCCAACGAGCGCAGCGCCTTCAAGTTTCTCGATCATGAGGCCAAGGATCTGGATGACGTGGGCGTTCCCTACCAGTATGTCGAGCATGAGGAGCTTTCACGGAGGCTGGGCACCAGATATTACAAAAAGGCGCTGTTCAATCCCGGCTCGGCGCTGGTCAACCCTGCTGATGTGCTGCGCGGCATGTGTACCGTGCTGCCGCCCAACGTGCATCTTTTTGAAGAAACTCCTGTCCTGCGCGTCGAAGACGAGAGAGAACCCAAGGTGGTGCTGCTCAACGGCAGAAAGATACGCTGCAAGGCCGTGGTGGTTCCTGTCAGTTCCTTCCTTGAGCAATTCGGCCTGTCCAAAAACGAGTTTTGCCCCATCATTTCCTTTGGTGCGCTTTCACGGCAACTGGACGAGGCGGAACTGGAGGCTCTCGGCAAGGATGTGAAACCCTGGGGCGTAACAGCGGCCCACTCCGCAGGCACTACGGTGCGGTTTACCCACGACAACAGGCTGCTTGTGCGCAACGGACTCATGTATGCCACCTGGCTCACCAGCTCCCCCGAGCGTATCCGCCGGTCGCGCCGCATGCTGCGCAAGGCATTTAATAACCGTTTTCCCAATCACAAGCATGTAAACTTTGAGTACGTCTGGGGCGGCATGATCCACTTGACCATGAATGCCAAACCCGTCTTTGGCCGCAAGGGCAACATTTTTTACTCGGGCGTGGGTGAAGGCGCGGGCATCATCAAGGCTTTCACCATGGGTACCTATCACGCAGAGTGGGCCAATAACATGCAAAGCGATGTGCTCGAATACCTCAAGAACGACAAGAAGCCCAATCGGCTGCCGCCCGAACCGTTCCGCACGGTAGGCGCAGAATGCCGCCTGTTGTGGGAAACGGCTACGGCTCGGGGTGAAATTTAAGGAAACGCGGATCTACTCCGCTTGGCGGACTTGCTTCCTTAATCCTCCGCAACCTCTTGCCGACAGAGACTTTTTGTCGGCAAGAGGAAAAAAATAACAAGTATTCGGAACGACATACCGTAATTCGGTACTAAGTGGTCGCATCATTTATCTCAAAGCCATTAATCCCTGTGAGGACTCAGGATGAAAGAAACACTGTTCCTGAAAAATACGGAAACCTTCGCCGAAAGCATGATTCGGTGCGGTGTTCGTTGCCACTTCGCCTACCCCATCACGCCAGCTACAGACGTTATGCGGTATTCTTCCACCAAGTTGCCGGAATACGGCGGGCGCATGGTGCAGATGGAAAGCGAATTGGCCGTGGTCAACGCCCTGGCTGGCTATGCCTGTACCGGCAAGATTGGGGCCACATCAACGTCTGGTCCAGGCATGACCCTCATGCAGGAAACCATATCCTTCATGGCCGGAGGAGAGCTGCCCTGCATACTGCTGGACGCCATGCGCGTAGGCCCTGGCGACGGTGATATCGTCGGCGCGCAAAGCAACTATTATCAAGCCACGCGCGGCGGCGGCCACGGCGATTACCGGGTCATCGTTCTTGCCCCTTCCTGCGGACAGGAAATCTACGACCTTATGCCCCACGGCATCAAGCTGGCCTACACCTACCGTACCCCCGTGCTGTTCGTGGTGGACGGTGTAACCTGCCAGATGACCGAATCCACCACCTTTGATGAACCGCATGACTACAGCGCCGATTTTGACACCTCCGAGTGGCGGTTTACTGGTACCGGCGAGCACTCCAAGCGTTTCCTGCTCACGGGCAGCTATTCCCATGCTCAAGGGTATGAAATGAACGAGCGCCTGCGCAAAAAATACGCGCTCATCAAGGAAAAGGAACAGATGTGGGAGCAGGAGCAGGTGGAAGACGCCGAAGTGCTGGTTGTGGCCTTCGGTATCCACGGCCGCATGTGCAAGGATCTGGTGGAAAGCTGCCGCGCCAAGGGAAAGCGTGTGGGCTACATCCGCCCCATAACGCTCTGGCCTTTCCCGGACAAAGCTTTTGAAAAACTTCCCGCTTCGGTCAAGTCCATTCTGGTGGTGGAAATGAACCACGGCCAGATGATCGACGATGTGCGTCTGGCCGTGAACGGGCAGGTTCCTGTGCATTTTCTGGGCAAGACCGGCGGCGACATCCCCATGTGCACACTGGCGGACATGAACCGCGAAGTCGGCAAACTGCTTGAGGGAGAATAACATGCAGACACTGGCAGACTACTACGGCAAGACGCTGAAATTCGACAAACTCTTCAGCTACTGCCCCGGCTGCGGGCATGGCATTGTCACCCGGCTGGTGGCGGAAACCATCGAAGCAATGGGCATCAGGGAAAAGACCGTTTCCGTGGTGGGTATCGGCTGCGGCGGTTTTTCCCACCACTACATGGAGATAGACGCCATCGAGGCCATGCACGGGCGCTCTCCGGCCGTTGCCGTCGGCTACAAGACGGGCATGCCGGACAATATTGTCTATACCTATCAGGGCGACGGCGACATGAGCGCCATTGGCCTGGCGGAACTGCTGCATGCCGCCAATCGCGGCGTCCCCATTACCTGCATCATGGTCAACAATTCCCTCTTTGGCATGACTGGCGGCCAGATGTCGCCCACGACCATTGCCGGGCAGGTCACTTCCACCACCGCCAAGGGACGCGACGTACATACGCAGGGGTATCCTCTGTTGGTGCCGGAACTTATGCGGGCCATGAAGGGCGTGGCGTATCTTGCCAGAGAAAGTGTTGTTGACGCCAAAAGCATCAACAAGGCCGCAAAGAGCATACGCAACGCCTTTGAGTGTCAGGCCAAGGGGCTGGGCTTCTCCTTTGTTGAAGTCATCGTGCCTTGTCCCACCGGCCTCAAGATGAAGGTTCTGGACTCGTATGCATGGTCCGCCAAAGAGGCCCTCGGCTACTTCCAACCTCAGGTTTTTAAAAACGAACTGGAGCAAAACCGTGAAGTATAAGTGCGCATTTTCCGGCTCCGGCGGGCAGGGCGCCGCTCTGATGGCCAAGCTGACCTGTCTTGCCGGCATCAAGGATAAAAAGCAGGTGGTCATGACGCAGACCTATGGCATTGAACAGCGTGGTGGCGACTCCACCGGCTATGTCATCGTCTCTGACGAACCCATCGGCAATCCCATTGTGGAAGCGGACGCCGACGTCGCCGTGGCCATGAGCGAAAGCATCTACCAGTCGGCCCTGGAAACCGCCAAGGAAGGGGGCACGCTGTTTGTGAACAGTTCTTTGATCAAAAAACAGCTTGTGCGCCCGGAAGTGAAACAGGTTCCCCTGCCCGTGTCAGAAATGGCGCAGGAAATGGGCAACGTGCGCGTGGCCAACATTATCATGCTGGGTGCGATTGTGGCCAAAACCGGCATGTTGAGCGCCGATGCCGTCAGCGCCGCCCTGACGGATCTTCTTGGCAAGAAAAAGGCAGCCCTGCTGGAGGTAAACCTGCAGGCCCTGAATTTGGGCATTACGGCAGTGGAGAAGGAGGCGTGCAAATGAACAAGAATTCGAAGCTGCACCTGATTGAAGGCGCTCGTTGCAAATCCTGCGGCTTGTGCGTTGCCGCCTGCCCCAAGGAGACTCTTGGCATAGGCTCCGAACTCAACCAGCAAGGCTACGCCTTTGTAGTTCAGGTCGCGCCCGAAAAGTGCGTAAAGTGCAATATTTGCCGCATTGTCTGCCCTGATGTCGCCATCGGCGTCATTGAGGCGAACCAGTAGCATATCCGAGGTATCTGTTTATGTCAGACCTGACTCCTCTTTTTAGGCCCAAGAGCGTAGCCCTTATCGGGGCTTCGTCAGACACCAGAAAGTATGGTTATTGGACAGCCAAGAGCCTCATAGACAACAAGTTTACCGGCCAACTGTACCTCATATCAAGAACAGCGGCTGATGATATTTTGGGGTATAAACCCTATGCCAGCATTTCGGACGTTCCCGGCCCTGTGGACCTGGCCATTGTGGGCATAGCCCCCAAGCATATTCTGCCTGTACTTCAGGAATGTGCGGACAAGGGCGTGAAGGCCGTCATTGTCGTGTCCACCGGCTTTGGCGAAACCGGCCCTGAAGGCAAGGCGCTGGAGCAGCAGATGCTCGCCATTGCAGCCAAAAGCGGCATGCGCATCATGGGGCCCAACTGCATGGGCATGTTCAGCGCGCCTGTAAGCCTCAATGCCAGCATCATTGATCTGGAAAAAGGGCATATGGGCCTTGTGCTGCAAAGCGGCAACTTCGGCATTGACATCAACTTCAATGCCAAGTCGCGCGGCCTCGGCTATAGCGGATGGGCGACCATCGGCAACCAGATCGACCTGCGCTTTGCGGACTTTGTGGAGTATCTGGGGCAGGACGAAGCCACGCGCGTTGTGCTCATGTATATGGAAGGGCTGCGTGTTTCATCCGTGGACGATGGACGGCGGTTTGTTGAAAAGGCTCGTCAGACGGCCCTGAAAAAGCCTGTAGCCGCCATCAAGATCGGCCGTAGCGAAGCGGGGGCCAGAGCAGCCGCTTCCCATACAGGCTCACTGGCCGGCAGCGAGAAAATTTTTGACGCTGCCCTGAATCAGGCCGGCATCATCCGGCTGAACACCCCCAATGAGCTGCTTGATGTGGGGGAAGCGTTTTCACGCTGCAAAACGCCAAAAGGCAACCGCATAGCCATTCTCACCGACGGTGGGGGGCATGGCGTCATGGCGACGGATACTGCGGAACAGTTCGGCCTGGACGCATTTGTGCTGTCCGAAGCGACCCAGAGCAAGCTGCGCGCCATTCTCAAGCCCCATTGCCCCATCAGGAACCCTGTGGATCTTGCGGGTACGCCTGAAGGCGACATGTGGGTTTTCGACCGCTGCGCCGAGGTGCTGCTGGACGATCCCGAGGTAGACGGGCTGGTTATCGTGGGACTTTACGGCGGCTACTGTGACCTGTCGGAGGAATTCCGCCAACTGGAAATGGATGTGGCCAAAAGCCTGGCGCAGCGCGCGATAGCGTCCGACAAGCCGGTGGTCATGCATTCCATCTACCAGGCGCAGCGGCCCGAAAGCCTGACCTATCTCATGGAACACGGCTTTCCTGTCTATGCTTCAATTGATGCGGCCATGCGGGCCATGGGCGCGCTTGTGGGCTTCAACGCCCGGCAGGAAAAGATACGCGAGGAACTGGCCGCAGCGCCCCCGCGCCTGCCCGAAGACCGTCATGCGGCCGTGAAAGCCATTTTCGACAAGGTGCGCGCGCAGCACAGGATAAACCTTGTGGAGACCGAAGCCCGTGAAGTGCTGCGCGCTTATGGCTTTGACCTGCCGCCCCACCTGCTGGCGGCCAGTGCGGACGAGGCGGCAAGCATGTTCACACGGCTTGGTGCGGACAAAGTTGTCATGAAGATAGTCTCGCCCGACATTCTGCACAAAACCGACGCAGGAGGAGTCATCCTGCATGTGGACTCCGAGGACGCGGCCCGCAAGGCATATGAACAGCTCGTGGCCAACGGGCTCAACTATAATAATTGCGCCGATATTTTTGGCGTCATGCTTACGCCCATGCTCCCGGCGGGCGTAGAGTGCATCATCGGCAGCAGCTACGATACCACTTTCGGCCCGACGGTCATGTTCGGACTTGGCGGCATCTTTGTGGAAGTGCTCAAGGACGTGTCTTTCCGCGTAGCGCCGGTGAACGCTCCTGAAGCTGAAAGAATGATTAGAGAAATAAAAGGATTCCCGCTTCTTACCGGCGTTCGCGGTAAGGCTGGCACGGATATTCCAGCTCTGGTGGAAGCTGTGAGCAAGCTGTCCCACATGGTTGCGGAACTGAAGGACGTGGCGGAGGTGGATTTGAATCCCGTATTTGCCACGGAAAATGGTATTGCCTTGGTTGACGCCAGAATCGTGCTGCACCCCCAGAACCAGAAATAGCGGGCAGGCAAAAGGCCATAAATATTACAGCCTAAAAAAGGAAGAAGTAGTATGGAATTCGTGAACGACAAAAAGGGGCCGGTACCCTGCGGGCCCTATTCCCACGCGGTCAGAAGCGGCAACATGCTGTACGTGTCCGGCCAGGTACCCTTTGATCCCATTTCCGGAGCTCTGGTGGGGGCCAACATTGAGGAGCAGACGGCACAGACCATGAAGAACCTGGTTTCACTTCTGGACACTGTGGACCTAGGTCTGAAGAACGTGGTCAAAACCACTGTCTATCTCGCCAACTGGGATGATTTTGCCAGCTTCAACCGTGCGTACGCGAAGTATATGGGCGATCACAAGCCGGCCCGCGCCACAGTGGAAGTGAGCCGCATCGCCGAGGGAGCCCTGCTGGAACTTGACGCCATTGTTGAGTTCTAGAGCAATTTCATTTTGAAATTGCTCTGGCGGCTTCGTGAGCAGACGGCGCAGCTTCAGCCGTTGCCTGCAGGGCTGTCCTGCCCCGTAAGGCGGTTCCCGCCAACGGTTCAGGCAAGCCCGCAGGAGCGGGCAACGGCTAGCGCGAGAATGGGTATTCTCAATGTGAAAATGCTCTAATAACCTTTGGGGCAGTGGCCTTCTTTGGGGGCTAATGCGACTCTCTGGCCTAAAAGCTTGGGCCACTGCCCCAATATTGTCAGATGTACTGCAAGATGCAGAAATGAATTTTTATATAGGGGTACTTAATTGATAATTAACTTGTACTAAGTAACACTGTTGCGTATCTGGGGGGATACAATGAGTTGTACATCATTGGTAGAAATGTTCGATAATGCGCCGCTAAACAATTTTCATAAGCGTTTGGCCATATATTCTTCGGGTGGGCCTCTTCTTGATGGTTATGTGCTGAGCATCATTGGCATAGCCCTTGTGCAGGCTACTCCATATCTGGGGCTCTCCTTATTCTGGGAGGGCATGATAGGGGCATCAGCTCTTATCGGTATTTTTCTTGGCGGATTTGTGGGCGGGTGGTTTACAGACAAGTTCGGCAGACAGGTATTGTACACTCTCGATCTTGTGGCCATAGGCGTTTTTTCTCTGGCCCAATTTTGGGTGGAAAGCGCGGAAAGCCTGTTTTTTTGCCGTCTTTTTCTGGGCATCGCCGTGGGGGCGGACTATCCCATTGCCACAGCACTGCTTGCGGAGTTCGCGCCTAAAAAATATCGTGGGCCTCTCACCGGCATGCTGAACGTCATGTGGTTTGTTGGGGCAGCAATAGGTTACATTGTTGGAGGCATATTATTGCACATGGGACCTGACGCCTGGCGCTGGATGCTGGCCAGTGCAGCCCTGCCCACAGCAATCTTTATTTTTCTGCGGCGTAATACGCCGGAATCCCCACGCTGGCTGCGCCGTAAAGGGCGCTATCTGGAAGCCAAGGCTGTTCTCAAGCAGGTATACGGACAGGATGTCAGCATGCAAGAGCTTGAGTCCATTACCACAGAGCCCAAGCCGGTAGGTATAACCGCTTTGTTCCGGGCCGGTTACGGAACCCGCATGATCTTTGTCTCTGTATTCTGGACCTGTACCATCGTACCCCTGTTCGCCGTATACGCCTTCAGTCCCAAGATATTGACGGCGCTGGGCCTTACCGGCGACCTCAGCAATATGGGTTCTGTGGCCATTACCATTCTTTTTATGCTGGGTACCGTCTTTGCCTTGTCTCTTGTCAATAAAATTGGACGGCGCGCCCTGTTGCTGCAAAGTTTTTTCTGGACCAGCCTGGCCCTTCTCCTGCTCGGCCTATTCGCCAATAGCACACAGTATGTCATTCTTCTGCTTTTCGCAGCTTATGCCCTGACGACCGGCGGATCGCAGATTTTGCAGTTCATTTATCCCAACGAGCTTTTCCCCACTGAAATTCGTGCCTCCGCAGTGGGGCTGGCCTCGTCGCTCAGCAGAATTGGAGCCGCCGTAGGCACCTACCTCGTACCGCTGGCTCTTGTGCGCATCGGTATAGGCGCAACTATGCTGGTTGCCGCCGCAATAACACTTGTAGGCTTTGTGGTCAGTTATAAAATGGCTCCCGAAACCATGCACTGCAGCCTTGAGGACGCGGCAAGCCTTGCCCAGTAAGTCTCTGTGGGGCCTGTCCCGCAGCCTGGCGTAGCATCATTGCCAGTCCGGTGCATTTGGTCTAGCATTATGGGATAAGCCATAGCGACCATATTTAATTTTGACAGGAATATCCAATAGTGACGCAAACGAAAAAATATTACGAAATCGGCTCGGTCTCAAAAGCCTGCCTGCTTATCGAAACGCTCTCCACACAAAAATGCTGGGAGCTGGCCGAACTGAGCCGAGCCGTGGGTCTGCCCAAAACGACAGTGCACCGTATGCTTCTGACCCTTGAGGACAACGGCTACGTTTTTCAGGAAAAACAGAGAGGTGAATACTGCCTTTCATTCAAGCTGTTTTCCATAGGCAGCAGAGTGCTGCAGCACTCCAGTCTGGTGGACATGGCAAGGCCCTATTGCAGAGAACTTCTTGAAGCTGTGGACGAAACTGTGAACCTCTGTGTGGTTTCAGGTACAGAAATGCTCGTGGTGGACAAGCAGGTCACCTCGCAGATGCTGCGCCAGGACTCCATCATCGGAAGTTCATTCCCCCTGTTTCAGTCAGCTTCAGGAAAGATTTTTCTGGCCTTTGCTGAAGAGGCAGAGGCAGAAAAAGTGCTCAAGCTTATTGGTGAACAATCGCCAGCCCTGCATATTGAACAGACCATGGAAGCCCTGCGCGCCGAACTGGAAAAGGTCAGCCAGACGGGTCTGGGCTATGACTATGAAGAGGTTTTCAAGGGCGTGCGGTGTATTGCGGTGCCTATTTTCGACTACCAGAACAAGCTGGTTGCCACGCTCAGCGTTTCCGCGCCCACAGTGCGGCTTAATGCGTCTTCTCTGGTGAACATTGAAAAAAATATCATCCAGGCTTCAATAAACATTTCTCTGCGCCTTGGCTCTTCACCGGCCAGGCTACCTTTTGGAGAGAAATAGTATGAGTGCAGGAATTTCTTCTGTCCCCATTGGCTTGATCGGCTTTGGAAGCATGGGGAGCGCTCTGGCCGGTGCCATGACCCGTGCAGCAGAGTTTCGCAATGCATTTTCACTGTATTTATATGCAAAAAACGAACAAATCCGGGCCGCCGCGCCGCGAGGAATCCTATTTGCAGAAACAGTGCATGAGCTCGTTTCAACCTGTGAGATTATTATTATCGCAGTCAGGCCGGAGCAGATGGAGGCCGTTGTGTGCGAGATTGCTGGTTTGCTGCCCGGGGGCAGCACCGGCAGAAAAATTCTGATATCTGTGGCGGCCGGGGTTACACTGAAAAGTCTTCGCAAATGGGCTGGGAGTGAATTTGCGGTTATTCGGATTATGCCCAATACCCTGGTCGAAGTTGGCAAAGGGCTGTTTGGTTTTTGCGCCGGGCCAGAAGTTTCTCACAAAGAGAAAGAAATGGCCCGCGCACTGCTCAATGGCCTGGGAACCGTGATTGATATTGATGAAGGTGACATGAATGCTTTCACGGCTCTTGCCGGATGCGGTCCGGGCTTTCTTTTTCATATTATGGACAGCTTGTGTGAAGCTGGCGTGAGTGTGGGGCTAGCCAGAAAAACGTCGCAAACCATCGCTGCCGCGCTGATGGATGGATGCGCGAGCTTGGCGATACAGACAGGTAGACATCCTGTGATCCTTCGAGAACAGGGAACATCTCCCTCGGGCATGACGATCGCGGGGCTGAATCACCTGGATCGCACGGGAATCCGCGGACATATCATTGATGCTGCCCGTGCCGCTCTGGACCAGGGGAAAGCTATGGATTCTGAAATGTCCTGCCTGAAAAAATGATTTGATAAAGGGAAAAGAAACAAATTAATTCACTGGCCCCTCCGGATTTAAAATGCCCATCAGGATTTGAAATGCCCATCAGAATTTGAAAATTTCAGCCTGGGGGCTTTTTTACTTTGTCCTCCTTGATGGGGCATATCCCTTTGCGTTTTTGGAAATACAATTTCCATGTCCTCGGGAAAGCCCGAGCCCATCGACGCTCGCGATGAAAATGGCCTGCATGTTATGCACCCTCCAAATCAGCACCACCCGCATTTACGCTATGATCCCCTTCAGGTAGACAAAGCAAAAAGCCCCACCAGGCTTAGCCTTTGAAAACATGCTGGGGATCATAGCATAGGCGGGTGGTTTTCTGTTTCGTGCTAACGCGCTCAACTGGTTGAAGCCATAAAAGAGAGTACGGCATGCAAGCATGCCGTACTCCGTATTCTTATGAAGGAAGCACTGCGCAATCAGCGTTCCCTATGGTGTTATGCCCATATGTCGCCAATGGTGTATCCATTGACAAAAGGATCTGTCGGGTCAAGCACATATGTGTTGTAGCCGTAAATCCAGACCTGACCGCCGAGGGTTGGGATGACGCCCTTGTATTTGCCAATCTGGACTTCTTCCACCAAATGCCCGGTAAACACGTTGCCAAGGATGCCTTCATGGCGAAAGGCCTGGTTGAGGCCCAGTTTGCCCTTGGCGTACAGGGTTGCCATTTTTGCGCATGTGCCTGTACCGCATGGGCAACGGTCCAGGGCTCCTGTCCAGGTGGCCGGGTTGTTAAAGTCCACTTCACCGCTAGCCACAGTGACAGCATTTTTCCAGTCGGCCTGGGGGTTATCCGTGGGGCCTGAAAGCTGGGAAATAGTGATGCCCACATCTGGGTAATCCGGGTGCTCAACCGGCAACTGATCTTGTGCCGCTTTCATTATGAGTGAGGAAACACGGGCAATTTCGCCGCCCTGTTCGGGTACCAGTTTTATCCAGTCAAACTGACGCACATCGGCGATGACATAGAACATGCCACCCCAGGCTACGTCCACTGTTACTTTACCGAGATTCGGCACATCAATCACAGCGTCAAGGTGGACGGCAAAGGCAGGCACGTTTTTAAAGGTCACGTTTGTAACCTTGCCGTTGTGGCATTCTGCCTTGATGCCGATGAGCCCGGCAGGAGCTTCCAGTGTGAATTCGGTAACAGGTTCCTGCATGGGGATCATGCCTGTTTCCAGCAATACCGTTGCCACGGACAAGGTGTTGCCGCCACTCATAAGAGGGTATTCAACCTGCTCCATAATGATGTATCCGGCAACAGCATCAGGGTGCTTGGGTGGAACAATAAGATTGCAACAAAGAGGGGGATAGCCACGCGGTTCACGCAACATCAGCAGTCTGACCTGGTCATCATTTTTTTTGAGCCACTGCATTTGCTCGTATACGGTATTTCCGGGAATATGCGGCACCCCCCCGGTAATAACGCGCATGGGTTCGCCAGCATGCGTTTCAACAGCATGAAATGTTCTTTTAAAACTCATGGTTGCCTCCATTAAAAGATGGTCGAGGTTGTTCACAACACGAACGAAAACGCTATGGCACAATACCTGGAGATGTATTTCTTACGCCTTGATGCAAAGGGGCAGGTTGTATGTGAGAATGTAAAAATGCCTGTTGTGGTTGTTTTTCACTCTTTCCGCTGTTTTTTCTGCTTATCTCAGCCAATACACGCTGCTATTTGAACTTTTGCGATGTTTCAGGCGCCCATGCCTGGCAAACAATACCGCCAAGCCAGAGGGACACGGCACAGCCGCCAAGCGTCACATAAATACCGCACTGCTCATTAATGACGGGAAGCAAGAAGGTTCCGGCAGCAGCCCCGATACGGCTTACCGCAGTGGCAAATCCAACGCCCGAAGCGCGAAGATGGGTGGGGAACAGTTCGGCAGGATAGGGGTTTTCCAATACAATGCCGATATTGAGAATAAAGGAGAAGAGAGTCAGCATGACAATAAGAAGATTGGTAGGCATGCCTTGCCATAAGGCGATGATGCTCATCAACAGGGCTGAAGCATAAAAGGTGGTGAGGAGGAATGTTCTTCTGGAAATTTTTTCAATGAGCCACACACCGACAAGAACACCAATGATCATGAAGAGGTTGTATATGATTCCGGGAGCAAGTTGCCCGGCCATGTTCATGTCAGCCAGAACCATCGGCAAAAAGATACCAATCCCGAAGAAGGGGAAGACCTGGGTTGCATAGAAAATGCCCGCGGTCAGAGAGGCGCGCCATTGATCTTTGCTGAAGAGTTGAAACCATGAGGTGGAGACTGCTCCGGTCTCAAGGTTTGCCGTCATATAATATTCTGGTCCAAGGTGTTTGCGGATAAGCTCTTGCCCTTCCTCAGTGCGGCCCTTGCTTGCAAGCCACCTGGGGGATTCCGGGATGCCCGAGCAAAGACGCCATAAAAATGCAAGAGAGGAGGGCAGCAGCGGCGAGACCAGAATCCAGCGCCAGGTGTTTTCGCCAAAATCAGGCATGGCAATGCCGATAAAGTAGGCAAATACAAAACCTGTCATCCAAAGGATCAGGAAAGAACCAAGAAGACGGGGGCTTAAACGCCTCGGAACCCATTCTGTCAACAGAGAAGGGCTGCTCGTATAGTCCATGCCGATGCAAGCGCCAATCAGAAAACGTGTAGCAACCAGCGCCAGTGGATCGGAAATAAAAAATTGGATGGCGGTAACAATGGAGAATAAAAGCATGGACAGTATGAAGAGTGGCTTTCGCCCAAACTTGTCAGATAAAGGACCAAGACAAAGACTGCCAAATAGAATGCCCAGTAATGCTCCTGCCCCGATCGCCCCCATCCAGAAACTGGTCAAACCCAGATGTGTCGTTGCCAGGGTAAGTGCCGTGCCCACAACACAAAGTGTATAACCATCAGAAATCTGTCCCAGATAGACTCCCAAGGTTATTTTTTTGTGTACTGGTAAAAATGGTGCGTCTTCATAGTTTATGTGTGCCAGTTGTGCCATAACAAAACTCCAGATGTAAGTGTTGCGTGATGGTACTCTTACTCGTTTACGCACAGTGTGATGCTCTTCAAGCAATGGGAGCAGAATCGGACAAACTACTTTTCTTGAGAAAGGATTACTACTTTCTCAAACACAAAGACAAATCGAATGTGTGATTGAAGCAATCTAATACTTTAATATTGGAACGTTCGAGCGGTGTTATGGCTTTTGTACGGGTGCACAGTGCTTTTATCCGGCAAAAAATATGCCCTGCATCCATGCTCATTGGTGGTATTGGAGGGGGACTGGTGGAGATGTATTTAGGGCAGATCAACCTTGAAATGCTTTACATTTCAAGGTTGAACTGCCCGAGAGCTGCTGAACAGGTCTGCGGGGCATTATAAAAAAAGCTGACAAAGCGCGCGCTTTGCCAGCTATAAAATGCCTGGAGCAGTTTACCCTTGAGACTATGTTATGTTTGGAAGGCGCGACCTCTGCCACCGCCTCTGAAAAGCAATTCAAGTGTACTTTGTTCCGAAAGAATGATGTGGAGACTGGCAGTGCCAGAAAAACTCTATGTCAGGATCCAGTTTTTGCAGAAAACTGGTAAAGCAAGAGGCATTCTGTTCACTCACAGCGCCTGAATTCAATAACGCTACGTAGGCACTTTCTGAATAACTCAGCCCGCAATAAAAATTGATGGAGGCTCTTATTTGCTCGCTTTTCAAGTAGGGTATTGTTCTATGTATACAATACCAGGTGAAATATGTAAAAAATTACGCATCATTCATTACTGATACAATATCTTCAGCATATTCAATAAAAATTTTTGCTGCCGGAGAGGCCTGTTCTTTTGATGCTATTGCAATTCCCAATTGCCGGGATATGGGGGGGGAAATCGGCTTTACCACCAGCTTGTGCAGTCCGCCGGCCTCTATGATTCTTGTGAAAAGAAGGCTGGAACCCAGACCTTTTCTGACCATAGCCATAATGGAAAACGCTTCTGTGGAATGGCAAAGGATGTTTTCTGGTTGAACGTCATGCATTTTTAAAAAATAGTTTACATCGTGCTCATAAAAACCTGGGGATGTTATAAAAAGTTCGTCTTTGAAAAGGGTAAGCGGGATACATTCTTTGGAAGCACACCGATGCCCTTCGGGAAAAATGGCTTGCAACTGATCCGTTGCGAGTTGGATCCACTCGAAATTTGGCCTCTCGCGCAGACTTGTGAAAGCCAAATCAACTTCATTATTGAAAAGAGCGTGTTCGACATCATCATCGCCGCCTTCCCATATGTTGATATGGATATGCGGGAAATCATGCAAAAATTGCTCTAATATTTCGGGGAGCCATGTTATTCCAATACTTTGGTAGCTTGCTATCCGAATTACGCCGCGCGTCATACCGTTTATCTGAGCAATGGTCTGATCAACTTTTTCCTTTTCATTCAAAAAATTGTGAATGACAGGCAAAAGCTCCTGGGCTGAAGCCGTAAGCGTAACTCCCTGCGGATGGCGAATAAAAAGAGGAAACCCCGTTTCTTGTTCCAGGCATTTTAAGGTGTAACTGACTCCGGATTGGCTCATATCAAGTTGGTCAGCCGCAGCCGTAACATTCAAAACTTCAGCTACTTTCGTAAATACCCGCCATTTTGAAATATCCATAGAGCTTTCCCCCGATAATCACCCCATTTTTAGATCCATTGCCAGTAGCTCTCATACCACATTGTTCTCTAGAGCAGACTAACTTTGAAATGTTAAGCATTTCAAAGTGTTCATTCAGCAGAAAAATGTGATTTGCGGCCGAATCCGCGCCACGTTGTGGCGCGCTGCACTTCGTGCAGCGTTAGAGCATTTACACTTTTTCAAGGGTAAAATGCTCTAAAGCCCTGCCAGTGCCTTTTCCCTGTGCGTTCTGGTCAACGGCTATCTTCCTAATCTATCCTCTGGCTGTCCATAGGAAAAGAATGACAACATATTGGTGTCCACAGCCAGGCCTCATTTTTGAAACGCGACCAGATATTATTTTGAATATTGCCAAAAGAAAACTACCTTAACAGGACTGCCTTGTTAATGGGGGCCGTATATAACCCCCTCCTAACCCTGTTGGGGATTGGGAGCGTCCGTAAATGCTTGTCATGGAGGCTTTTGCGGATAGGTAAAAGCGGGAGAGTGTTTGAGGCCGGAAATGGCAGTTCAGAAATAGCAGTTTTTTCAAACCGTTTTTGTAACCGTTTCCGCATGAAAAAAGGGTTACACCTTTCGATGTAACCCATTATTTTCATTGGCGTCCCCAAGGGGATTTGAACCCCTGTCGACGGCGTGAAAGGCCGTTGTCCTGGGCCGGCTAGACGATGGGGACGCGCTGTGAGGTGTTCTTTTAAGGGAAAAAACAGCAAAGTGTCAAGCAGAATTTTATAATTTTTTTCGTCATGTTACACAAAGCGCTGGCAGGGGCTGGCATGCTGGGCCGTGTTGCCCCAACCATGCTTCACAGTCAGGGCAATTTTACTTTGAAGCTGGCCTGTAAAAGCCTGGCAGGCGTTTGGTTCAAAGCGTATACGCGGGATATTTGCGCGGTGTCCGCGCGGTTCATGACGGAGCTGGCGCGTCAAGACCTCTAAAGCGCGTCTTCGCAAAAATGACCTGCTGGGAAAACCCAGCCGTTTTGCGCCAGCCAGAGGGGCCACACGAAAAGGCGTCGGCCATAATGGCCGACGCCTGCACGGAAGGAAAGGGTACAGCGCTATCCCCAACGCTGCGGAGGGTTCGGCTTTCGACTGCGCTTGAGCCGAACCCTCCATCCTTTCAAACAGATTTCTTACTATCTCTTCATGCCGATAACGGTTTCCAGCATGGTGTCCACGGTTGTGATGCCCTTGGAGTTCGCCTGGAAGCCACGTTGAGTAGAAATCATCTGCACGAACTCTGTGGTCATATCCACGTTGGACTGTTCAATATTGTAAGCTCGTGTCGTGCCAAAGCCATTGTCGCCCGCCACGCCCAGTCGCGGTTCGCCGGAATCATTTGTCGCAGAGAAGAGGTTGCCGCCTTCGCGATACAGACCCTGATGATTCTGAAAATCATACAGAGCTATCTGATACAAGGGCAAGGTTTTGCCGTTGGAGTAGACCCCATGAACGACGCCGGAGTTATCTATGCTCACGTTGCTCAATGTACCCGAAGCATAGCCATCCTGAGTGCGGTTTTGTACAGTATAGGATGTCGTGTTGGCCACGCTGGCGTATTCCTGGCGTTGCCCGGTGGTCATGGTGGGAACATTGGAGTAGTCTACGTACGGGGTAGGCGTCGTGGCAGGTGGAGTAGGACTGTGCACCGCCAGGTCGGCGAGTGTTGTCGTATTATTCGTCCACGTAGGCGTGCCCATGCTTTTGAGGCCGAAATCCAGTTCTGTAATGTAATTCTGCACCTGGCTTACAGGCGTTCCCGCGCCACTGGACATGGTTTCGCTCACACTGTTGGCCAAGGGTTGTCCCGTGAAGTTGGCGGAAAAAACCGGCAGCCCGTTGCTGGACACCTTGGTTGGCTGCCAGGAAGTTTTGAGCGAAGGATCCACGGCCACCTGGTTGTTGGCGGCAGGCGTTTCCGTAGCGCCATAGGTGTAGGCGGTCTGGTTGACCAGCTGACCACTGGCGTTAAAGATCATGACGCCGCTCATGAGCACACCCGCATTCTTGTTGGTGCCAGCCGTGGGGTCGTTGTAAAACTTGGTCGGCTCAGTAGTCCAGGTGTTGGTGGCCTCATTGTACCCTGTGCCGCCAAAGCTGCGGTTGTCCTGCGAAGGGGGAATGGTGACCAGATATTCATACACCGTGTATCCGGCGGGCAATCCTTTGATATTGTAGATGGAATCACCGTTGGAATCTGTTTTGCTGGCGTCAACCTGGTCATAGTAGACCGTCATTGTATGGGTGCCGCCGCCTTCATCGTAGACATCAATGCTGGACTGCGTGGCATAGGCGGTATCGGCTATTGGCGGGGTGCTTTTCCCATCCCACAGATCAAAGAGGGCGGTCATGGGGCTGGTGCTGCTTGTGGTGCGATCACCATTGCCATCATTGGTAAGCCCCATGGTGAAAGTGACGTTGGTGGTCTGCTGGGGAACGATATTCCAGCTGTCCAGCACGATGTCCGTGGGGGTTCCTGAACCAACATACGCCGACTTGCTCAGATTGGCATTGCCAAGGTTGGTAGCGCCGTTGTTGAACGTCAGCTTCTTTTCGTTGTTAACCTTCCAGCCTTGCAGCAAATAGCCCTCAGGGTTCTGGAGTTCACGGCTTTTGTTGAAATAAAAGTCGCCAGCGCGTGAGTAATACATCTGCTCGCTGTTGGGCTTGCGCACCTGGAAGAACCCATTGCCGTCAATAGCAAGGTCAGTGGCTGAGTTGGTGGTCTCAAGCGACCCCTGCGAAAAATCGCCCAGGATGGCGTACACGCCGGCTCCCGCGCCGATCTGGCTGGTGCCGCTGGTTGTGCCGATGCCCCTGTACAGATAATCGTTGAAGTCCATACGCTGGCTCTTGAATCCAAGAGTACTCACGTTGGCTATATTGTTGCCGACCACGTTCATTTTTTGGCCGTGGGTGAGCAGGCCTGAAACGCTTGTCCACATGCTGGCTGAAAGACCCATAACTTCCTCCGTGTCTTGGGATAGGGGGATATCTTTATTATTGAGCGGGCGCGTTATTATGCGCTGCCTTGGCCCATTTTGCCGATTTACAGTTGTTAAAGCACGTCGCTCAGACTGATGTTGCTGTTGGCTGCCGCGTCGCTGGCTGCCGCCTTGATGGCCGCTGCGCTGCTGGCTGCCGCGTCACTGGCTGCCGTCTTGATGGCCGCAGCGCTGCTGGCTGCCGCATTGCTGACTGCCGTACTTATGGCTGCTGCACTGGATGCTACTGCACTGCTCGCGGTGGCCGTGCTGCTGTCGGTGGTTGTACCCGTGCTTGTGCCACTGCTGTCAGTTGCAGTTGTTGTCGCGGGCAGCATGACCTGGCGTACATTGGCAAGGGGCATGAGCTGGCCGCCCTCAAGGCCGAGGTAAACCACGCCGCTATCAGTCACAACGCCTGTTACCTTGGCGTCCACCACCTGGTCAGAAAGAACAGCGTCCCCCTTGCTGTCGCGCAGTACAAGGTTGACCGTGTATACGCCGTCGCCTGCCACAGTGCCGTCAGTGTTCTTGCCGTTCCATAAGAATTCGTAAGTCGTACCCTTGTTCTTGGCGCTGAGCTCTTCGACGTAGACGGCATTGTTATCGGCATCGCGAACCGTGATGGTTCCGCCAGCGGTATTGTCCGCAGGAGAGTAACGGAAACGCGTGATGGTGGTTTCCTTGGTCGTCTCGTCAGTAGTCTTGCCTATGGAGTTGCCCGAAATCGTCACCTGCTTGCCTATGTAGGAAGTGGCGTTGATCATCTGCTGATTGTTGGTGGCAGTTGTAAGGCTTTCCATGCTCGTATTGAGGTTCATGAGCTGCTCAAGACTGGAGAACTGCGCCATCTGGGCAATAAATTCCTTATCATCCATCGGATTCAAGGGGTCCTGATACTTGAACTGCGTCACCAGCAAAAGCATGAAGGAGTCCTTGTCCAGACTACTGCCCTTCTGCTTGCTCAGGGCGGTATTGAACTCATTGTTGGTCTGGTTCAGTGAATTGGTAATGGTGCTGGCCATGGCTTGTTCCTTACGCTCGGCTGGTTTTACGCCACCACATTTAATGAACGGGTGGCATATCTTGCCGCATGGGCAGAAGAATGCACAGGCTGTTCCAAAATGGTTCCATCAGAATTATCTGTAGGATTTCGCATTGTTGAAAGTTGCTTTAACCGCGCAAGTTCTTCACGCCGGGCATCTTCTTCCTGCCATGAGTTGTGCTGATCCAGATTTTGCCAGGCATTTTCGTCCTGCTGGTGCGAACTCAGTTGCACTTCCACCTTGTCAACTTTAAGGCCTTGCTGTTCAAGGTTGGCGCGGATGGCATCAAGCTGGCGGGTGACAATTTCGGCGGTCTCTGTTTTTTCGGAGCGTATGGTCGCGCTCACCTCGCCATTGCGCAGGCTGAGGCTGAGGGTGATGGCCCCCAGTTCCTGCGGGTGCAGCTGCAGGTCAAGACGCGTCGTGCCATTGCGGGAACTTGAAAGCAGGCCCTGCTCAACTTGCTGCCCAACATACCTCGCCAGGGGGGCGGGCTGCGCAACGGCTTCGGTCTGCTCAAGGACAACATTGGGATTATGCATTATGGAAGGCGCGACCTGAGTGTCCTGCCGCATGGTAAGGATGGGGCTTGTTTCAACTTTGCGGGTGAGCTCATTCCAGGATGAATCACGCTCAGTCCCGCCGTTGGCGTCCTGGCGGTTCTCGCTCGAGTGGCGGCGGCCTGTATCGTTTTGGCGCTCGTCAGTTGCGCGCGTCAGAGGCGTATCTTCGGAGCGCCTGTTGGTGGCGCTCTGGGTGTTGGATGCCTGATCCCTGTTGGAAGAAACCTTGGAAAACCCTGTGTCGGCAGAAGCTTTTGCTTCCTGACTTCCTGCATGGCCAATACCGGCGCTCTGGCTGCCGTCAAGCTTTCTGCTTATGGCGTCGCTCTGGCGCAGTGCGCTTTCGGCGTCAACGGGGCTTGTGCCTTCATTGCCCGCAGCATTCAACGTCTCGTCCAGCATCTGACGGCTGTTTTTGGATACCGTTTTGCTGATGAGAACCTTGCTTTGCTGGGCTTCTTTTATGCGCAGGGCGGCTGCCTGACGTTCTTTTTCCGTACGGGCGCGGGCCTTGCTCACAAGGGGCTGCAAGGTCGTTTGCAGGGCAGTGTCCAGTTGCTTTTGGGCTGTCTTTTGCTCATTGAAAAAACCGCTTGCAGGAGCCATGAGTGTGGAAAACTGTCCAACAAGAAGATTGGCGCTGCTGTTGCCGCCAAAAGTGTTGACCAGTGTTTGCAGGCTTGAGGTATCAAGTCCCAGACCGCGCCCGAAGGCAAGGGCTTCTGTCGCGCCCACCTCAAGAGTCGTGGTGGCGTCCATCTGTGAAATAAAAGCATAGACAGTGCCGAGCGCCGCTTCTCCTTTGCCTTCGGCCATGAGCTGCTGCACCCGTGCGTCCAGAACGCCCGAAGGGTCTATTTTTTTGAGCAGCGAGGTGATCTGGGCCTTATCGTCATCACTGAGTTGGGGCGCGCCGTCCAAGGTCTGTAAGCTGGCCATAACCTGAGCAAGGGTTGCGCCGTCGGGCTGTCCTGCCAGAGCATCAAGCTTTTTCAGGGCGGTTTCTGGCGCTCCGGCCTTCACAAGGTCGTAGCGCAGCTGCGTCAGTTCCTGCTTGGTGAAGCACACCTCATCAAGAGTATATGTTACGCCATTGGTAGTGGCGCGGCTGTAGGGACTCTGTACCTTGGGCGCAGCGGCTGCGGGCTGCTCTTCCTCAAGCGCTGAACTAACCGAGACGTTTTCACCTTCTTGCATGCTGTTGATAGCGTCATGCACAGAAGCGAAAAAGTCAGCAAAGGAAGAGTCTTCCTTGGTGCTGCTGATGAAGGAATCAAATGATCCGGCGCTTGTGGGAATAATCTGCATCGTGCACTCCTTGATGTCCTTCCCATTCAAAGAGTGTTCCAAAATATAAAAATAATAATATTGGTATGTTATGTTTTATGGCGTTTGAAGGAAAAGGCAAGTATTGCCGGAATTGGGGGGGAGAGGACAGGGCCGCAAGCACGGCGCATGTTGGCGGAAAAGGAACAATTTTCAGGGCAAGCGGGTGAAAAAGGAGCTGATTTCATCCAGAGTTTTCAGCGCGTTGTTCCAGGCTTGGGAAGAATAGCCATCATTCTGCAAGCGCATATGAATGTAGCCGGTAAAAAGACGTATGGCAGGCGGCTGAGAACGCCAGAAGCCGCCCGGCAAGACAGATCCGGACATCCTGAGATGTTGCGCGCACTGGCCGCACAGCGCGGCAAGGCCCATGGCAATGCTTTTGGTCACAAGAGGAAAGGCGGTATGCAGCGTTTCGAACCTCTGCACCAGTAACCCGCGCTGGTCGGGGTCATAGAGGAAAAGAAAGACGGCCTGCCAGAAATCTTCCAGCAGCGGGCGGCAACTTTTTTCTGCCGGAGCCTCCAGCCGTTCAAGGCTGTGCAGCCCCCTGGCATCGCGGCCCGTACGGGACAGGGCCAGACCCGGCGGCACAGCCGGGCGCCCGGAAGAGTGCAGCAGGCTCATAATCAGGGCCGCCACACCGGGGGGCGTGAAAGCCTGCTTGCAAAAAAGCTGGCTGCGGTGGCACTGCCAGCAGCCGACGCAGCTCATGGCGGCGCGCAGTACATACTGCCCCGGAGACAATGGGCCCGTTTCACGGGCATGTACCGGCCCCATTGAAAGGTTAAGCACCGGTACGCCTGTCATATCCGCCAGATGCATGGGCCCAGTATCAGGGGTGACGCACAGATCCAGTGTGCGCATGAGCGCCGCAAGGTCTTTGAGAGACAGGCGTCCGCACAGGTCAGCGCCGCGCAGTCCGGCTTTACGGGCCACTTCGCGTCCCATTTCCTGTTCTGCGGGGCCGCCAAGAAGCAGCGGCAGGACGCCTTCCGCAGCCAGACGCCGCACCAGCCGTGCCCAAAAATCGACGTCTGGCCGTTTGGCCGCTTCACTCGCGCCAAGCACCAGCCCCACGCGCCGCGTACCGGCAGCCTTTGCCCGTGGGTGTGCTACCCCCGACAGGTTGGGGTGTGTGAAAAGATCCAGCAGGTGCAGGTCTGCCCAGTGGAATGCATTGTTCCAGTTGTTTTGCGTCAGGGCGGCCCGGTACAACTGCCAGTAGCCGCGAACATGCTGATTGCTGAACCCGCCGGGCACGCTGTTTTTTGCCAGCAGTTCCGGGCCAAGTTTGCGGGCCGCCTTGAGCCGCGCCTGGCAGTCCAGAGCCTGCGGCCGGCTGCTCAGATTAATGGCCAGCTCATAATGGCGCTGGGCCAGGGCGTCGCAATGACTTGGCGGAAAAAAAACCACATTGGGCAAAAGAGGCATGAGCCCCTGAAAAAACTGCGGTTCGGCTGTGACCCACAGTTCATGTTCCGGGCGATGACGCAGCAGGTGCAAGAGCAGGGGGAGAGTGAGGATCAGGTCCCCCATACGGTGCATCTGGAGGACAAGTATGGGGTCTGCACTCATGCGCGCTCCCTGTGCCCCGGGGGAGTATTGGCGGCAGGGGTTCCGTATACCTGGCGCATGTGCTGCAGCAGCGTTTGCAGGCGGTGCGCCCAGGTATGGCAGGCCAGAACACGCTTGCGGGCCCGCTGGGCGACGGCCTGGCGTTCGGTGTGGTTGGCCAGATAGTGCCGCGCCAGATGCGGCGCTTCATCGGGGTCACGGTAGCAGACCATTTCATGCGGCTCAAAGAGCTGCTCCATCTGGGGTCGCCAGTCAGTAAGAACAAAGGAACCGGCGGCGGGCACGTCAAAAATTCTCTGGTTCACCGCCCCTTTCATCTGCTTGCTGGTACAGTTGAAATTCACCAGCGAGCGGCAGTAGAAGCGCGGCAGGTCAGTGTAGTAGCTCAGCGCGTCCAGATAACGCGGCTGGACTGGCTCGTGCCTGAATTCGGCCTTCCAGCCGTCATCACCCACAATAAGCGGTTTCAGGGGCAAAAGGCGGCGCACGCAGCCATTGCGGTACAGGCGCGTGGCTTGCCAGGTGACGGCAGTTTCATAAGCGAGCCTTGCCTCATTATCAGGCAGGGCTTCATACAGGGCAAATACCTGAGGAAAGGCCTCGCGCAGAAAGTCGGCCACAGAGCGCTGCTCGCTCTCCATAAAAGCCTGTGAAACCTCATTGAAGGGGATCAGCAGGGCACGGGGAAAGCGCCCGTGTTTCAGGCGGCCGGCCACTTTGTAGACCATTGAATTTCCCACAAAGGAGATATCCGCCTGCCACGCAGCAGGGGTGTCTGCGCCCTTGTCGGGATGAAAGCGATCAGGATCCGTGCCCAGGGGCAGATAGAAAACATGCTCAAAGCCTGACGCACGCAAACTTTCGATATTGTCCGCATCCCAGGTGAACAGGGTTGTCCAGGGGCTGACGCAACGGGAATACAGGTGGATGATGAGATGGGGATTGTCCACAAACCATGAGGCCAGGGGCAGCTGCAAACGGGCCAGCAGATCCATGAGCACGCCTTCAACGTCCACGCCCATGTGATTCAGCGTGATGCAGCAGTCCGGGCGGAACGACACCACGGCTTCCAGCAATTGCTGTACAAAATCAGTGCAGGCCAGAGTGTCGTCCTTGATATGCACAAGCTTGTACTCAAGGCCAAGCCTGCGGCACGCCCCCTCTACCTCACCCATGAGAAAATATTTGCTGGTGAGCAGAAGTACACGCGGCTGCGCGTCCGCAAATCGCGGCCCTGTGGCCCGGCTCCAGAAGTCGAACTGGGCGCTGGCCGCAAGCTCTTTTTGCAGGCGGCCGTAGTAGGCGCGGTCAAGGCGCAGGTAGAAGGGCAGGGGCAGGGGCAACAGGCGCAAGTCCTTGTGTTGTGCCTGCCAGTGGGTCAGCTGGCGCAAGGCTTCATCCGCGTTACAGGCGGAGACAAGCTGCACTCTTTGGCGTTCTTGTGGAGGCAGAGCGGTAATGGTACCGCTAAGTTTCTGGATTTCAACTTCTTTTTCCACAACGGCCACAGGGCCTGCACAGCGCTCAAGCAAGAGCTTCAGGGCATGCCCCATGCCACAGCCGAGGAGCACAGGCAGGGCGTCGCGCAACTGTTCGTCCGGCAGTGCCTGGACGACGGCTGTTTCTCTTTCCGGGCCGCCAGGTGAAAGCATGGCGAAGCTGCGTACGCCGCTGACGGCTTCCAGGTCAACAGGAGCAGCATCGGGGGCGATGTTCTCGCCACAAGGGTAGATTGCGCGAAACGAGTATTGGTCTGGCAGGGAACCTGGCTGGCTCATTGAGGCGCGCCCAGATGAGAGTGCTGCAAATGCTCGATGATAATTTCATTATCAACCAGACGACACACCACCTTGTCGTGGATGCTGTCAATGGTGAGGAAGGCACGCCCGATGGAAAGCTCCACGCCAGGATATATGCGCCCCGGCACCAGCAGGCGACAGTTGTGCATATAGTTTTCGTCCAGGGAAAGGCGAGTCCAGAGATCGTTGCGCCGCTTGATGAGCTGCTGGCGCTGCGCCCGCAGAGCCTCCAGTTTGCGGCTCGTTTCATTGGTTTCGGGCGGCAGGTGTCCTGCAACGGCATTGAGGTGGGTGATGGTCTGTGACTGCTGGGCAATGATGCTGTCGATTTTTTCCAACTGGCGAATGCTCAGCGGGTCATAGCCCAAGTAGACCTTGGTGGGAATGCCGGCCTTGTTGCCAAGCTGCTTGCCAATATAAACGCTGCCGTAGGCGTTGATGATGCCCCCGTACGCAAGTTCACGGACGACGATGCTGGCTCCGGCATACACAGTGGAATACAGGCAACTTTTTTCAATAACGATATTGTCGCGGGCGCGGGCCTCCACTTTTTCCAGAAAGGGGGAGAGCAGTTTGCCCCCGGCATCCACCAGGCTGTGCTGTCCTGCGCCGCCCCGCACGCCGCCGTCAATCATGAGATTGCGTCTGGCGCGCACAACGCCGCCTTCCACCATGCCCATTATGCGCACATTGTTGGCCTGGACGGAAAAGCCCGCCCGCACGGAGCCGTGAATGGCCATGTCGCCCACAAAGAAAATATTGCCTGTCTGAAAGCTGATGTCCTGACGGACATTGAGCAGACATTTTACCGTGATTTTGCCGTCGAGGTAGAACACGTAGCCGTTGGCGGCAGCGAGCAGATAATTGGGATATTGGGGGTCTACGCGGGTGTTGGGGCCAGCCGGAAACTTGTGCTGGTCAAGCATAAAGCGGGGGTCAGGATCCGGCCCGGCGTCTTCAAGGGGGATGATTTCAGCGAGCACCTGCCCGTCAATAGCGTTCTGGACATACCCCAGGCTATAGACGTCAGAAGAGCCGTTCTCTCCGCCCGGTTTGAGGTGGAGGTGGTCGAAATCGGGATTGAAGTAATGCCGCAGATAGTATTGCACCATGCACCATCCGTAAAGCCTGTAAGCATGCGCCCGGGCGGTCAGTCCGCAGCGTCGGGGATATAGCCCTTCAATTCCTCTTCGCTGTCAAAAGTGGGAAAAAAACCCTCAATTTCCACTTTTTTCAAAAGCTCCGCCACATGAGGCGCCGGTGTCAGGAGAACCAGTCTTCTGCCGTGCCCCCGGCTCTTGGTGCTGGCGCTCACAAGCACTCCCAGCCCGGAGGAGTCCACCTTGTCAACGTGGCTCAGATCCAGAATAACCTGTTTGATGCCAGGGGCCAGAAGGTGTGCTTCCAGTTGGCGGCTGAACTGGGGAACATCAGGCAAGAGCATATCGCCCAGATAACGCAGAACCGTGACGTTTTTATGAGACTCCGCTTGCAGGGTAAACACAGGCTGCCCTCCAGGCTACGCGGGCGTCAACTGGCAAAAAGATTTGCCGAATCAAGCCATATGGTGACAGGTCCCCAGTTGCACAGGCGTACCGCCATATCGGCACCGAAGATGCCTGAAGATACGCTGACGGCACAAGATTCGTCAACCATCTTCACAAAATAGTCAAACATGGGTCTTGCCCAGTCGGGGTTTCCCGCATCGGTAAAGGATGGGCGTCGCCCTTTGCGGCAGTCTGCGTACAGGGTGAACTGGGGGACAAGAAGAAGCTGGCCGCCAAACTCTTCAAGCGAAGTATGAAACTTGTGGGCAAGTTCGCCCTGGCCGGGAAAGATGCGCAAACCAAGCAGCTTATGCGCCATGCCCTGAAATGCCGGGCTTGTATTGAAATCAGGCCCGTCTTCCTGCCCAAAGCCCACCAGAGCCATAATGCCAGGGCCGATGGCCGCCACCTGGCGGCCATCAACGCTGACGGAAGCTTCCGTGACCCTTTGGGCCAGAATACGCATCAGGAATGCCCCATGGGTTCTTCGCCATTCCCTGCCGCGCTGGCTGGTGTGCCATTTTGCGCCTTGCGCTGCTTGCGTTTGGCCATCTTTGCTTCTTCCTCTTCGCGCAGAGCGCGCCTGAGTACTTTGCCCACAATGGTCTTGGGCAGTTCCTTGCGGAACTCCACAAGGCGCGGCACTTTGTATCCGGCAAGCTTCTGGCGGCACCAGGCGATGATGTCGGCCTTGGTGAGTTCTTCCCCTTCCTGGGGCACAACATATGCCTTGAGCACTTCACCGCGAACATCGTCGCGTATGCCCACGCTCACCGCTTCCTGAACCTTGGGGTGTTCCAGCAGTACTTCATCCACCTCTCGGGGGTACACGTTGTAACCGCTGACAATGACCATGTCCTTCTTTCTGTCCACAATGTAAAAATAGCCGTCTTCATCCATGGTGGCCAGGTCGCCGGTATAGAGCCAGCCGTTGCGCAGGGCGCTGGCCGACTCATCGGGCCGCCGCCAGTAACCGCTCATGATCTGCGGCCCCGAGACGATAAGTTCACCCATCTTGCCGGGGGGCAGGGTCAGGGAGCCGCCTTCCATATCCACGATGCGGGCGTCGGTGCCGGGCAGGGGCATGCCAATGGAGTTGGGCTTCTGCCCCTGTCTGCCCAGGGGGTTGCAGTGGGTGATGGGCGATGCCTCGGTAAGCCCGTAGCCCTCAAGAATGGATGCTCCGGTAGTTTCCTGAAACTGGCGGAAGATTTCTCTTGGCAGCGGCGCCGAGCCGGACACGCATATCTTGATGCTGTGCAGGTTGAATTGGGCCAGATTTTTTTGCTGCAAAAGAGAAATGTACACCGAAGGCGCGCCAGGGAAAATGCTGGGTTTGTGCTTGGCTATGAGGCGCAGCACGTCTTGTGGCACGTACCGGGGCAGCGGCAGGGTGGTGGCGGCCAGGGCAATGGGGATGATAAGCCCGGTCGTAAGACCATACACATGAAAAAAGGGCAGAAGCGATATGAAGGTGTGGTGGTCTTCTGCCTTGACGTTGATGATGTCCAGCACCTGACTGCAGTTGGTGCCCAGGTTGGAATGCGTCAGGGTGACGCCCTTGGGCAGGCCCGTGGTGCCGCCCGTGTACTGGAGCATGATGGGGTCATGCATGGGGTCGGCAATGGGGGCGGAATAGCGCTCCGCGCCCTTGAACAGTTTTTTCCACTCAAAAACGTTTTTGCCGTCGTAGGGGATGGGGGCCTTTTTGCTACGGCCCTTTTTAAGACGGTACAGCCAGTTAAGGGGAAAAGACAGGGCGTCGGCCGCACCGGTTATGATAAAATTGCGCAGGGGCAGGCGGTCACGCAGAGCGGAAACGCGCGGCCAGAGCATGTCGAGCATGACAATATGTTCCGCCCCGGAGTCCTGCATATTGGCCATGATTTCTTTTTCCATATACAATGGATTGGTCATGACCACCACTGCCCCGGCCTTGATGATGCCCCAAAAGGCGATGACCGTCTGCGGCATGTTGGGCATCATGAGGGCGACGCGCTGGCCGGTCTTTACGCCAAGGCGCTTGAGCGCCCCTGCGAAAAGTTCGGCAGATTCGTGCAGTTTTTTGTAGGAAATGCGCGTATTATGAAAAATGATCGCCGGGCGGTTGGGATATTTGTCCGCGGCTTCGTCCAGCATGGCGTATAGAGGCTTGTCCCACGGCTCGGTAATGCGGGGGACAAAGGCGTCATAGTGGGCAAACCAGGGACGGTGCAGTTCTGTGTTCATGGCGATCCTTATGGAATCAGATGTCGCGTTGCAATGGAGAAGGCGGCACAAGAGCGGGGCAGTCTTCTGCCCACGCTGTAACAGCGGCGTATGCCTTGATGCCCTCGGCGCGGCCCGTAAAGCCCAGTCCCTCCTCGGTGCTGGCCTTAAGATTGACGCAGGCGGGCGGCAGAGCCAGCAGGCGAGCGATATTTTTTTTGATCTCTTCGCGGTAGGGCGCAAGGCGTGGCGTCTGGGCAACAACTGTCATATCTGCGTGGCACAGGCGCACGCCTGCCTGCCGCGCCATGTCCAGAGCCTGATCCAGCAGAAGCGCCGAAGAAATGTTGTCAAAGCGGGGGTCTTTGTCGGGAAAGTGCTGGCCGATATCGCCCAGGCCCGCGCAGCCGAGCACGGCATCGGTTAGGGCATGAAGGAGGACATCGCCGTCGGAGTGGGCCACAACCTCGGGGCCTGCGGGAATGAGAATTCCCCCCAGTCGCATGGGGCGGCCAGGGCCGTAACGGTGCACATCATAGCCCATGCCGGTGCAGGGACGCGGCAGGGCAGGGGCCTCATGCAAAAGGGCCAGGTCGTCGGGATTGGTAATTTTCACGTTGGCAGCCTCGCCTTCAACCACATGAACGCGGTGTCCCATGGCTTCCAGGAGGGAGGCGTCATCCGTGACGTTCAATCCCGTTTCCCTGGCATGGGCATGCGCCTGGCGCAAAAGGTCTGAAGAAAAGCCCTGTGGCGTCTGAACAGCCATGAGGGCCTGACGCGGCAAGGTTCCTGTGACAAGGCCGTCAGTAACGGTCTTGATGGTGTCCGTCACGGGCACGGCCGGAATAACCCCGCACGCGCCGCGCTGCAAAGCTTCGCAGACGCTGCGCACCAGAGCGGGCGTCAGGAAAGGACGCGCCGCGTCGTGGATAAGTACATGACGGGCATCCGCGGGCAACACGCACAGGGCGTTACGTACGGAATCCTGCCGCATTTCGCCACCGACAGCCGTGAGCCAGGGAATGCCCAGATCTTCGGCCGCATGAAGCTCACGCAGGCTCTCCTCGTGTTCCGCATGTCCGTTTTGGGGAAAAACAAAAACAATGCCCGCCACTACCGCGCTGCGGCTCATGGCCCTGGCGGAGTGCCAGTACAGGGGCGCGCCCCGCCAGTGCAGAAACTGCTTGGCACGGCCGTCAGCGGCGGCGGCAAGGCGGCTGCCCTGCCCGGCCGCCAGAAGTATGGCCCAGGGTTTGATCTGCCCTGAGAGGGGGATGGAACTTTCAGGCATGATTGAGCCTTTGGCTGACAGTATGCGGGAGTCGGACTGTAAGCCGGGTTCTGTCACAACGGTTGCCCGTGTGTGACCGTCATTCCTCTAGGAGTACGGTTGC